>CAZIVE010000044.1:7234-20934 GCA_964542435.1 uncultured Parabacteroides sp.
TTTTCACAGTAGTCCCAATAATTTTTAACCACGGTTGAAAAAAGTTTCAACCATGGTTAAAACTTTTTTGTTGTTTGTGATACGAAGGACCGCATAAATGAATTTTTCTTTTTTCAAATGAGAACATAAAAAAAGAGACAAAGCCTAAACGCTTTATCTCTTTAACTCGTTCATAAGATTCACGTGCTCACCAAGTAGCCCGGGGGAGAATCGAACTCCCATTTCAAGAATGAAAATCTTGCGTCCTAACCGGTAGACGACCGGGCCGGAACTCTGTTTCGTTCTATGCTAACTTGTTGACGTGCTTAGCCAGCTTCGACTTCAGATTGGCAGCTTTATTCTTGTGAATAACGTGTCTCTTTGCCAGTTTGTCAAGCAATGAACACAGCTTCGGATACATTTCTTTAGCCTCTGCTTTATCTTCTGTTGCACGAAGTTTGCGCATAGCGTTTCTTGCAGTCTTGGCATAATATCTGTTATGCAGCTGTCTAACGCTTGTCTGTCTGATTCTCTTAATAGATGACTTGTGATTTGCCATTTTTTACTATACTAATTTATTTATCTTCCTTTGTAGCCCGGGGGAGAATCGAACTCCCATTTCAAGAATGAAAATCTTGCGTCCTAACCGGTAGACGACCGGGCCATTTGTTCTAATGCTTTCTATCTCAAACGAATTGTTAACATTTGATTTGAAACGCGGTTGCAAAGATAGATTCTTTCCGCGAATACAACAAACAAATGTTGGAAAAAAATCCCTCTGTTGCCGAATTAACTTATTTTCGTAACTTTGTTTCACGTATCAAAGGAATGAAAAATGCTTGATTCAACCCGCGCCGTCGTGCTGCACACGCTGCCATACAGCGATCGATATCTGATTGTTCACACCTACACCGAATCGTTCGGCCGTGTGTCATTCCTTACAGCACGCACTCGTGGCAAGCGTACGCTCGTTCCTATTTCGCTGTTTCGTCCGATGGCCGTTGTGGATCTGGTGACGGATCAGCAGTCGAAGCGCGAGTTGCAGCGTATCCATGAAGCCAAGCTTTCCTTTCCGCAGCTCCGCATTTCCTCTGATCCCGTAAAGAGTGCGATCGGCCTGTTTCTTTCCGAGGTGCTTTTCCGTACACTTCGTACGTCGGAATCGGATCCGCAGCTCTTTGCATTTCTGTATGATTCCATAGAACTTTTGGATGAGATGGAAATGGGCGTGGCTAATTTTCACATTGTCTTTCTTCTCCGGCTGCTTCATTACGTCGGCATTTTCCCGAATACGGACAGTTATGAAGCGGGAGCTTTCTTCGATATGCGCAACAGCGTGTTTACTATGGGAAAACCTGTGCACGACAATTTCCTTTCCCCTTCGGAAAGCGCTGTCTTCGAGCAACTGCTTCGAATCAGTTATGGAAACATGTCTCTTTATCGTTTTTCACGTGAAGACCGCGTGAAAATACTCACTCATATTCTCGCCTATTACCGTCTTCATCTGCCTGAATTTCCTGAGATTAAATCCTTTGCTGTACTGCAAAGTCTGTTCGATTAATTTTCCTCTGTCATGTAGGATAAACCTTTTGTGATCGTATTCTTGCGAGAACAGGATAGGGGTTTTTTCGAAAAATGAGTTATATAATCGAAGTCCGAGAGTGAGTGGACATGTTGAATGAATAATTAAAGATGATCGACAGATGAAAGTAAAAGGAATCATAGTATTTTTGTGCGCCATGGCTTGTATGGAACATTCCGAAGCGCAGGAGATGAGAAATAGTTTTTCTTCAGACAGAAACAAACACGAGGTGCGAGTGCTGGCAAGTGACGGATTTACGTTGTCTATTGCCGACTTCTTCGGGATTGGTTTGGCTGATGCCGTCACGGGAACGAAGCGTGATGTTCAGAAATCCTCGGCTGTTTGGGGCGTCGGTTACAGATATAAGTACAATCGTTTCCGCATAGGAGCCGATATCGCATACATGAAAATCTCGAGTAACATCGAGTATGGAAAGGAGAAAATAACAGTCGCTGAAGAAAAACAGTCGCATCTGATGATTCTTCCGACGGTTGACTTTCTGTATTACAAAAGTGGCTGCATTGAATTGTACGGATCGGGCGAAGCCGGCGTTGACATCTCCAGTCTGAATTACACGAAGACGAAAAGTCAGGATGTGTATGTGCTTAACAAATACAAGTCCGAGTCTTCCGCCGATTTCGCTTTCCAAGTCAATCCCATCGCGCTTCGGATCGGCAACGAGCATCTCGGCGGATTCATTGAGACAGGATTGGGATACAAAGGCTTCGTGACGATTGGAGCAAGTGTGAGATTTTAAAAAGGAGAAGATAGACAGTGACATCTGAGTTGACGAGAAAAGAAAAGTTCAAACACCGGTTCGACAGATACTATGCCAGCTTGTGCAGAGAAGCTTTCCGGTATATTCCGGACAGGGACGAATGTGAAGACATCGTTCAGGAAACCTTTATCTCGATGTGGAACAATGAGAAGGATGCTTTGCCGGAAAACGAGTTCGCCGCCTATATGGTGAGTTCTGTCAAGAACAGATGTATCTCATTCTTGCGCAAACGCCGGATCGACACTGTTTCTATGGATGATGGCGCCATTTCTCTTTCTATGAATCATCTCGATGATACAGACGATGATGAAGAGCAGACAAAAGATGAGACTCGGGAGAAGGCGCTTGAAGATGCGCTGTCGATGCTTCCTCCGAAATGTCGGGAAGTCTTCCTCTTGAGCAAACTTCGCGGAATGAAGTACCGCGAGATTGCCGAGGAAACAGGCATTTCGGAGAAGACCGTTGAAAACCACATGGGAAAAGCCATCCGAATACTTAGAGAATATGTGGCAGCACATCCGGATTTGTTGGCTATCGTTACTATTATGATACAATTAATGATAAACATAAAAAGATGAAAAGTTCAGATGATATAGATGAGTTGTTGGCAAGGGACTTTTCGAAAGAGTCCTTGACGGATGATCAGCAGGCGACTTTGAACGAGTGGAAGCAGGTGCATCACGATGAATATGTGCAGCTGCGCCATCTTGTGGAGGCGCAGACAGATCGTGGATCCGGAGATTTCGACCGTGTGAAGGCTTGGCAGAAGGTGGAAGCTCGACTGCAAACGCCGCACGCCGTGAATGTGCCATTCTTATACAAAATGGCGGCTTTGGCAGCGTCCGTGATGTTGGTCGTAGCGTTTTCGTTGTTCCTGTTCAAAAGGGAGAAGCCGATCCTGATGGCTTTTACCAACACGGAATCCATCCAACGGATGGTGACTTTGCCCGACAGTTCGCAGCTCACGCTTTATCCGGGTTCGAAAGTGACCTATAAAGCATTCCAGAGCAAAGGCGAAAGAGAGCTCGACTTGAACGGTAAGGTCTTCTTCCAAATCAAGAGGAATGTGAATCGTCCGTTCGTTATCCATACTTATAATATAAAGGTAGAAGTTTTGGGAACCTCTTTCTTGGTGGATTCGAAAGCCAGAAACGATGCACGCGTGTATGTCAAAAGCGGAACGGTCAGAGTGACGGCTGACGCAAGAAACGTCGTCTTACAGAAGAATCAGCAGGCTGAAGTGACCGAAGACAAGATCGTCTCGGGCGAGATCAGCAATGCGCCGCTTCTCTTCGGCGATGCGCCTCAGACGTTGAATCTGCAGAATGCTCAGGTTTCAGGCGTGATCAAGCAACTGGAAGGAATTTATCATGTTCAGATTGATTTGGACAAGGGTATTGCATCTAATAAAATTACTACACAACTCGAACTCAAGGAGCTTGAAACTATATTGAAGGAATTGAGCTATCTTTGCAACTGTAAATACGAAAAGATTTCGGTAAATCATTATCGTCTTTACTATGAGTAGAGAGTAAATGGGATATAAATTGTTCATCATTGGGTTGATCTGTTGTCTGTTCATTCACGTCAAGGCTCAGCAAAAACCGGTCAACTCTGTAGCAGAAGAAAGGGTCACTGTCACCGTTCCTTCTGCTTCTGTACAGGATTGGTTCAAACTGATTGAGAACAAAGGAATCGTCCTCTCTTATAATTCAGCTCTTATCGACCTCTCTAAAAAGCGCACCGTTTTTCTTCGTGAGCTCACCGTCGAGGATCTTCTTCGTCAGGTGCTGGCGGATTACAAATTCAAGATCATCCCTTTCGATCAGCGGAAGCTGATTCTTGACATTTACGGCAAACGGGAATACCTCGTTTCTGGAATCTTGAAGGAAAAAGACTCCGGCGAGAAACTGTACGGCGCGGTGATCACAGCTCGTGGAACCGACGGGAAAGTACGATATACGACGACAGACGACAACGGATCATTTGTCTTGAGCCTTCTTCCCGGAACTTATTCTTTGGAGTTTCGTCACATGGGACATGCGCCTTTCGTGCGGGAAATGGGGATCGAGAAGAATATTTCGATGAACGTCTCATTGGATCCTGTCACTTTTGAACTCAAGGAGGTGATGGTGAAACCGCGTAAGAGTCTTTCGGAACTGAATGAGGCGACGCCGTCGAACATGCTGTCGTTCAACAGCACCGATCTTTTTTCTCAGATCAACATTCTGCCGGGCGTGATCGGTACGGCTGCGAGCGGTAACTTCCAGGTCAATGGCGGTGCAGACGACGAGAATCTCATTCTTCTCGACGGTGTGCCGGTTTATCATCTCAACCATTTCAACTCCAAACTCTCTGCATTCAATGGCGATGCCATCAAAAGCGTCACCTTTCACAACAGCTTTTTCCCTACGGAATACGAAGGACGATTGTCGTCGGTCACGGATATCCGCTTTAAGGAGGGCAACAAACAGAAGTTTTCCGAGACGCTCACGCTTGATGTTCCGGCAGCTTCGGCTGAGTTTGAAGGACCCATCATCAAGAATAAACTTTCCTACTCGTTGGGCGGACGAAGAAGCTGGCTGGATCTTTTCGACGGACTTTCTCCGGAGGACGATAAGCTCAACCATTATTTCTATGATCTCAACGGCAAGCTTTCCTACGACATCAACGACCACTCTTCACTTCATCTGACGGCGTACAAGACGGCCGAGGACTATCTTTCACTGGACGAAAACGATAAACGACATACCTTCATCAATTGGGACAACGAAGTGCTGGCACTTCAATACAATTCGCTCATCGGGAAGCGCATCACCCATTCCACGACTTTGTCCTATTCGTCCTACGACAACAAGGTATATGCGCCGGGCGTGGACATCGACTCCAGCAAATATATTCATTGCGGCATCCGGGAGTTTTCTTTTGCCACCGACTTCAGTTTCCATATTTATAATGTATATACGATTTCGACAGGCATCCGCGCTTCGCGCGACATCTACAAGCTGTTTTTTTTCAATGACACTATCGGAGCGGACACGCGCAATATTCCCGTGACGCAGTTCTCCTATTATTATGACAACAAAGTTCGAATTACGGACAAGTTGTTCTCGCAGTTCGGTATCAACTTTGTGGCCTATATTCCCAACAACAGCCGCAACTATTACAGTCTTCAACCGCGTTTCTCTCTCAAATATTTCTTCGACGACAACGATCTCATCTATTTCGGAGCCTCCAAGATGCAGCAGTTCTATCATTATCTGCGCATCGATGAACTGCCTTTGCCTACCGATTTCCGCATGCCGAGCCTTTCCGGTTTTCCGCCAAGTATCTCGGAACATTACGAAGCCGGATGGAAGCATATCCTGAAGAACGGATTCATCGAGAGTTCGGTGTTCTATAAGCATCGCGACAATATCATGTCGCTCAAGCCCGATACCTATCCTCTCGACAGCGAATGGAAAGACTATATCATGAGCGGGAAAGGGCATAGTTATGGTGTGAAGTTCTTTTTCTATAACGATTGGCGGAAAGTCACGCTTCAGTTTTCTTATACGTTCTCGCGAAGTAAGGAACACTATGCAGAACTTGCCCCGCGCGGCGATGTTCCGTCACTTTACGACATTCCCCATGCTTCCCGTCTGGCTTTCAGCTATAAGTTCACGCCGCGTTCTGCCTTTTCTATCGGCGCAATGGCTCAATCCGGACGGATGAAGGAGGTGGACGACGATTATCAGATTCTGCTTGGCGATGCGTTCCGCAGTCAGCGGAGAAAAATGAACTATCGTCTTGACGCCAGCTTCAACCACGTGAAGAGTTTCCATAACAGCGACAGGAAACTGCTCTATCGCGTCGGACTTTACAACATCGTCGGCAATCCGCCCGAAGGCGACGTCGTGAGAATGTACTCTTTCGATTTCAGTAACCATTGTCTGCCTTACGCCAGCATCTCCTTCAAGTTCTGAAAGTTTGTGCAGCACCTCTTTCTCTGATCCGATGCCTCTTTGCTTATTATCCCCTGCGTCCGGTAATGCATTTGGCCCCCTTAAACAGACTCCGGCGCGCCGGAATTGTCGTTTAGAGGTCGAGATGTGAACTTTTTCTTTCCGGAATGACGATCTCGACCTCAAGATGTGAACTTTTCCTTCCCAGAATGGCGATTTCGACCTCAAGATGTGTACTTTTTCTTCCCGAAATGGCAATCTCGACCTCAAGATGTGAACTTTTTCTCCCCGGAATGGTGATTTAGACCTCCAAATCGGCATTTTGGCACGACAAAGTTGTTGTCTCGAGCTCTTTTCGTGAATTCCGGCGTGCCAGAGTTGGAATCGAGGCCTCTCGAATGGCATTCCTTGCACCGGAAAGGATCCTCTTTGCTCTCGATTGGGAACTTTGGCTTCGCGGAGTTGTGATCTGGAAGGCTGTCAATGAGAATAGACTACGTCGAGTAGCTTTCTGCCCAACATCGGGCGATAATGTCCCGGCTCGTAATAGTTATGGATGTCGCGTGTGTATTCGTTGACGCCGGTAAAATCCCAGACAGCTTCGTTTCCCAGTTCTTTTTTCAACAGAAGAAGATCCTGATGGTTGAGCTTGGTCTGATAATAATCGGGACTGATGAGGAGGACAAGTCTTGTGTGCTGTTTGTCGCAGATCTTCCTGATGCGGCGCAGCAGCTGGATCTGCTGATTCTCGATGACCGGCGTCTCTTCTTTCCCTGCGTCCGGACGTTTCTCGAATTCCTCTTTATGTTCTGTCCAATAGCCTTCGCCTTTCTCTTCAATCTCCTTTTCGCGCGGATTGATGAAGTTGTTTGTGAACGCTTCCCTGAGCGGCGCGCCGTCGTGGATCACCTTTCTCATGCTTTTGACATAACGACCGGTGATAATATATCTGAAATACGGAATAAGCGTGCTGGGATAGAGAAAGTCCTGCAGGGCTTTCAATTGGAATTCCGCCTCGCTGATGCCGGCGACCTTTGCCGAGAAGAGGTTCTGATTGCGCGACAGCGGTTCCAGTTTGAGAAACGAAGAGCGATCGACAATGACAAGCAGGTTGTGTAGCGGCAATCCTACGGAATCCAAGGCTTCGATCTTTTGGCAGATACCGCCGAGGCTTTCCGCATTGTCGAAGAAACGAGCTGCCACGGCATCTTTGCCCAGATGTTTTTCCCAATCTTGACATCGGAAAGCCATTGTGCAGGAATTGCCGAGTATGAACGAATCATAGTGGAGCGAATCTCGGTTCATCTGGATGTTCTGCCAACCTACGAAAGCTTCGTCGAGCAGCATGTTGGTCTGGTCGAAACGTTTGTGCGGATAAAGCTTCATGAAGGGATCTTTGACAAAATAGAGGATGACCATCGGAACGAACGGCAACGCCAGCAGAAGCAGTTTCAGCCAGAAACGCTTTGCAGGACTTTTTTTGAATAACCATGCCATGATGTGCGAGACGTTTTAGAATTGTGCGTATATGAAGTTGTCGTAGTCGAATTTCCCGAGCGTGAAGAGGGCGAACACCAGCAGATAGTAAACGGTCCAACGCAGCCAAGGACTTTTTTCATCCATTTTGTGCATCAGATCATAGCGATCGTTGTAATGTTCGAAGATCAGCAGTAGAAGAAGAGCCGAACCGGCCACGATGCAACTGTGGTCGCCGATGCCGATGTTCATCTCTTTCCATGATTCATGGACGCGCAGCGACATGCCGGTCAGAAAACGGCAGGCGTCGTGCAGTGAGTTGGCGCGGAAAAAGAGCAGCGATACGGCGAAGAGAAGATAGGTGCGGACAATGAATAGAATGTCGGCAACCTTCCGCCCGAACCATTTCGGCAGATAGGTGCGGAAGAAGGTGATGCGCGTTTCGAGGCAGATGATGATGCCCTGGATTAGTCCGTAGATGGCAAAGGTGATTCCCAATCCGTGCCAAAGGCCGAGCAGAAAGAAGGTGCTGAGCAGACTGAAATAGAGTCCCCATCTTCCCCAACTGCGCGTGGCGGCGGTGATCGGCACATAGAGATAATCCCGGATCCAGAACGAGAGCGACATGTGCCATCTGCGCCAGAGATCGGCGGTGCTCTTGGCAATGAAGGGTCGGTTGAAGTTGGGCGAGAGGTCGATTCCGAACATCTTGGCACCGCCAATGGCAATGTCTGTATATCCGGAGAAGTCGGCGTAAAGCTGGATCGGATAAAGCAGGCAGGTCATCAGCAGCTGCAAGCCCGAGAGATCGTCCACCGTGTTGAACATGATGTCGAGATGCGGCGCGATATGATTGGCGATCAGCAGTTTCTTCATCAGTCCGAGAAGGATGAACTTCATCCCGAGAACGGCATTCTGATAGTTGAACGCTTCGGGATTCTTCAGCTGATGCAGCAGATGACCGGGACGTTCGATAGGTCCTGAAAGAAACTTCATGAAGAAGAGCATATAGAGCATGAAGGCGGGGAAGTTGCGCTCGGCCTTTTCATCCTGCCAATAGACGTCGGTCAGATAGCCGATGGCCTGGAAGGTATAAAACGACATTCCGAGCGGAAACACCAGACTGTGCATGACGCTTTCCTTGCTCACAGCCGGAGCGAACAGATGAACGGCATCTGCCACGATTCCCGTATAATGCAGTGCGATCCAAGAAAAGACAAGCAGTGCAATGCCGCTCACATAGACAAGCTGCGTGGGTTTGCGTTCCAACAACTGCGCCCAGAAGAAGGTGAACAGTGCCACAGCAACCGCTGTGATGAGAAACGGCGGATAAAGCCAACCGATGAACACGAAGCTGGCCAGCAGCAGCAAGCTGTTGCGAAACCGTTTGCCGACGAGACAATAGATAAGAAAGCTGACGCTGAAAAGCACCAGGAAACTGATCGAGAGAAATTCCATAAGGGTTATGCTGCTTTTTCGATGACGGCGTCACACAGTTCGCCGATGTCTTTCATCCTGACGATCTCTCTGAACTTGAATCGGATTTTGAAATGGTTCTCCACTTGTGCGATAATGATCATGTGCGTCAGTGAATCCCAACCTTTCACATCGTTCGTAGTGGATTGTTCTGTAAGATGGATCTCTTCGTTGTTAAGTACTTTCCGGAAGATGATCTCTATTTGGCTCAATACCTCTTGTTTGGTCATGATTGTAACATTTTAATCTGTTCGCTGATTCTTTTCCTGTCCACTTTGTTGCTGTTCGTTGTCGGAAAATGCGACATGAATAGAATATCTTTCGGCAGCATATATTTGGGCAGCTGATGTTCGAGATAGAGTTGCAGCTTTCTCTTGTCGCCTTCGTTCTTCTCGACCACCAGTAGCAGTTCGTTGCATATTCCCTGAACCTTGACCGGAAGAGCCACGGCATTGCAGTCGTTGTTGAAGAAGTTCTTGGCAGCATATTCAATCTCGCTCAGTTCGATTCGGAATCCCTGAATCTTGATTTGATAGTCCATGCGTCCGCAATAGATGATGGTGCCGTCGTTGTCGAGAATACAGAGGTCGCCGGTCCTGTAATACCGTTTTCCGTTCCTCTTCACGATCACCTTCTCGCTTCGCTCGGGATCGTTCAGATAACCTTCCATCACCTGATCTCCCGAAACCCACAGTTCGCCCATCTCGCCTTGCGAAACCTCTGTACCTTGCATGTCGCAGATCTTTGTCTCGATGCCATCAAATGGTTTTCCGATAGCGACCATGCCGTTATGCTGTTTGCAAGTTCCCTCTTTGGGAATGCGATAAGAGGTGCAATAGATTGTGGCTTCGGTCGGTCCGTAAAGATTGACAAATTCGGCATGAGGTGCAGAACTACGAAAACGTTCCAGCAGTTCACTCTGTGATGCTTCGGCTGAAAGTCCCAGATATCTCAGATTCGGCAAATAGATCTCGTCGAAATAGGGCGAGAGAAGCTGCAGAAGTGACGGTGTGATTGTAGCAAAGGTGATTTTCTCCTGTTCCAATATTTCAAATACCTTGAAATGTTTCACCTCTTTGTAACCGACCGTATAAATGGCTGCTCCGATGGTGAGCGGATAAAGCATGGAGACGACGGATACGTCGAAGGTAAGTTCGAACATCTGCAGCATCCGGTCATGTTCGTCCAGTTTCCATCCCAGCTGACGATAGGCATTGAAGAATGCGTTGAGGTTCTTGTGAGAGATTGGAACACCTTTGGGTTCACCTGTGCTTCCCGATGTGAAGATGATATAGGCATTGTCTTTCTCCGTTGCCGTATAATGGATCTCTTCCGAATCGCTTTTCGGCAGGTTCACAAGACTGACCACATTCATCATATCTCTCAGCGGACTGTGCCTGTCCACTGTGCCTTTTGCCAGTAACGTCCGCAAACCTGCCAATTGGGCCACTTTGATGTTGCGGCTTTCCGGATAGGAGGGATGCAGCACGACATACGTCTTTCCTGTAATGAGCAAAGCGAGGATAGCTGCATACGTTTCGATGCTGTCATCCACGAGAATCCCGATTCTGGGTTCGTCGTTTTCTTTCAGCAGGTTGATGATCCTGCCGATTCTATCCTCGAGATCTTTGTACGAATACGATTCGCCGTTGATCACGAAGGCGGTGTTGCGCCGATAGTGCTTCAGGGAATCTACGATAGTCTCAATCCAATCTCTTTTTACGCTGTTATTCATTTCTTTTCCACTTAATGGTTGTCATACTTGATTTGTTAACGCTCTAATTGCTTAGAAGCAACGATTCATCGTCTTTCTGCCAGAATCTCGAGAAAGATGTCGTGGAGCGACTGCATTCACTTCAGCCTTTTGCTGCTCCGACGACAAATTTCCGAGAAAGGACCAGAGTTTTTATACATGAATCTGCCCCAATAACGTTACGCGTTAGAAAAACCCCTACTGAAAGGATCGATTTTATGTGAAAAGGCTGTCGTTCCAAGACTTTTTCTCATCTTTTGTAATTTCTTAACCTGCTATAGAGATTAAACCGAAGTTCCGTTTTCTTGTCTGAAATACATTCTCTAGGAAATTTTTGTGAGTAGTGTAAACCCTAATAATTAGTTGTATGAGAAGTTTCTTTTTGAAAATCCATCGTTGGATTGCCATTCCTTTGGGCCTCTTTTTTTCTATTTTGTGTTTTAGTGGTGCGCTGTTGGTGTTCCGTCATGAAATAGCGACGTATTACGGTGTTCCCGACCATGATATGCAGTTCTTCCGAACGGTGCAAAACCTGCACCAATGGCTGTTCATGAGTCCCGCAAGTCATGATGGCACGTCTGTGGGCAAAGTCCTAACCGGCGTTGTAGCTTTGTGTTCCGTTATTCTGCTCATAACGGGCGTCATCTTGTGGTGGCCTAAGAATAAGAAGATGCTGAAAGAACGACTCAGTGTCCATTTCCATAAAGGCTGGAAAAGATTTGTCTATGACAGTCACGTTTCTCTTGGCATTTATGCCACGCTTTTCCTCTTGCTCATGGCACTTACCGGACCGACGATGTCGTTCAATTGGTATAATAAGGCAGCTTCTGCGATTATGGGTGCAAATACCGCAGCGAATGCGAAGTCTGTCGGACCACAAAAACAGAACGGCGGTTCCGTAGCGCCTTTCCAAGACCATTCACGCGGACAGATGTCGGCCTTCAAAGGTGGAGATGGACACGGACCGGAAGGATTTCATGGTGATCACGGTCATGGACAGAATATGTCGGGAATGGGACTGCATCAGACGTTTATGAAATTACATGGCGGACAATGGGCCGGTATGGTCGGCGAAATCGTCTATTTCCTGGCTGCACTGATTGGCGGTTTCCTGCCGATCAGCGGATATTATCTATGGTGGAAACGCAGAAAGGCGCCTTCGGTCAATAGATCTTGAAAGCTTTCATCTTCGGCTCGGCTTTGTAAGAGGTTACGACAAGGCGCACGGCTGACACGTTTCTCGGATCGAACATCTCGATGCGTTTGTGTCCGATGTTGGTGCCTTCCGCAATCTTTTCCCAATTACCGGAGCTCTCGCCTTCGAGACGATAACTCAGCACACGTTCGCCTTTAGCAATCTCTTCCTGCATCACAGCATGGCTAACGGACGTGGGCTGATCGAAACGAATTTCATAGATCACCTCGTTTGATCCGTTGGATGAGGTGATCGTTTTGCCTTTTCCTGACATCTCTTTGATCGGATGGTCGAAGAGACGGTGGATCTCGTTCCCAAAAGCTTCCGCACGTGCTACATCGGCATCGGGTACGAGTCCTTTGTCGTTGATCACCACGCCGAGCAGCATGTTGGTGTTCCGTCCGACGCTCGATACATATTTCTTGATCAGATCGTTCGTGTTGAACAAAGTGGAGTCTTCGCCCGCTTTCCAGAACCAGCCGCCTTGGAACGAACTGTTGTTGCGCAGTGTAAAATCCGATTCTCCGGGACACCAATAGGGCGCGTCCGGACGTCCATTCAGTCCGCCTACGGCAACGATGCCGTCGGATGAGGTCGTGGAATCTGCCGTTGCCCAGCAAGGATAAGGCGCAAATCCCTCTTCATTTCCAACCCAACGGATCAGATCCGGATAGCCGAAAGGTCCTTGAAAGGCGATGGCTCCCTTCTGATAACGGTTGATGAGTGACAGCACATCCGCTCCGCCCTTCTCGCGTGACAGAACGCCGCCGTCAAACCAGATTTCGAATAGCTTTCCGTAATTGCTCCAGAGTTCCGTCAGCTGTTCGGTTACGATGCGACGGTATTCTGCCTGTGTGACAGGTGAGCCCTTCTGTACCAATCCGGGATTGTCCACATACAGATAGCCGTTGGCAGATGTGCTGGCGTAAATGCCCGGCATGATGCCGTATTTGTGGCATGAGGCAATAAAGTCCTTTACAATGTCGCCCTTTCCATCTTTCCAGGGAGAGTTTTTGATGCTGTATTCGTGCGCCTTCGTAGGCCACAGACTGAATCCGCTGCAATGTTTGGCTACCAGGATGGCATATTTGGCACCCAGCTTCTTGGCCGTGGCGATCCATTGATCGGTATTGAGCTCTGTTGGATTGAAGCTCTTGGCATCGGGATGCGTTCCAAACTGCCGC
Source organism: uncultured Parabacteroides sp. (assembly GCA_964542435.1). GTDB lineage: Bacteria > Bacteroidota > Bacteroidia > Bacteroidales > Tannerellaceae > CAZIVE01. Next base: position 20,602 of record CAZIVE010000044.1, read on the forward strand.
CAGTTGTAATCGGGATGAAACACAGGCATGTCGAAATGCATCAGCACGCCGATCTCCGCGTCGGCCCATTTCTGCTGTTCCGCTGTTGGCTTAACTATTTGACCGTTGACATGAAAACTGATCAACATCAAAGTGATGATGGCAATGATTGGATGGGTAACAATATTCAGGCGTTTCATCTCTGTTCTTTCTTTAGATATTTACTATGCGAAGGTAAGGAATTTTTGGGAAAAAGCATTACTTTTGCCCACCAAAGCTCCGGTCTCGTAGTTCAACGGATAGAACGAAAGTTTCCTAAACTTTAAATTTGGGTTCGATTCCCAGCGAGATCAC
>CAZIVE010000045.1:0-20090 GCA_964542435.1 uncultured Parabacteroides sp.
CTTTTTCTCAGCGGGAGCATTTTCGGAATCCGTTTTCAACGAATGACGTCGTCCTTATCGGAAAAGGTGGAGCTTTGGCGCTTTTTATCCAGTTTCCCGAACGTCAGGAAGCGGTTGAAGAGATAATTGGAGGCGCCATAGACAAAAAGCCCGATGAACTGTGCGAGATATTCATTCATGCCTAAAACTTCGACCATGAGAAGCAGGGCGAGAAACTGCAGTCCATAAGCGAGGCCGAAAGAGAGGGCGAAGGAGGGAATTTCTCTGACAAAGCTGCCGTCGGAAGAGGTGAAGATCCAGTATTTGCTCCAGAAAAAGTTATGGATTTGGGCAATCAGATAGGCCAGAACGTTCGACCAGATATAGTTGATGTGAAGCAGATCCATGGAAATCCATACGACAACGGCGGTGATCAGCGCGTTGAGCGTCCCGATGAGGATGAATCGGGTGAGCCGGACAGATTCTTTTACGTTCGATTGCATGAACAAAGGTAGTCAATCGATGCATTTCTTGAGAAATAAAACGCAAAAAGCCTTTTCTATTGCTCTCGTCTTGAGCCTTTTTTTTAACTTCGCAACAAAATATGGATGCATGACCACACGAAACGAGAGATATTTTACCTATCCGTCTTCACAAAAGATCTACGTAACGGATGCTAACAACCGGGTGAAGGTTGGAATGCGGCAGATTGTATTGCATGACGCCGCTTCGTCTATCCAAGGCAAAAACAGCAAGCCCGTGACGGTGTATGACACCAGCGGCGCCTATTCCGATCCCGACATCGAGATCGGCGATTCGTTGCCTCGTGTCCGTGAAGTGTGGTTTGAAGGTCGTCGGGATCTTAGGAAAAATGAAGCCAATGTCTATTCGTCCAAAGAGGGCAAAGTGTCTACACAGCTTTATTATGCCAAGAAACGGGTCGTTACGCCTGAAATGGAATATGTGGCCATCCGCGAGAACCAGCAGATTGAGATGTTGGGCCTTCGCACCTATATCACGCCGGAGTTTGTGCGGAAAGAGATCGCATCGGGACATGCCGTCCTTCCGGCCAATCTGAATCATCTGGAAGAGGAGCCGATGATCTTGGGTCGTCGGTTTCGTGTGAAATGTGCGGCCTCTGCCGTCAATCTTGACGATGTGCAGAATGCCTGCAAATGGGGCGCCGATCTGTTGTTCGGTCAGTATCAAACTGCGCTGCCTTCGGAGCTGACGCATATGTGTCCCGTGCCGCTTTGCAGTTCGCCTCTTTGCGATACGTTGCAGAGCCTGTCGCTCGACTTCTCTCAGCTCAGTTGGGAAAAGGTTCGTGACACGATGGAGCAGGAGGCACGGCAAGGTGTGGATCTGTTTATCATTCACGCCGGACTTCTCCAGAATCTGATCAACCGCACGGCGTTCCGTCTCACGGGCATCGTTTCCTGCGGCGGAAGAATCATGGCCAACTGGATGCAGATTTATAAGAAAGAGAATTTTCTGTTCACGCATTTCGATGAATTGTGCGAGCTGATGCGCAGCTATGACGTCACGCTAGCTTTGTCGCTGTCGCTTCGTCCCGGATCTGTCTATGATGCGAGCGATGCTTCCGTCCAAATGGAGATCAAGAACGTGTGTGAGCTGGCAGAACGGGCTCGCGAACAGTATGTGCAGGTGGCAATAGAAGCACCGGGGCATCTTCCCATGCATAAGATCCACGAGAGCATGAAGGAATTTCATTATTCTACAAGCAATGCACCCGCTTTCACGATCAGTCCGATGTGTACGGATGTCGCTCCCGGCTACGAATCGTTTTCCTCAGCCATCGGCGGTGCCTTGTCGGGATGTTACGGATCGTCGTTGCTGAGCATGGACATTCCGAGAATCGGAGAGGTGAGACCTCAGGAAAAAGAGATCCGCAGTCAGATTATGTCCCTGCGAATCGCCGCTCACGCCGCCGATCTTGCCAAAGCTCATCCAGGCGCTCAGGTGCTCGATAACGCTATCTGCAAAGCTCGTTCGGAAGGCCGCATCAAAGATCTGGCTCATCTCTCTTTCGATCCGTGGCAAGCCGCCCGTTCAATCTCTGCAGAATAGCCGTTGGAAAAAATATAAATCGAATCAATATTAAAATAAAGGAAGATGAAGCGGATTGAATTGAACGACACATTGCGATCTCTGTTGTATGAAATCCCACTCTTTAAGGATCTGTCGGATTCGGAGGTTAAGCTGCTGATCGACGATTTGGATTACGTTGTCTATGCCTATGAAAAGGGTGAAGAGGTGATTCATCAGGGCGATCTTTGCCGGAGTCTCTGCATCTTGTTGAAAGGCATTCTGCAGGTGGATATCATCGATGCAAACGGCGACAGTGTCTTGATCGAACATATCACCGCGCCCCGTTCGTTCGCTACGTCTCATCTGTTCCAGGAGGACAATCGGTTTCCCGCCACCTTTACCGTCAAAGCCAATTCGATTCTCCTTACGGCCACCAAAGAGTCCGCTTTCAATCTGATCAGCAAGCATCCAAATCTGCTGAAAAACTTCTTTTGTGTTTCGGGACGTTGCAATGTTTGCACAACGGCTCGTCTGGACATCCTTTCTCGAAAGACCGTCCGAGATCGGCTGATCGTATATCTGACGCATCTTCATCGGATGGAGGACAATCTCGTCCGCATCCGGTTGTCGCAAGGTCAGCTCGCCGCCTATCTCAATGTTTCACGCCAGGCACTTTCCACCGAGATCAACAAGATGGAGAAGGAAGAGCTTATCAAGCGGAGAGATGAGAATCTGGTCGAATTGAATCTGAATCTGATGAAAACGCTCTGATTTATCCCATGTTATAGGTGTGCACGCTGCTGCCTTGAGCCGATGGCAGATAATTGATGCCCCACCAACACATTTGTAGAAACAGGAACGATATCAGCAGGATGAGAAGGGCCGTTCTGTAATCTCGTGGAAATCCTTTTCTGAAATGGATGAAGAGCAGATAGGCGAACCAGGTGACGGCAGCCCACGTTTCTTTCGGATCCCAAGACCAGTAATGTCCCCAAGCTTCTTTGGCCCACAGCGCTCCGAACAGCATTCCAATGGTTATGAAGGAAAGGCCGACATAGATGAGATTGTCGGACATCTCCATTTCCTTCGGTTCTATCGTTTTCTTTTTGAACAACAACAGATAGATGGCCAGTAAAGCCGCCGCTCCGAACAGCGCATAGGCAAACATATAGACGATCACATGGGGAGCGAACCAGGGACTTTGTAATGCCGGCATCAGCGTTTTGTTGTGCATCTCCGGCTTGAACAGATTGATGCAGATGAAGACAAACGAGAGAATGGTACTAAAACTTAGTATCCATTTGTACTTCCATCTCCGATAGGTGATGATTCCGGCCAGCGGAAGGAAAAACGAATACCAGAGACGTGTCTCGCCCATCGTCCGTAAAGGCGGACGCTCCAAGGAAAACCATAACGTGAGGATGAAGGTGAAAAAGATCGCCAATCCAACGATTGTGGACGAATAGGTCAGCCACGGACGTTTGCCGCGCCAGGCAGCGATACTTCCGACAGCCCAGAATGCTACGGACGAAAGTGCAAAATATGGAAAATAATCCCAGTTCATGGTTCTGCCTCCTTTTGTTTTCCTGCTGTCACAAACATGCAGACGGCGCCCAGCAGCAGCATTCCGATTCCGGCATAGACGAACGGCAGCCACGGATCGGATACCAGTTCGAGAATACTGATGTCGCTCCATTTGCCCTTTGTCTCGTCATAACTCAGCTGATAGATTTTCCAACCCTCCACATCGAAAGGTTTGTTGACCTCTATGTCGGCTTTCATCTCTTTGCCCGATTTCGTGTAGATGATGACGTCTGAAGTGAATCGTTCCGGTTCCCTTTCGGGCATCACTATGCTAAGCTTGTCATTCAGCCGAAGTGCATTGAACGGGAAGAGGAAGCTTCCGCAGCTGACCCAACCCTCTTTCCGGATCTCGCCGCTCTGATTCGATGCGACAATATAGGCTGCGCAGGTAGCGCCCATTGAAGGCCATTCCACAAAGTGCACAGTGTCTCCGTTCATTATCGAAGCTGCCAATGGAAGTATTTTCTCCACACGAATATTCCAGTTGAGCAGCTTTCCCTGCTTGAATCCTTTTTCGAGCAGCAGATTTTCCGGCTTGCCTTTGGGCAATGGCATTCCACTCTCGTTGCTGATCATCATCAGTTTGGGCGGATACTCGTCGATGTCAAACGATTCCAGTTCGATGGCTAGAGGCAACTCGTGCAGATTTCCCTGCGCATCGGCTGCACGCCATTCCGGTTGTCCGATGCGGGTCGTCATGGTGAGTCGTTGCATATCGGCGCTTCCCAATGTGGCACTGACCAAAGCTATGAAGAGTCCGAGATGATTCAGCAGGAACGGGATTTCTTTCAGCTTGAAGGAGGAGAGATGTTTGAGAATCGCCAATCCGAGAATGGTGGTGATCCAAAGGTACATCAGGACGAATGGCCAAAAGGACAGCATTCTGGTGAATCCGATTGGATCATTCGCAGGATGTCCATCCGGAACCTGCTTTGTTACGCCCATGATGAGCGTCAGCACAACTGCATAGGTCAGAGCAGGTATGACGGATGTATAATGAGATAGCCATCGGAAGAAATAAACCTTCACGTGGAAGGCGTAGATGATTCCGATGAATAGGAGATAGCCGCAGAGCAGAATCAGATTGATGGGCCATGCGAAAGCGGACCAGTCGATGGCGCCAGTCGTCAGCTGTAGGAGCATTCCTGTCAAAAGCAGGCCGGCTCCAACGGTAAAGCCTTCGGCAAGTCGCCATGGTTTATTCCACATCGTCACGTCTTATCAGGAGTTTGCAAGACGGCCTTTCTGTTTGGCTTCTTTCAACCAGGCAGGAACAGTCGTTTTGAGGAACTGCTCTTTGGCTGCCTTTTCTGCCGGAATGTCGAGGCCAATGTATTTCTGTGCTTTTTCCTTGGTAGAGATGTCCGGCATCGGCACTTCATCGGTGTAGCCATGTTTAGCCAATACTCTTGAAATGATGAGGCGTGCCTGCAACGCTCTGTCCAGTCCGTGAGAAAGGATACGAGTGACCTCCTGTGGCGCATGGAATGATGCTCCGTGAGATGCAACGGAAAAATCCCAACGCCATTGGGCTTGGCGAATCAGGGCAAGTACCGGTTTCATCTGATCTTCCGTAGCACCTTTATCCCAGGCAAACTTTGCTTCGATATGCGCCTTCGCCAGTTCTCCTTCCAGACGTGTACGGATTTCGTTCACTTTACGCTGACGGTCATAGACATTCTGACGAAGCGTCTCTTCGCTTTCGCGATGGCAGACCTGACAAGTGCGGTCGATCATGGCCAGCGGACTCTGGATGTGATGGTCGCTGAACTTCATTCCGCCTTCACTCTTGTATGGCATGTGGCAATCGGCGCAGGAAACGCCACGTTGGGCATGAATACCCATTTGTGATAATTCGTAGTCCGGATGCTGGGCTTTAAGAATCGGAGTGCGGCTTAACGGATTGATGAAGTCGTAGAACTGAGCTTCGTCGTAGTATTTTTCAATCGAATCTACGTTCGTGCCTTTGTCCCAAGGGAAAGTCAGATATTTGCCGTCACCCTTGAAATAGTATTCCACATGGCATTGCGCACAAACCAAAGAGCGCATCTCTTGAGGTGTGGCTTTAGAGATGTCTTTGCCTTGTCGTGCAAAAGCTTCCTTTAACGCAGGACGGCTGATGCGCAGATTCATGGTAGCCGGATCATGACAATCCGAGCAGCCGATCGGATTCACGATCTGAGAACCGAAAGCGGCCCATTTGTTCCCATAGAACGCCTTTACGCCGATCTCCTGCATCAGACGAGGAACGTCGGGACTTTTGCAAGTCCAGCAGGTGGAAGGTTGTGGACCATCTGTCGTACTCTTCGGAGCGCCTGTACGAAGTGTGGCAGTGATGTCTTCTATGGCATGCATGTGACCTCTCGGCGTGGCATAGTCTTTGGAGAATGCGTAGCCGTCCCAGAGAATCACCATCGCGGGACGATTTTCCAATACGTCGGTTTGGATGTTCCCGTTGAACTCACTTTGGAAATTGGTCTGGGATGTCTCTGACCAAGTCTGATATTCTTTCGGAAAGTCGTCTTTGAACTTCTCGTTCCGAGCCACGATCCCCTTCATCGGAACGCGGCGGTTGTTGAAGATGCTTACCACTTCAGCACGCCTTTCCAATAGAGACGAAGCGAGGAATCCTATTACGAATACGACGACCATCGAAACTGCGAACAACAGCCATCCTTGCCAAGATTTCAATTTCTTTTCCATATCGTTATCTTATTATTTCCTTTTATTCATCATTTTCTGTAGCCATTTGGGTGTAGGCGAATCGGGATAGGGCGCAATCGCTGCCGGCGTACTTGACAGACTGTTTAATCCGCCGTGAGGCACATTGCGATGGCAATCCCAGCAGGCTTTGCCTTCGCCTGTCTTTGCCATCATATAATCGATCCGTCCGGCCTTGACCAATTCGGTGTTCAACTGCTTGTGGCAACGGATGCAATTGTCCATGATGACCTGCGCACTGGCATCCTGCGCCATGATAACCTGTGGCTCGCTAAAGGTGACGAAGGCGGCCACGTGTTTCATTCCGTCCATGCCTTTAAATATCCAGTGTTTCGCGAAATTCTGATGCGGCACGTGACAATCGTTGCAGGTCGCATTGCGGCTGTGTGAACTGTGCGACCACGTTGCGTAATAAGGTGCCATGATGTGGCAGTTGACGCAGGCCGATGGTTCGTCGGTCAAGTACGTATGTGCTCGGAGAAGATAAACGAAGAAGCATCCGCAGCCCACAATGATGCCGGCGAGGATGATACTGATTATTTTCTGTTTGTATGATAGGTGTGGTATCATAATACTGATTTAAGCACGATTCAAAATTAGGGGAACTCGCCGACATGCTCTGTCTTACTTATGACAAAAAGAAATCATATATGAGAAAAGAGAGACAAATTAGCCATGAAAGTCTTATGTTTGGTCATCAAAATAGATGAAGGCTTATGAAAGTTATCTTGAAAAGAGTTTATGATGAACCCGAAGAGAGCGACGGACTTCGCATCTTCGTGGATCGTTTCTGGCCGCGCGGCATGAAGAAGACATCATTTAAATACGATATCTGGGCCAAAGATATTACACCTTCCGACGATCTGCGCAAATTGTTTCATCTCGATCCCGAGAAGAACTGGGATGTGTTTGCCAAAGCGTATGAGGCAGAAATGAAGGCTTCGCCTTCTCTCGATGCATTGCTCAATCAGATTAAGGAACTGCATCCTTCCTGCGTCACCCTGCTTTATGCCTTCAAGAATGTTCAGAAGAACCATGCCATGATCATCCAGAAGGTTTTGGAGGATTGTCTTTGAAGCATTTTTCAATTCCTTGATGCCGGAGTTCGTGACTTTAGCTCTTGATCCGTACTTTTTTATCCCAGAATCATGATTTGGAGGTCAAGATTGGCATTTCGGCGTGCCGGAATGCCAATTTAGAGGTCGAGATTGCCACAAAATGGCGACAAAGTGATGATCTGGGGGTCAAGATTGCCATTCTGGCACGCCAGAATCATGATTTAGAGGTCGAGATTGCCACAAAATGACCATAAAGTTGTGATCTGGAGGTCTAAACGCCTATTCCGGCATGCCGGAGTTCTAAGAAAGATCTGCGGCAGACATTTCAAGCCTTGGGATTGTCGTTTGCCTGGGCCTTTTTCTGGCTCTCCTGATCCATTTTCTCTAATTCGGCTATCTCTTGTTCGACTTGGAGTCCGCGGGATATCTCGAAATAGATCTCATAGCGGGCATATTGTCCACTCAGGTTTTTCAACGTGAACTTATCGCAGATATGTTTTTCGTCGTGAACCATCTCGTGTTTCTCATAATCCCACAAGTCGAGGTATTGCTGCATGAACTCATACTCGTCGGCAAAGCAGGTAACGTAGAACGGATTCTGTTCCGAGCCGTCGCCGGTGAAGTTGATGGCTTCGAGAATGTTCATCAGACGTTCGCTGTAACGTTTTGTTTCCGCTTCGGACTTATTGGAACGTTGGCAGGCAATCCAGGCACGTGAAAGTGCCGGGCAGCAGAGCGGGTTGATGGAAAGAATCTGATTGGCATCTTTGAGCAGCTGATCGTATTGTTCCTTCTTCAGAAGATCGCTCAGGTAACCGTCGCAGCCGAGTGTCGCCATAAACCCTTTGGTGAACGACATACAGTAATAGGCAAGAACATAGTCGGGACGATTCAGATTGGAACTATCCTTGATCATCTCCTCCAAAAGTGTCTTGAAGGCGTCTGCGTGATTATGAAGATATTCGCCCATCTTCTTGTAATCGATGGGGAACAGCGGGATTTTCTGCATTGTTTTCATATCTGTGATTCTTTGTTTGACGGTGCGAAAATAATGATTGTATTTCCTTTCACCACCTTTTTGATCGTTTTGTTTTTTGTTATATCTCTATTTTAATGACCGAACCGAAAACCGGAACTTCGCGAAATGCGTGGTCCAAAGTGACGAGTCCGGCATAAACGCGAGCGCATGCCAGAACGCCGCCGTGTGCAAAGACGCATGCTTGATGCAATCCCTGCGCTTTCACCTCGTTGAGGAAACGACTCACGCGGTCGTATTGTTGCTGGAGCGATTCTCCGTTGGGAGCCGGTACGTTGACCCAATCGTCGAACCAAGCTTTGCTGCGCGGATCGGCGGAAAGATCTTCCCACGAGGTCATCTCCCAATCTCCGAAAGAGATCTCTTTGATGCGATCATCGCGAGTTGCATCCGGATAACCGCAGAACGTGGCCAGTTTTACACAGCGGGAAAGCGGACTGCACCATACTTTGTCAAAGGTAAGTCCTTTGAGATTCTGCTTGACTGCCTTTGCTTCCTCTTCGAATGTAGGAGCGACGGCCACATCTGTCTGTCCGTAAGCCCAGCCGGCAGGAACAGCCACAGAAGTATGTCGTACGAGATAAAGTTTCATGATCAGATGAATTTAAATTGAATGATGGCAATACCCAGATAGAAACTCAGTTCGCACAACAGAAACAAAGCTCCGCAGCAGTCGCCGGTGTAGCCGTTGATCTTCCGTTTCATCATCGTTGTCAGGATAAACCAAACCACGATGGGCAGAACAGCTGCAAACAGATAGATCTTTTCGGGCAACCAGAAGAGTGCCGCGATGGCGAAGACAAAGCTGATGGCATATTCCGTCGGAGTCATGCGGCTGTAAACCGTTTTGTTCTTTGCCTCTTCCTCCTTACGGGCATACGGCAGCCGATTGATGATCATGCTGCTGACACCTTTGGCAAAAGGATCGCCGGCCAAGATGGCGCTGCCTGCTATTTCCAGCGGCAGTGAATCCAGCAGGAGATAGAGCGTCAGAAAATAGAGGATCAATCCAATGACACCATAGCTTCCGATATGCGAATCCTTCATGATGGCAAGTGTGCCTTCCCGATCTCTTCCGCCGCCGAATCCGTCGAGGAAGTCAGCCAATCCGTCTTCGTGCAGACATCCTGTGATGAGGAGTCGCGTGAGAATGGCGAGGATGATGGCTATCTCAAAAGGCAGGATCAATGAGGCAACATAGAGCATCAGTACTGAAAGTCCGGCTGTAAGCCAGCCCGTCAACGACCAATAGGCGACAACGTTCTTGTAACTTTCCTTTGGGATCTGTGTGATGCGCCAAAAGGGAAGTCGCGTGAAGAAGGTAAGTGCTGCCAGAATTTTCATCGAAACGATTTATTTGAAATATTTGGTGATGGAAGCCTGTTTGAAGCTGTGCATCTCGTTGATCATTCGCACAGCTGATTCCAGAATCGGATAGGCGCAAACCGAACCGCTGCCTTCGCCGAGCCTCATTCCGAGACTCAATAACGGTTGAGCTCCGAGATAGTCGAGCAGTCGTTTGTGACCCGATTCGTCACCGCAATGGCCGAAGATGCAGTAGTCCAACATCGCTGGATAAAGACGGGAAGCTACCAGCACGCAGTTGGTCATGATGAATCCGTCCACCAGAATGATCATTCCCAATTCGGCTGCACGAAGCATTCCGCCGACAGAAGCCACCATCTCATAGCCGCCGAAATAGCGCATGATATCTTCAGCCGAGCTGTCGCCTTTATAGTTGTCCAGTGATTGTTTGAGTACTTCATATTTATGTTGTACACCGGCATCGTCCAATCCGCTTCCGGCACCTACACATTCTCTCAGTGGGATTCCGGTAAGCGTTGTCATCCACATGCTCGAAGCGGCTGTGTTGGCTACGCCCATTTCTCCGAAACTGACCACATTGCAGCCTTCATTGTGACAATCGTCCACAATCTCAGCACCGACTTTCAGCGTCAGATCAGCCTCTTCAGGTGTGATGGCCGCTTCATGAAGGAAATTGCGTGTGCCTTTGCGGATCTTTCTTTCAATCAATTCAGGAATCTCAGGGAAGTCATAATCCACGCCGACATCCACGATCTTCAGTTTGAAGCCATGCTGACGGGAAAGGAAGCAGACTCCGGCGCCGCCATTCAGAAAGTTGAACACAACCTGAGGCGTCACTTCCCGTGGCGTTTTGCTCACACCTTCAAAGGCAATGCCGTGATCGGCGGCAAAGATGACGTTCATCGGATGTGAAAGAGTGGGTGAGAGCGTCTGTTGAATCAAGCCTACTTGTTTGGCAATCACTTCGAGCGTGCCGAGTGAACCTTTGGGTTTGGTTAGATTATCTATTTTGTCTTGCAGGGCAGGAGCAAGCTGTTTGTCTGTCCTTTTAATATTGAATGTTATCATGATTTTTTTAAAGTTATTATTTAATTGCCTTTCACTTTCATCGGAATGCCGCTGACCATCAGAACGACCTTGTCTGCCTTCGAAGCGATATATTGATTGGCCCATCCTTCAAGGTCTGTAAACTTCCGTTGCAACTCGTCAGGCGAGACGCCGCCCATTCCCAGTTCGTTGGTGACGAAGATGAAGATGGCGTCTTGAGCTGTGAGTTTGTCAAACTCCTCTTTGATTAGTTGAAGTGAACCTTCCACATCTCCTTTCGAATCGAAAAAGAAATTGGTCGCCCATAGCGTTACACAATCCACAACAACGACACGACCGTTCAGATTGTGCCGACTGAGAAATTTCTCCTCTTCGATATTGGTCCATTGCGGACCGCGATTGCGTTGATGCCGTTCGATGCGCTGACGATACTCGTCGTCCCAGACGCGAGATGTGGCCAGATAGACAGGATTGTCAGAGAGTGAAAGTGCCAGTCTCATGGCTTCTGTGCTTTTCCCCGAGCGCTGACCGCCTGTTATCAGTATGATTTGTCTTTCCATTGCGTGCCAAAGATAAGAAATAGAATTGGATGACCTGCTTGCCGTGCCGTTTTTTATTGCTTGGAATCCTTGCTAAAGGTTATGCTTGCGTTCCCAACCATAAGAACAGCATGCTGAGAAGCACGAGTGCCAGATCAATCGATTTGGCCTTGAGGTTGTGTTCGTGAAACATCCATGCACCGAAGAGAAACGACACCACGACGCTGCCTCGGCGAACCATAGACACAATTGAAATCATGGCATTCGGCAGGCTTAGTGCATAGAAATATACAAAATCGGCCAAGGTAAGAAACACGCTGATGAAAACGATGCACCAATCCCAATGAAGCGGCGTTGTGTTGCGGCGTGTCGGCCACCACAAAATAAGAAGAATGAGCAGCATCAATCCGCATTGATATACATTATACCAACCTTGTACTGTCATTTGGTCCAATCCTTCGCCGCCTTGATCGATGGGAGCGAGCAGATATTTGTCGTAGAGTCCGCTTATTGCACCCAGAATGGCAGCCAGCACTACAAAGTAAATCCAACGGTTGTGCGAGAAACGGATGCCTTCTTTGCGCCCGCTGATGCTGAGAAGGAAGAAGGATAAGATGGCTGTGACGACGCCTGCCCATTGCAAGGCATTGAGCCGCTCTCCGAATACGAGCAGAGCGCCTACGAGAACCATCACAGGACGCGTGGCATTGATCGGTCCGACAATGGTTATCGGCAGATGCTTCATGCCAAAGTAACCGAATATCCACGATGAAAGGACAATCACGGACTTCAGCAGGATGAAGCGATGCACTTCCCATCCGGCTACTGGAACATAGAACAAAGATTCACTGGACAGACAGCCGAGAGCAGAACCAATGATAAACGGTGCGAATATAAGGGAACAAAACAGTGTGTTGAGAAATAGAACCGGAATGACGGCATTGTCTCTCAACGAATGTTTCTTAAATACATCATAGAAGCCTAATAAGACAGCTGATATAAAGGATAAGATTAACCACATGCCTATACAATGTAACCTTGTGTGAGGAGTATGATTACGACAATCAGACCCATGAGAAGTTCCGTACGATTGTTGGCTGTAACGGCTTTCCGAAGATCATCGTCGTTAAAATCCCGTCCGTTCGTTCCAATGTAAGGTTTGACGACCGTATCGCCGAAATAAATGTGTGTCCCGCCGAACTGACAGTCGAGGATCGCAGCCAGTGCAGATTCAGGATAGCCGGAATTGGGACTGGCATGTTTGGATCCATAATGCAGGACGAAACCGATGCGGTTCAGTTTTCCCATGACTAGCAGCATGAAGAAGGCGGTGATGCGTGCAGGAATATAATTCGCTATGTCATCGATTCTTGCTGCCCAGCATCCGAAGAGCTGGTAACGTTCATTGCGATATCCGATCATCGAATCCAATGTGTTGATCATCTTATAAGCCAGCATGCCGGGCAAACCGAAGATCAGAAACCAGAACATCGGTGAAATGACGCCGTCGCTGAGGTTTTCGGAGAGTGTTTCCAATCCGGCTGTCCGAATCTCTTGGTTGCTGAGTCCGGACGTGTCGCGTCCCACGATTCGTGCCACCTGTTTCCGTCCCTCTTCCGTACTGCGGTTGACAGCCGCAAAGGTTGCCTTTACCTCCTTGATCAGTGTTTCCCCTGAGAGACAGTAAAAGACGCCGACGGCTGTGAGCAGCGATGTAAGGAAAGGTGTTATCAATAAACTGGCATAGAGAATCAAAGTGGTGAGAATAAATACGCCGAGAATCAGTGAGAGGCTCATCACGGCGCCTCTTCTCAGACGGTCGTTGCCGTGGTTCCATCGTTCTTCGCCGTTGCCGATCCATTTGCCAAAGAGAACGACAGGATGAAACCATCCTTCAGGATCACCCAAGAGACGATCGGCAAGCCATCCGACAAGGAAGGGAATGACAATGAACAGCTGTGAAGGATGTAAATATTCAAACATGGACAGTCTCAGATTTCGGATGACAAATATAGTCAAAAATATTGGTTTGAGCTCAAAGATTCTTACCTTTGTGATATGCTAAGGATTGTGGAACATATAGAAAAACTGCTGCGTACGCACGACTGTGTCACGATTCCTCACTTTGGAGGATTTGTGCTTCAGTGGTTTCCGTCGTCTGTCGAAGGTGATCTGTTCCATCCGATGCATCGTAGCATTCTCTTCAACGCCACATTGCAGCACACCGATGGTTTGATTCAGGAATCGTATATGAAAGCGTACGGTGTGGAATATCACGAAGCAGAGCTGATGGTTGAGGAAGATGCTGATAAGTTGCGTTCTCAGCTTGAGAAATCGCGTACTGTTCCGTTCGGAGAAATCGGCCTCTTCAAATTGGGTAAAGAGGATCAGATCATCTTCCAGCCTTGTATCAATGATTCTTTCGACGCTGCATCGTACGGTTTGACGGATTTCCATTTTCCTCTCTTGCCTGTTCTCGAACAGCGTGAAGTGGAAAAGAAGATCCTCGATGTGAAACGAGGCGTTCGTCACGATGTCTATTACATTCCGGTGAGTCGCAAACTGCTGCATGTTGCTGCTTCCATTGCTGCCGCAGTAGCTTTGTTCTTCCTTATTTCCACGCCCGTAAAAGATGTCAATCCTTCTGCTTACACGGCCAGTTTCGTGCCGTCAGCGTTGGTTCCGGAAGAGATTTCACAACCGTCTGATTCCGTTCAACCGACTGATTCAACGGCTGTCGTTTTGGAATCAACAGAAGATCAGAATTCCGTGAATACGGAAACTACAGTGGCAGCGCCTCAAATGACAACGCAATCCGTTGCGACGCCTGCTCCTCAACCTGAATCACCAAAGCCGGAAGCTTCGGTCAGAACCAAATGGTTTCACGCTGTGATCGGCAGTTTTCCATCCGAATCGGCTGCCAAGAGTTATCTCTCCCATATCAATCACAGCAAATATCCCCATGCAAACATTATCAACCGCGATGGGAAATATCGTATCTATGCTGATAGATTTGATAATCGCACCGCGGCAGAAAGTTATATCGAGAATCTTAGGAGTTCCTCTAATTATCAGGATGCCTGGTTATTCATCAGTCGCTAACGTTCGTTCCTCCCTCTTTTCCCTTTTTCTTTAATCTTCCGGACTTTCGCAAAGCTTGGTCGATGATGTATTGGATTTGTCCGTTCGTACTTCTGAACTCGGCGGCAGCCCATGCTTCCACAGCTTCCATCATATCTGCGTCGATACGTAGAATGAAACTCTTCGTCTTTTGTCCTTTGCCAGCCGTTTTATCTTCCATGATGTTTTATTTTTGCACACCGAAGAGAGGAAACAGAATCAGCCATACCATGAAGCACAATGCTATCATATTCAAGGATAATGATAATACCAGCATGGTAATCAAATATCGATTGACGAATTGGTTGAATGTCTCTTTAATCTCTTTCATGATGCATCCGTTTTTTACCGTCCAAACAGAGGAAACAGCAGCAGCCAGAACACAAACCACAGCGCTACCATGTACCAGTGAAAGAACCAACCGAATATCTTGTTCATCTTAGGAATGGATTAATACGTTTCAAACAATCTTTATTGATACAATGTTCCCGTGTTGACAACAGGACGAGCCGATTCATCGGCGCACAAGACAACCAGCAGATTGCTGACCATCGTCGCTTTGCGTTCTTCATCCAACTCAACAACATTGTCCTTCTGAAGTTTCTCCAAAGCCAGATGAACCATGCTGACTGCACCTTCAACGATCCTCTCGCGTGCTGCAATGATGGCTTCAGCCTGTTGACGACGTAGCATGACGCTTGCGATTTCTTGGGCATAAGCAAGATAGTTGATGCGGGCTTCTACGACTTCGATGCCGGCAAGAGATAATCGGCTAGACAACTCATTTTCCAGACGCTGAGCTACTTCTCCGTTGTTGTCCGAACGAAGTGTGACGCTGTCGTCGTCCGTTTTGCTGCTGTTGGAATCGTAGGCATACATTCCGGCAACCTGGCGTAATGCTGCATCACTCTGTACTTTGACAAACTCTTCAATGTTCTTGTTGATATCGAATATGGCTTTGTAAGTGTCTTTGACTCTCCAAACCAGAACGGCGCCAATCATGACCGGATTGCCGACCTTGTCGTTCACCTTGATCGGTTCTACGTCCAAGTTGTGAATGCGGAGCATGACCTTTTTTTGAATATAGAATGGATTGACCCAATAGAATCCGTTTGAGAAGACGGTGCCCGTATATTTTCCGAAGAAGGTCATAACGTGAGATACGTTCGGCTCATTAACGCCATAGCCCGGAAAGATGATGCAGGCAATAACGAGAGCGATGACGCCGACGTTTACATGCGATTCAACTTCAGGACCTGTGATGAATGAGAGCACAGCTACTGCTACCAATACAATCTGAATCAGGATAGCTACGAACCCTGAAACTTTAACCTTGTAAGATTTCTCATGTGTTTCCATAATGAATACGATTTGATATTATTTTGATATCAGCAAAGGAAGAGGTTCGGAACGAAATAACCAAATCTTTTTACAATAATTAACCGAATATTTTTGACCTTGCATCGCTCCTCAAGGTTTTGTTGAGTGCCTCATGATGATAACAGTTGATTTGCCTGACATCCTTTGCTTTCCTGCTTTCTTCTTTTCTTTTTATGCTGGATAAAAGACTTGCTCATGAGTTTACTTTGATGGAAAATGTTTTAACCATGGTTGAAAATTGTTTTAACCGTGGTTAAAAATTTCTGGATCAATAGTCAAAATATATTTTAACCATGGTTGAAAATATTTCCTTCCGTGGCTGACGTGAATCCTGTTACGTACTTCCTGTCTGTTCACCTTTGGGAACGCAATTTAGATAGAGGTAGGAGTTATGCCATGTAAAAGACAAAATGGCTTATATTTGGAGAAATCTGGAGGATTTCTGCGTCATTATGGCTGAATACATGGCTGGTATTCCTTTTGTATCTTCCATGACGGTTTGATTAATGAATATAATAGAAAGGGAAAAGATATGAACTTAGACAATTTCACAATAAAAGCGCAAGAGGTTGTACAACAAGCAGTGAATCTTGTTTCGCAACACGGACAGCAGTCGATTGAGGCAGTTCATCTGCTGAAGGCGGTGATGATGAAAGGTGAAAGCATTACGAATTTCATTTTCCAGAAACTGGGAGTGAACATTCCGGCTTTGACGCGAGTGGTGGATGCTCAGATTGAATCGCTTCCGAGAGTATCGGGCGGCGAACCGTATCTTTCTTCCGAGGCAAACAATGTCTTGCAGAAGGCTATCGACTATTCGTCCAAGATGGGCGATCAGTATGTCTCTATCGAACCGATTATCCTGGCCATCTATACGGAGAAAAGCAATGCTTCGCAGATGTTGAAGGATGCCGGCGTGACGGAGAATGAACTTCGCAAAGCCATCGACGAACTTCGTAAGGGAAGTAAGGTGACGAGCCAGACGGCGGAGGAAAGTTACGAGGCGCTGAGCAAATACGCCATCAATTTGAACGAGCGTGCCCGCAGCGGCAAACTGGATCCCGTGATTGGACGTGACGAGGAGATTCGTCGTGTACTGCAGATCTTGAGTCGTCGTACGAAGAACAACCCGATTCTGATTGGTGAACCGGGCGTTGGTAAGACGGCGATTGCGGAAGGCCTGGCGCATCGTATCGTTCGCGGTGATGTGCCTGAAAACCTGAAGACAAAACAGATCTTCTCGCTTGATATGGGTGCGCTGATTGCAGGTGCCAAATATAAAGGTGAGTTTGAGGAACGTCTGAAGGCGGTCATCAACGAAGTGATCAAAGCCGATGGCGAGATCATTCTATTCATCGATGAGATTCATACGCTGGTCGGAGCCGGCGGCGGTGAAGGCGCGATGGATGCTGCGAACATCCTGAAACCGGCCTTGGCACGTGGCGAACTGAGAGCGATCGGCGCTACGACCTTGAACGAATATCAGAAGTATTTCGAAAAGGATAAGGCTTTGGAACGTCGTTTCCAGATTGTCATGGTGGACGAACCGACGGAGGTTGATGCGGTCAGCATTCTGCGTGGTCTGAAGGAAAAATACGAGAATCATCACCACGTACGTATTAAGGATGATGCGCTGATTGCCGCCGTCAAGCTTTCAAGCCGTTACATCACCGACCGATTCCTTCCGGATAAGGCCATTGACCTGATGGATGAAGCCGCTGCTCGTCTGCGTATGCAGATGGACTCTGTGCCGGAATCGTTGGATGAGGTTTCGCGTCACATCAAACAACTGGAGATTGAGCGTGAGGCCATCAAACGGGAGAATGATACGGACAAACTCGCCCAACTGAACAAGGAGATCGCCGACCTCAAGGAGGAAGAGACGAAGATGAAGGCGCAGTGGGAGAGTGAGAAGGCTGAAATCAACAAGATCCAACAGGATAAGATCGATATAGAGAACCTGAAGTTCGAGGCTGACAAGGCCGAACGTGCCGGCGATTACGGTCGTGTGGCTGAGATCCGCTACGGAAAACTTCAGGAGAAGGAGAACGACATCAAGGCTGTCCAGAAGCGTCTCGAATCGATGCAGGGCGGATCGGCCATGATCAAGGAAGAGGTTGACTCGGAAGATATCGCGGATGTCGTTTCGAAATGGACCGGAATACCCGTCAGCAAGATGATGCAGAGTGAGAAGGAGAAACTTCTTCACCTCGAGGATGAGCTGCACAAACGGGTGGTCGGTCAGGATGAGGCGATCACAGCCATTGCCGACGCGGTTCGTCGTAGCCGTGCAGGCTTGCAGGATCCGAAACGTCCGATCGGTTCGTTCATCTTCCTCGGTACGACCGGTGTCGGTAAGACGGAATTGGCAAAGGCTTTGGCTGAATATCTGTTCGACGATGAGAACATGATGACGCGTATCGATATGAGCGAGTATCAGGAGAAGTTCAGCGCGACACGTCTGATCGGTGCACCTCCTGGATACGTCGGCTACGACGAAGGTGGCCAGCTGACGGAAGCGATCCGCCGCAAACCGTACTCTGTCGTGCTGTTCGATGAGATCGAGAAAGCACATCCCGACGTCTTCAACATCCTGCTTCAGGTGCTCGACGACGGACGTCTGACGGATAACAAAGGTCGTGTGGTCAACTTCAAGAACACGATCATCATCATGACGAGTAACTTGGGCTCTTCTCTGATTCGCGAGAACTTTGAGAAGATGACCGAAGCCAACCATGACGAGGTGATCGAGTCCACGAAGAATCAGGTTCTGGAACTGCTCAAACGAACCATTCGTCCGGAGTTCCTCAATCGTATCGACGATGTGATCATGTTCCGTCCGCTTACGGAAGAGCAGATTCGCGAGATTGTCGGCCTGCAGCTGGCAGGAGTCAAGAAGATGCTCGAGCAGAACGGTGTGGAACTTCGGTATTCCGATGCTGCGCTCACGCTCATCGCCCACGAGGGTTTCGACCCGCAGTTCGGTGCGCGTCCAGTAAAGCGAGTCATCCAGAAGCTGGTGCTCAACGAGCTCTCGAAAGAGCTGCTCAGCGGCCATGTCGATCGTTCACGTCCTGTCATCATCGACTCCGACGGAACCGGATTGATCTTCAGAAATTAGGATCATCCGATGAATAAAATAAAAGGGAACAACCTTCTGGGCTGCTCCCTTTTTTCATGCTATAGTGGAATCGGATCAATCTACCGGTTTCCCTGGACGAAGTGAACCGTCGGTGCTCATCTTGCCTCCATAGACAGGGAAAAGACTGGAGTCGCCGTAGTTCTCGATGCGTTTGACCTCTTTGAGGAACTTCATGTCGAATTCGCTGATCTCGAAATCCAGTTCGGCATTGCTGCGCATGTGGTCGGGATTAGCCGTTTTGGGAAGCGGCAGCATGCCCAGCTGGAGGCAGTAGCGGATGCAGAGCTGCGGGATTGTGACGCCGTAACGCCGAGCCATTCCCATGATCTCCGTGTTCTTGAGCATCTCACCATGAGCGACAGGTGAATAAGCTTCCACCAAAATGCCTTTCTCCTGGCAGTATCTGATCAGTTCGAACGGCGTGTTGCTGACGTGAGCCAATACCTGATTCACCATCGGCTTCACAGTGCCATCCTCCAGAAGGTTTTCGATGTCGATCTGCTGGAAGTTCGAGACGCCGATGGCACGCAGTTTCCCGGCTTTGTAAGCATCTTCCAGAGCACGCCATGCTTCGCTGTTGCCTTCGAAATAGTGGTCGCCCTCGCGGAAGTTGGTCCAAGGCTGCGGACTGTGGATGATCATCAGGTCGATGTAGTCCAATCCCAGTTTCTGCAGCGAGCCTTCGATGGCAGCGGTTGCTCCGTTGTAATCCTTGATGGCAGCATCGAGTTTCGTGGTCACGAAAATATCCTGGCGTGGCAGACCGCACGTACGTATGCCTTCGCCCACACCACGTTCGTTGAAATAAGCTTGTGCTGTGTCGATATGACGGTAGCCGATTTTCACAGCCGCGCGAACGGCTTCAGCCACTTTGTCGTCATCGATCATCCATGTTCCCAAACCCAGTTTCGGAATCTCCACTCCGTGAGGAAGCTGATAGCTCTCGTTCAAAATCTTGTTGCTCATAATCTCTTTTTCTTTATGTGATTCGTTGTTTTCAAATATACGTATTTTTTACAATGCAAAATTACATTGCACCCGTCAATCCGGCGATACCAAAATTAAGGTTGGTTTTATCATTATTACCGTTTATATGTCTGGTTGGC
>CAZIVE010000046.1:0-19707 GCA_964542435.1 uncultured Parabacteroides sp.
TTGCATTATCTTTGCAGCACACATCTTAATAGCGAAAAATATGAACATCAAATATATCGTATTTGCAATCGTCGCACTTTTTTCCTTCAGTTGCTGCACAGGCTCCGATCCCGAACCGGAGAAAACTACCACGCGTACTGTACTGATTTATATAGCTGCTGACAATGGCCTGAACAGTTATGCTTACAACAGTTTGGATCAGACGCTGACAGGTGCTGCAGGTGACAATCTGGGCGATGGCAAACTGCTCGTCTATTTTGACCCGAAAGACGATGTTCCTGTATTGTATGAGATTTCCAAGAATTCGAAAGGTGTGGTTGTGAAGACCGCCGTCAAGACCTATGCGGAGCAGAATTCCGTTGATCCGACCGTCATGCAGGGCGTCATCAATGAGGTGATGGCTGATTACCCCGCTGACAGTTATGGCTTGGTACTTTGGAGTCATGCCACGGCCTGGCTGCCTTCTGCCTATAAGAACTATCTGCGTTCATTCGGTCAGGATGGAACAAATTATATGGAGTTGAACGACCTTGCTACGACGTTGTCGCCTTATCATTTCGATTTCATTCTCTTCGATTGCTGTTATATGGCCAGTGCTGAGGTGATGTATGCGCTTCGCAACTGTGCCGATTACATCATCGCATCTCCGACAGAGACGATGGCTGATAGTTTCCCCTACTCAACAATCGTTTCTTCCATGTTTACGGTCCCGGCCGATGTGCAGGGAATCTGCGAGAAGTTCTATAATTACTATAATGCCCAGTCCGGCTATAATCAGTCTGCAACAGTGGCTTTGGTGAAGACTTCCGCCATGGATGCACTGGCTTCAGCTACTCGTGACATCCTCTATGGTAAGATGGACACGATTCTGACGCTGAATGTCGGCAAGCTGCAGCAATTGGAATATCTTACCTCTTCGTTGCATGCACTGTACGACTTCCGAGATCTCGTCAGCCGTGTCGGCACTGCCTCACAGATGACAGCCTTCGATACGGCTCTGAACAATGCCGTCATATACAAGGCTACGACTCCCAAATCAACGTATGCTTATGGCGGTGGCGTACAGCTTTCCATGAATACTTTCTGCGGCCTGAGCATTTATGTGCCACAGACGTCGCTCTCCTCGTTGAACGAATGGTATAAGAATCTGGCGTGGTATAAGGCTGTTTATGAATAATACGCAACATTAGATAATATGGTTTACGAATTCAAATCAAAGGTCGGATGGTGGTATCATCTGGTACTTGCCATCATGGCGATCTCCTGTATCCTCGCTTTTGTGACAAGCCGCAATGCTGTGGGACAGATTCTGCTTCTGCTTTTCACGATGCTGATGGTCTATCTGTTGGTCAATACATGGTATAAGATCACGGATGACGAGTTGATTGCCCATAGCGGATTCTTCCCGGAGAAACATATTAAGATTGCCGAGATCGACAAGATCAGCTTCACTCACATGCCCATTGCGAGTTATGCGCTGTCGCTCGATCGCATCGTTATCTATAAAGAAGGAAAGATGTGGCTGCTGATCTCTCCCAAACGCCAGGATGAGTTCGTGAAGCTGCTGAAAAAACGGAATGAGAACATTCAAATAGATAGATCTTCAATATTATGAAAACTGGATTGGTTATTATTGGTGGCGGACCTGCTGGTTATACCGCTGCTGCACGTGCCGCTAAAGGCGGACTTCAAACTGTATTAATTGAAAAGAACGCATTGGGCGGCGTTTGCCTTAACGAAGGCTGCATCCCAACCAAGACTTTGCTCTATTCGGCAAAGATGTACGATCATGCCCGCGAAGCTTCACGTTATGGCGTGACGGCTGAGAATGTCACTTTTGATGTGGCAAAGATCATTGCCCGTAAGAACAAGGTGGTTCGTAAACTGGTTGCCGGAATCCGTCAACAGGAGACTGCCGCCGGTGTGACGATGGTTTCAGCTGCTGCCGAAATCAAAGGTCGTAATGCCGACGGAACGATTACAGTCGTTGCTGGTGAAGAAACGTACGAAGCAGAACATCTGCTGATCTGCACCGGCTCCGAAACCGTTGTTCCTCCTATCGAAGGACTTGCAGAGAGTGAGTTTTGGACCAGTCGCGAAGCTCTGCAGAGCAAGGAACTTCCCGCATCACTTGTCATCATCGGTGGCGGTGTGATCGGAATGGAGTTCGCTTCGTTCTTCAATAGTCTCGGCACGCAGGTTCAGGTTGTGGAGATGATGGATAAGATTCTCGGTCCGATGGATCGCGAGCTTTCAGTCTTGCTCCAGGCAGAATATGAGAAACGTGGCGTGAAGTTTTATTTGGCTCATAAGGTTACGGCTGTGCATGGTACAGAAGTTTCAGTCGAGAAAGACGGAGAGGCTTTCACATTGCATGGCGATAAGGTGTTGTTGAGTGTCGGACGCCGTCCGGTCACCAAAGGCTTCGGACTCGAGACCCTTTCACTCGAACCGTTCCGCAACGGCATCAAGACCAACGAATATATGCAGACCTCCGTTCCGGAAGTCTATGCAGCCGGCGACATTAACGCTGTCTCATTGCTGGCTCACACAGCTGAGGCTGAAGCAGCCGTAGCGGTTGATCACATCTTAGGTGGTTCCCGCAAGATGAGTTACGATGCCATTCCGGGCGTTGTTTATACCAATCCGGAGTTGGCTGGTGTTGGAAAGACCGAAGAGGAGTTGACTGCTGCCGGGAAGAGTTTCATCGTGAAGAAGATCCCAATGAGCTTCTCCGGTCGTTTCGTGGCTGAGAACGAGATGGGCAACGGCGTATGCAAGATGATCCTGTCCGAAGACGGTACACTGCTCGGTGCTCATGTGCTGGGCAATCCTGCTTCCGAGATTATCGTCAATGCCGGTATTGCCATTACCAATAAGATGAAGGCAGCAGACATTGCTTCCATCATCTTCCCGCATCCAACCGTGGGAGAGATTTTTAAAGAGGTTGGAGAATGATTCATTAGAAAATCTGTCATGATTGAAAAGAAGAAATCTTTGCGGGTGCTGCTGATGCTGCTCCTGCTGCTTGGCTTTGTGCAGTTGAATGCGCAACAGCTTCAGCCGTTGCCAATCGATCCGAAACTTCGTTACGGGAAACTCGATAATGGCATGACCTATTATATCCGTCACAACGAACAACCCAAACAACGTGCTGATTTCTACATCGCACAAAAGGTGGGATCGGTGCTCGAAGAGGAGAACCAGCGCGGTCTGGCGCATTTCCTCGAACACATGGCTTTCGACGGAAGCAAGAATTTCCCCAAGGATAGGATGGATCAATGGACCGAAAGTATCGGCATGCGGGGCGGAGAGAATCTCAATGCTTACACCAGTTTCGACGAAACCGTCTATACACTGATGAATGCACCTGTCACTCGCGCCGGCATCATCGACTCCTGCCTGCTGATCCTCCACGATTGGTCGAGCTTTATCAGTCTGACCGACTCTGCCATTGAAAAGGAACGCGGCGTGATCCGTGAGGAATGGCGCACCGGACAGGATGCGCAGATGCGCCTTTGGCAACAGCAGCTTCCCAAGATGTACGCAGGCAGCCGTTATGCCAACCGTATGCCTATCGGCAGCATCGACGTGATCAACAATTTCAAGCACGATGAGTTGAGAGCCTATTATAAGAAATGGTATCGTCCCGATCAGCAGGGCTTGATCATTGTGGGTGATGTCAATGTGGATAGTGTTGAACAGGCCATCAAGCGGATCTTCGCAGATATTCCTGCACCGGTCAATCCGGCCAAGCGCATCTATTTCGATGTCCCGGACAACGACAAACCTATCGTTTCTATTGCTAAAGACAAGGAGGCTCAGGACTTCACTCTCTACATTTTCTATAAGCATGACAAGCTGCCTCTCGAGCAGCGTGCCACAGCTGCCGGACTGATCAACGGCTATATGGAACAGATCTGCGCCAGCATGATGAACGACCGTTTCGATGAGATTCTCCATCAAGCCAATCCGCCTTTTGTGGATGCTCAGGCTACCGACGGAGATTTTATGATCGCCAAGACCAAGGCTGCATGGACTGTCGCTGCTCTGACTCGCGAAGGACAAGTGGACAGCACGCTTATGCGGCTCGTTATGGAAACGCAGCGATTGAGACAGTTTGGTTTCACTGCTTCGGAATATGAACGGGCTCGTGTCAATATCCTTAAGAGCTATGAGAATATTTACAACGATCGCGACAAGCAGAAGAACCGTACCTTCACACAGGAATATGTCAATCATTTTACAGATGGTGGTTATATTCCCGGCATTGAAACGGAATATGCACTCATCAACTCCATCGCACCGCAGATCGGTGTAAAGCAGGTAAACGAATATATCCAACAGGTCATTGGTGAGAAGAATGTTGTCATCGGACTTACCGGTCCGGACAAGGCAGACTTGAAATATCCCACGGAAGAGGAACTGCTTTCCACTTTCAATAGCGCCAACGCCATTCCCGTGAAGGCTTACGAGGAAAAGGTGAGCAACGAACCGCTCATCCCGCATCTTCCTGCTCCGGGCAAGATCGTCTCTACAAAACGTGACGGTATGTATGGCTCAACGATCCTGACACTCGGAAACGGTGTGAAGGTTGTCATCAAACCTACCAACTTCAAGAAAGATGAGGTGCTCATGACTGCTACAAGTCCGGGTGGAAACACGTTGTATGGGAAAGAGGATATCGCTAATCTCAAAGTGTTCAACGATGTGATCTCTCTTGGTGGATTGGGTAACTTCAGCGATATCGATCTCAACAAACGTCTTGCTGGGAAACAGGTGAGCTGTTCGGTCGGGCTTGCTTCAGACAACGAGAGTGTCAGTGGATCCGCCGTTCCTGCAGATCTCAAGACCTTATTCGAACTGATCTATCTTAACTTCACCGCTCCGCGAATGGATCAGGCTGCATTTGACTCCTACGTGACGCGTAGTAAAGCGCAGCTTCAGAATGCCGAACTTGATCCGATGGTCGCTTTCTCCGATACATTGACAGAGGCAGTCTATCAGAACAATCCTCGTGCCGTACGTACCAAGATGGCAGATCTTGATAAGATTAGTTATCCGCGGATCATGCAGATGTTCAAAGAACGCTTCGGCGATGCTTCCGATTTTGTCTTCACCTTTGTGGGCAACGTGAATATAGATAGTATCCGGCCGTTCGTACAGCAGTATCTTGCTACACTCCCTGCAAAAGGTCGTGTGGAGAAAGGCGACGAAGCCAATCAGCCGTCCTTCCGTACAGGCCAGTATGTAAATGATTTCCATCGTACTATGGAGACACCTAAAGCTACCGTGATTGACGTTATCTCCGGAAAAATGGATCGGACACTGGAAAATGTGATTACGATGAACGTCGTCAAGCAGGTGCTTGACCTTGTTTATATGGAGAAGGTTCGTGAAGCAGAAGGTGGAACCTATGGCGTATCAACTTCCGTCTCTATCTCCTCATTCCCGAAAGGCCGCACTTTGATGCAGATCTATTTCGATACAGATCCTGCCAAACGTGTTCGGATGAACGAGATTGTCCATAACGAACTGAAGTCGATTGCGGAGAACGGTCCGCGCGACGTGGATTTCCAAAAGACAGTGGATAATCTGTTGAAACGTCATGCTGAAATGCTTCAGGAAAACAGTTACTGGCTCAATGCTCTCGACAACTATTACTTCCGTGGCTTCGACAGTGTCACCGCCTATGAAGCTACCGTAAAGAATATGACGAAAGACAAAGTGAAAGCAGCGCTGTCATCTCTGCTCTCACAGGGTAACAATATTGAAGTGGTTATGGAACCGTAAGAGATCTCCTTCGGATCTATTTCTGAAGGAGATGTCCAGCTCCTAATCATTATCCAAATAATTTTTAACCATGGTTAAAACAATTTTCAACCATGGTTAAAAATTTCTGGGACAATAGTCAAAATAATTTTCAACCATGGTTAAAATATTTCTTTACAAAGACCTTTTCTATTTTCCTCTGAGGAGAACGTTTTCTCACTAAGTCTCACAAGGAATTTTGTCTTTTTGTTGTCCGAAGAAATAGATGAAGATCGACATTTTAGATGTCTCGCAGTGCATTCGAAAAATGCATGAACAGGTTCTCTAATGAACGATTTGGAATAAATTCATTACAAAATCTCCAAGTCATTTGGGATAGCTTATCCTTTTTGCTTAATTTTGCGAATTAAATCGAGGAAAAAAGCTTCATCGCAACATTCCATGAACAGAGCGTAATATGTTAAAGCAACAGCTACAACAGAAGTTACAACAGAAACTGTCTCCCCAACAGATACAGTTGATCAGGCTTATCGAACTTCCAGCCATCGAATTGGAGGAGCGTGTAAAGCATGAGCTGGAGGAGAACCCTGCACTCGAAGAGGGAAAGAGCGATGAACCAAGCGATTCGTATGATATGTCGGACGACAATGCCGAACCCATGGAAGGTGGCGGTGATGAGGCTTCTATCTCAGACGATGGAAATGATTCCGATGCCGATGCAGATCTTTCGTTGGGTGATTACATGACAGCAGACGACATACCTGAATATAAGCTTCGGGAGATGAACGACCGTGCGGAGAAAAAGGAAGATATCCCCTTCTCAGCTGGTGAGTCCTTGGGCGAATTTCTCCTCGAACAGCTTGGCTTGCGCGACAATCTATCCGAAAGACAGCGTAAGATAGCTGAATATATCATAGGCAACATCGATGACGATGGCTATTTGCGTCGTGACCTTTCGTCTATATCTGATGATCTGATGTTTCAGACCGGAGAAGAGGTGACGGAAGACGAGATAGAGAACATACTCAAGGTCGTTCAGGATTTTGAACCGAATGGCGTCGGAGCACGTTCTTTGAAGGAATGTCTGCTGATACAGCTGAAAAAGTTGCCACAGACGTTGAAGTCAAAGAAGATCGTGAAGAATGCCGAGAAGATCATCGACGAATATTACGATGATTTCATCCGCAAACGTTACGAGCGCATCATGCACTCAATGGGTATTGATGAAGAAGCTTTCAAAATCGCACTGAAAGAGATTACAAAGCTGAATCCCAAACCCGGAAACGGATGGGACGGATCAATGGATCTCGCTTTCAATTCAGTTACGCCCGACTTTATCGTCGATGCAAACAACGGAGAACTGACGCTCACCATGAATGATCGTGGAATCCCTGATTTGCATGTCAATACAAACTATGCTGATATGTTCAAGGACTATACATCCAATAAGAACAATCAGACGAAGGACATGCGAGATGCCGTGCAGTTTGTGAAGCAGAAGCTCGACTCCGCACAGTGGTTCATCGATGCCATCAAGCAGCGTCAGGACACGCTTCGGCGTACAATGGAGGCCATCATCGTGATGCAGAAGGAATTTTTCCTCACGGGTGACGAATCTACACTCCATCCGATGATCTTGAAAGATGTGGCAGAACGTGCCGGATATGATATCTCTACCATCTCCCGCGTCAGCAACAGCAAATATGTACAGTCCAACTTCGGCATCTATCCGCTCAAATATTTCTTCTCTGAATCCATACAAAAAGATACCGGTGAGGAGATATCGACACGCGAGGTGAAAAAGATCATCAAGGATCATGTCGATAATGAGGACAAACGAAATCCGTTGACCGATGAGGAATTGGATAATATTCTGAAGGAAAACGGTTATATCATTGCGCGGCGTACGGTTGCCAAGTATCGCAAGCAGCTCAGCATCCCCGTAGCCCGTCTGCGCAAAGAACTATAAAAAGAAATGAAATGAAAACGATAGCTCACATCCTGTCTTATGTCTTCCATCCGTTGCTTATGGCAACTTATGGAGTGGCATTGGCGCTTTCGTTTACCTATCTGGCCATGTATCCCGCAAGCATCAAGCTGCTTATCCTGGGAGGCGTATTTGTGGTGACGGGAGTGATACCGGCTGTGTTCATCCTGTTGCTGGTCCACAATGGAGCGGCTGGCGATATTGAGTTGACAGATGGTAAGGATCGGGTGATTCCGTATCTCATATTTATCGTAGCCATTTTGTTGTGCCTCTTCTTCCTCTATAAGATGATGATGCCTTTCTGGCTATTGGCGATGCTGATGGGAGCCTGCTTGGCTCTGATCATTGCATTGGCAATCAATTTCTCGTGGAAGATCAGTGCCCATTCGATAGGCATCGGCGGACTGCTGGGTGGCATCATGGGTTTGGCGCGTATTCATGGCATCAATCCCTATTGGGCTTTCATCTTCGTGCTATTGATAGCCGGAGCTGTCGGCACATCGCGGATTATTCTTAACAAACATACGACCGGACAGGTCTTTGCCGGGTTCGGATTGGGCTTTGTCTGTACGTTTGTTGCATCCCTGTTGAGTTACATTTATTTATTCATCTAATATAAAACTATTACATCATGAACTTTCCCAAAGATTTAAAGTACACCAAAGATCACGAATGGATTCGTGTGGATGGAGATGAGGCTTATGTCGGAATTACCGATTATGCACAGAATGAATTAGGTGAGATCGTCTATGTTGACATCACCACAGAGGGCGAGACACTCGATCAAGCCGGGACATTTGGAACAATTGAGGCCGTTAAGACGGTATCTGATCTCTTTATGCCGGTTGGCGGAGAGGTTTTGGAAGCCAATCACGAACTCGAAGATGCTCCCGAATTGGTCAATAAAGATCCTTATGGAAAAGGTTGGCTGATCAAGATCACCGTCACCAATGCTTCTGAACTGGATGCACTGTTGGACGCTGATGCTTACGAAAAGTCAGTTGAAAAGAAATAAAAACGAAATGAAACCATTAGTCAGTATCATCATGGGCAGTACTTCGGATCTGCCCGTAATGGAGAAAGCTGCCAAATTCTTCGATGAGATGGAGATTCCCTTCGAACTGCTGGCACTCTCCGCTCATCGTACGCCTGCCGAAGTGGAACAGTTTGCCAAAGGCGCTAAAGAACGTGGCATTAAAGTGATCATCGCAGCTGCCGGCATGGCCGCTCATCTTTGTGGTGTCATCGCTTCCATGACCACAGTTCCTGTCATTGGCGTTCCCATCAATTCCTCTCTCGACGGTATGGATGCACTGCTCGCTATCGTACAGATGCCTCCGGGCATTCCTGTCGCTACCGTAGGCATCAATGCCTCTCTCAACTCTGCCATTCTCGCCATGCAGATCCTCGCCCAAGGCGATCCTCAGCTTGATAAGAAGCTTGCAGATTATAAGGAGGGCCTGAAGCAGAAGATCGTCAAAGCCAATGCAGATCTGGCTAAGGTGGAATATAAGTTCAAGACGAACTGATTTCGTTAAGTCATCATCCGTAAAATGGATTTTTTCAATTATAAGAGACGTTGTTCTTCGGTTGTACACGTCGGAAATGTGCCCTTGGGCGGCGATTATCCGATACGTATCCAGTCGATGGGCAACGTTTCTACTATGGATACAGAAGCTGCTGTGGCACAAGCCATCCGCATCGTCGATGCCGGATCGGATTATGTGCGGTTTACGGCCCAGGGCGAACGTGAGGCTCATAACCTTGGCGACATACGCCGGGCGTTGGATGAAGCCGGTTATCACGCTCCGTTGGTTGCTGACATCCATTTCAATCCCAAAGCTGCTGATGCTGCAGCTTCAAGAGTGGAAGCCGTCCGGATCAATCCCGGTAATTATGTCGATAAGGTGAAAACCTTTAATCATATCGATTATACGGACGACGAGTATGCAGAAGAACTTGAGAAGATACGTGACCGTTTTGTCCCCTTTCTCAATATCTGCAAAGAGCATCATACTGCCATACGCATCGGTGTCAACCACGGATCTCTGAGCGATCGTATCATGAGCCGTTATGGTGATACACCCGAAGGTATGGTGGAGTCATGCATGGAATTCCTCCGTATCTGCAAAACGGAGCATTTCGATGATGTGGTCATCTCCATCAAAGCATCCAATACGGTAGTGATGGTGAAGACTGTGCGTCTTTTAGTCCGGACGATGGATAAGGAAGACATGCATTATCCTTTGCATCTGGGTGTGACCGAAGCCGGAGAAGGCGAAGACGGACGAATCAAAAGTGCTGTCGGCATCGGAACGCTTCTTGCAGAGGGAATTGGCGACACGATCCGTGTCTCTCTTAGTGAGGAACCGGAAGCTGAAGTACCTGTAGCACGGAAACTGGTGGAATTTACCACTCGCAGAATCCATGCTCCAAGAATTGAAGCGATGGCTGCTCCCGGGTTTGATCCGATAACAGCCCGACGACGTCTGACACGTGTCACGCAGAATATAGGAGGGACAATGGTTCCTGTGGTCGTCTCTGACCGCCGTCGTCTGACGGACGAAGGCTTCGACCGTCGGTTCATGCCTGACTATGTGTATATCGGGAAGGAAGATCCCGATAATTATCCCGATACCTTCCAGCTCATCGTGGATGCTTCTGTATGGAAGGAACGTGATCATGTCTTTCCATGTTTTAGCGCTGAGGAAAGGGAACAGTTGAAGAGAAATACATCTCCCATTCGTTTCCTGCAGTTGTCATTAGACGACTTGGACGATTCGATGTTGGAGCTGTTAAAGAAAGAGAGAGGTGTGGTTGTCATTCTGACGACTTCTCATCTCAACGGTTTGGGAGAGGAACGGGCCGCTTTCCATAGATTACTGACGGCGAATTGCGAAGTACCTGTGATCATTTCGCGTTGCTATCAGGAAAAGGACAACGAAAATCTTTCTCTCAAGGCCGCTACCGAATTTGGTGCTTTGTTGCTGGATGGCTTCGGCGATGGACTCATGCTTCACGATGAAGAACTCCCTGCTCTTTTGAGTGATCGCTTGCAGTTCGACATCCTCCAGGCTGTTCGCCTTCGCATCAGCAAGACGGAATATGTCTCGTGTCCCAGTTGCGGACGTACGCTCTATGATATCCAGGATGCTATTGCCCGAATCAAAGAGGCTACATCCGGATTGAAAGGCCTGAAGATTGCCATCATGGGCTGCATCGTCAACGGTCCGGGCGAGATGGCGGACGCTGACTATGGATATGTAGGAGCAGGGCGAGGCGAAGTGAATCTCTATAAAGGAAAGAAATGCGTTCTGAAGGATATTCCTCAGGAAGATGCAGTGGATCGACTCGTTGAGTTAATAAAAGAGAATGGCGATTGGCCGGACTGATTATTTTTATTAATTTCGCTCTCCTTATTATAAACAGAAGAATATGAAGGTACAAATCATCAATAAGTCTCATCACCCGTTACCTGAATACGCGACAACAGCGTCTGCGGGTATGGATTTGCGTGCCAATCTTGAAGAGCCCGTTGTGCTGGCTCCTATGGAGAGAAAGCTGATCCCTACAGGATTGTTTATTGCATTGCCGGAAGGTTATGAAGCTCAGATACGTCCTCGCAGCGGCCTTGCTATCAAGCGCGGTGTCACTGTCCTCAACTCTCCGGGCACCATTGATGCAGACTATAGAGGTGAGATCTGTGTGATTCTCATCAATCTGTCCAATGAACCGTTTGCCGTGAACGACGGAGAACGAATCTGCCAGATGGTGATTGCTCCTTATACCCATACCGAATGGGAGAAGGTTGAGACGTTGGACGAGACGGAACGTGGTGATGGCGGTTTCGGTCATACAGGTAAAGTTTAATAATGATGAAATCTTCTTTACCCCATCATGACAATGCCGGCAAGCGAATCATCGGCCTATTTGCCGTTGTGCTTCTCCTGCTGTTGCCCGAGACAGTCTCTGCTCTCTCTGCGAAAGATAGCCGCAAGTTTGATTATTTCTATTACGAGGGACTGAAGCTGAAGGAGGCCGGCAAATATGATGCTGCCTTCGATGCCTTCAACCATGCGCTTGCCATAGACTCGACCGCTTCGTCTGTCCTTTATGAACTCTCCTCGTTTTACGTGCAGCTCAATCGTCCCGAGACTGCGGTGGATTATCTGCGCAGAGCTGTGAACCACTCGAAGAACAA
The DNA here is from genome assembly GCA_964542435.1 of uncultured Parabacteroides sp. GTDB lineage: Bacteria > Bacteroidota > Bacteroidia > Bacteroidales > Tannerellaceae > CAZIVE01. Next base: position 11,961 of record CAZIVE010000046.1, read on the forward strand.
TTTCGATTATAAGGTGGCTCTTGCTACCGTAGCACGTAGTTTAGGTATGTTCACGGAGGCTGCTGAAGATTACAGACAATTGGTGGCTGATTATCCTGACAAGCCCGAATTGAATTACTATTTGGCGGATGCCTATACGCAAGCCGGTGAATTGGGAAAGGCCATCGACGCTTATGATGCACTTGAAGATGCCATCGGTGCGAGTGAAGCTCTTTCCATGCTGAAGTATAAACTTTACAATCAGCTTAACAAGCCGAAAGAGGCTTATCGTGAAATAGAGAAACTGTCGGAGAAGTATCCGATGGATCCGCACTACCAGCTGGTGCTGGGCGATCTGCATCTGCAGCGCAAAGAGATGAAAGAGGCTTTTGCCTGCTATCAGAAAGCACATGACATCGATCCCAATAGTCCTTATTATATTGTCTCTATGGCCAATTATTACGAGGCTGCCGGAGATACGGAGAAGGCTGAAGAAGAGATTCGCAGTGCTTTGAATAACGATGAATTGGATATAGATACGAAGACGGATATCCTGCAACGTTTCACGCTGCAGCTCCAGCAGAGCAAGAAGGATCTGGATGGCGTCTATGCACTTTTCGGCTCTTTGCTTGAGAAGCATCCGGAGAACAGTGATTTGAGACTCCTTTATGGTGCGCTTCTCATGTCGCAGAACAAGATTGCGGATGCTAAATATCAGTATCAGGTGGTGACAGAGACGACGCCCGATCGCGCAGAAGGTTGGCAGCAGCTTCTGAATATTGCCTTGAAATCGGACAGCCTCAATGAGGTGAGTCGGATCTGCAAGCGTTGCATCGAGCTATTCCCGACCTCGCCTGAATATTATTTCTATCTCGGCATCGTCTATTATCAGCAGAACAATTTCCAGGAATCTCTTAACACGTATAAGAAAGGGCTGACGGTTGTGCCAGCCGATAATATACAGTTGAAGTCTGATTTCTACGGTCAGATGGGAGATATTTACCATCAGATCAATCTGCCGGACAGTGCTTATGCTGCTTATGACGAAGCGCTGAAGTTTAATGAACAGAATGTAGCTGTCTTGAACAACTACAGTTATTTCCTTTCTCTCGACAAGAAAGATCTCAAGAAGGCGGAACGCATGAGTGCTGTCTGTATTAAAATGGAGCCAGATAATGCCACCTATCTCGACACCTATGCTTGGATCTTCTTCGTTCAAGGCAGTTATTCTCTCGCCAAGATCTATATCGAGAGTGCCTTGCAGAAAGATACGACACATAGCAGCGAACTGGTGGATCATTATGGAGACATCCTCTTCATGAACGGCGATAAAGCCAAAGCAGTGGAACAATGGAAGAAAGCCCGGGAGATGGGAAAGAAGAGTGAAGTACTCGACAAGAAGATCGCTTCGGAAGCTTATATTGAAGATAAGAACGCAAAATGAAAAATATCGTATTCAAAGCAATTTTGCCTTTGTTGATGATCGCATTCTTTACGGGTTGTAAGACCGTAAAGACAGTGAAACCAACGACGCCTGTAGCCAAAGTGCCCAGCAAAACAGAAGAACTGATGTCAACCGTAAACAAGCAGCAGTTCCAGTTTACAAATCTTTATGTCAAGATGAATGCAGACTTGAACATGAAGGGCAACGATGTCAGCTCGAAGATCGAACTGAAGATGGTGAGAGATAGTATTATCCAGCTTTCCGTACAGCCGATGTTCGGCGTTGAGATATTCAGACTGGCATTGACAAAAGACAGCGTGAAGCTCATAGACCGCCTTAACAAACGCTACGCTGTTGAGAGCTATACGCAGATGAAGAACGAAAACGCCGTCGTGTTTAACTTTTACAACCTGCAGTCGCTGCTGGTGAATCGAATCTTTTTCCCGGGCGAGAAAACGGTGAGCGAAGCTCTTTATGACAGGTTCCATCTCACTTCTAAAGGTACAACCTCTGAACTGAGCGTGAAAGATGCTTCTGGCGTGCAGTATGTCTTCAAGGCCGATGCACAGGGAAAGCTTCTGTCGTCGATCATGTCGATGACGAAGAATCTCTCCACGCTTCAATGGATCTATTCGGACTTCCATACGCAGGGCAATCAGCTTTTTCCGAGCATCATGAATGTGTCCTATACGCACAATGGCACAACGGCTGTCAAAGCACAGCTCAACTATGCTAAGATTTCGCCCAACACGATTCTGAATCTCTCTTTTTCCATTCCTGAAAAATACAAACGAGTCTCTTTGATGGACATATTGCGTCAATATAGTGGTATGAAATGAGATTCTGGAGGTTTGTCATAGTGCTTCTTTGTTCGTTGACGGTTGCTTACGGTCAACAGAAGACTCCTGCTATCCGCCAACTTGAAAGGCAGCGAAAGAATGCGCTCGCTGAAATAGAGATGACCAACAAACTGCTGGAGCAGACAAAAGCCAATACACAAATCTCGTTGAACCGCCTCAATCTGATCTCTCAGCAGATCCTTTCCCGTCAGAAGGTCATCAGCTTGCTTACGCAGGAAATGAATCAGATCGATATGCAGATGCAAGACAAGCAGAAAGAGATCGAATTCCTTCAGCTTGAACTGCAAAAGAAAAAAGACGCCTATGCAAAAGCTATGCGAGGCGTTTATCGACGTCATAGCGCACAAGATAAACTGCTCTTTATCCTTTCGGCAAAGAATTTTGCACAGTCCTTGCGCCGCATCCGTTACTTGCAGGAATATTCGGATTGGCAGAAACGTCAGGCCGAAGAGATCGTGATGAAAGAGGATGAGATCACATCGCAGAAGAAGAATCTCTTGCTGATTCGTAACGATAAACAGGTGCTTTTGGGTTCTCGAGAAGCGGAGCATCAGAAACTGCAGGTCGAACAGACCAATAAAAAGCAGGAAGTGCAACAGCTTAATATGAAGCAGAAAGATCTGAAGACACAGCTGGCAAAGAAACGCCGTCAGGCACAGGAACTGAACAGTCGTATCGAAGAACTGATCGCAGAAGAGGTTCGTCGGGCGGAAGCGGAAGCTCAGGCCGCTCGTGAAAAGGCTGAGCGCGAACGTATCGCACGTGAACTGGCTTCAGCGAAAGCCGGCAAATCGAATGCCAAAGAGAATGCGAAAGTGAAATCTGTACAACCTGAACGTATCGCTGAGACGAAAGGTGGATATGCCATGACGCAGGCTGAGCGCACCCTTTCTGCCAATTTCTCAGAAAATAGAGGACGACTTCCTTATCCCGTTACAGGCTCGCATACGATTGTGGCTACTTTTGGAGAGCAGCAGCATGAAGATTTGCAGTATGTCCGTACGGTGAACAGCGGCATAGACATTCAGACGTCGCCCGGTGCTGACGCCCGCGCCGTATTTACGGGTGTCGTCACACGCGTCTTTGTGGTTCCCGGCTACAACAATTCTGTGATCGTTCGCCATGGTAATTATCTTACGGTCTATAGCAATCTGAGCAGTGTCTATGTAAAAGCAGGTGATCGTGTGAGCACACGTCAGCCTTTAGGTCGCATCTTTTCTGATCCAGAAGATCACAATGCCACCATTCTCACGTTCCAGTTGTGGAAAGAGAGGACCAAACTCAATCCCGCGCCTTGGCTGGAATAGTCGGAGGTCGAAGATCCCAACTTTGCGCAGACAAAGCCCTGATCAAGGGGTACGAATCACAACTTCCCGAAGACAAAGTATCCATGCGAAGACCTCTATTGCCATTCCTGCGTGCCGGAATGCACGGAAAGAGGTCGAGACAACAACTTTGTCTCGCCGGAATCCATATTTAGAGGTCGAGATTGCCATTCTGGGAAGAGAAAGTGCACATCTGGAGGTCAAAATCGCCATTCTGGGAAGCCGGAATCCAAATTTAGAGGTCTGAATGGCCATTCCGGGAAGAAAAAGTGCACATCTGGAGGTCGAGATTGCCATTCTAAGCAGAAAAAGTTCATATCTCGACCTCTAAACGACAATTCCGGCACGCCGGAGTCCAAAACAGGAGTCGAAATCACGTTCCGGCACTCCGTTTGACAATGATTTCAAACCCTTTCTGTTAATCCGGAAAGCAATCATAAAAAAATGGTAACTTTGCGGCACAATAGAACAAGGAATGAACGGATTCGAAGGATATGTAGGAATACGCATTTGGGATGGCCAGACTGCTGATAACATGCTCTTTGGTGTGTTGTTCGTACTTCTCATCATCTTCGCTATTCTCTACCGCGTCAATTATCACTCCTTTGTGAGGATGTGCAACGATCTCTTCAGCATCAACACGCGTGAAAGCCTTTTCGAATCCCCTACGGGGAATGACTGGATCTTCCGTGTCTTCATGCGAGTTCAGACGCTGGTCCTCTGTTCGCTTGGTCTCTATGGCGCGGCAAATTACTATGGGCTCATTCCCTCTTATACATGGCAATCGACGCTTTATTTTCTGTTGGTCTCCCTTCTTATTGTGCTGATTTTTCATATCGCACGTTCCTTTATCTATTGGTTCACGCTCCACATCCTTGCGCTCCATAACAACTACAAATTGTGGAAGACGGGTTGCAATGCGATCCTTAGTATTTGGGGCGTCACCTTATACATTCCGGTCGTCTGGTTGCTCCTTGTAAACAGCTATAAAGGCATATCTATAGGGGTTTTCATTTTACTTTATATCTTTAGTCGTTTTGCAATAATTTACAAGACAATACGGATATTTTACACAAAAAGAGATGAATTGTTATACTTTATTTTGTACCTTTGCGGCCAAGAAATTTTGCCTCTCTACTTCATGTTTGAAGGCATTCGGTACTTGTATAATTTTATAATAGAAGTAAGCAATTTATGGCATTGACTATTAAAAAATTACTTGTTTCACAGCCTCGTCCCTCTTCGGAGAAATCCCCTTATTTTGACATAGCACAGCGATACGGGGTGGACATAGATTTCAGGCCCTTCATAAAGGTCGAATCCATCACACCTCGTGAGTTCAGGCAGCAACACGTATCCATTCTGGACTATAGTGCTGTTATCTTTACGGCTAAAACTGCTATTGATCATTTCTTCAGTTTGTGCGAAGATCTGAGGGTGTCCATACCCGAAACCATGAAATATTTCTGTGTTTCAGAGACAGTGGCGGTTTATCTGCAAAAGTATATCATCTATCGCAAGAGAAAGATCTTCTTCGCACCGTCAGGCAAACTTGAGGATCTGGTGATAGTTATCTCGAAACATGCGAAGGAAAAATATCTCGTACCTGTTTCTGATGTACATAAGGATGATCTTTTCCATCTCCTGGATGCCAAGAGCATCGAATACAAGAGTGCCATCATGTATCGTACGGTCAGCAATGATTTTGGTAAGGATGAGAAGTTCGATTACGACATGCTCGTCTTCTTTAGCCCTTCCGGTATTTCGTCATTGCTGAAGAATTTCCCTGATTTCAAACAAGAAAACATTAAGATCGGTTGCTTTGGACCCACTACTGCCAAAGCTGTCAAGGAAGCCGGACTTCGTCTCGATGTGGAAGCACCCACGGCTGAGGCTCCGTCTATGACTGCAGCTATTGATCAGTATCTGAGCAAAGTGATGGGCAAAAATGGCTGAGCGCTTCACGCTCCAAAAGAATGAGCGTCTTTACCTGAGGCGACAGATGGATAAACTGTTCGAGGGTGGAAGTGCGTTGATGGCTTTTCCCCTGCGCGTACTTTACCTGCAGACAGATGATCCGGATGCGGCCGAGGTTTCAATGCTCGTTAGTGTTTCCAAAAAACGATTCCATCATGCGGTTGACCGCAACAAGGTCAAACGTCGTGTCCGCGAGGCATTCCGCTTGCGGAAATTCGACATGTCCCGGTTAAAACCGGACGACAAGAAGCTGATGCTGGCTTTCATCTATGTGGATACGAAGATCTGTTCGTCTCTTGAGATGGAAAAGGCGATGACGAAGGTGATCAACAAAATATCCGTTGGAAATGACAGCGTCCGTCCTTAAATCAGTCGTTCATGCTTTGAAACTGTCCGTAACATGGCTGTTGCTTATCCCCGTTTACTTTTATAAGTATTGCATCTCGCCCATGACGCCGGCCTCTTGCCGTTATACGCCCACCTGTTCGCAATACGCAGTTGAAGCATTGAAAAAATATGGACCCTTCAAGGGACTCTGGTTGGCTACGAAGAGAATCCTCCGATGCCATCCGTGGGGAGGAAGCGGTTATGATCCAGTGCCATAGATCAGAAGGATTTGAGGATCGGAAGGGAATAATCAAAGCAAGCATTGCTTCTGCACACGATTTGCATTATCTTTGCATCCAATTAAAAAAGCACGATATATAATTATTAATTCCATAAATCGATGAATTTTGTAGAAGAACTAAGATGGAGGGGCATGATTCATGATATGATGCCCGGAACAGAAGAACAGTTGCAGAAAGAGATGACATCAGCATACGTGGGCATTGATCCAACGGCTGATTCGCTCCATATTGGACACCTTGTCGGCGTGATGATGCTGAAGCATCTCCAGACAGCAGGCCATCGCCCAATTGCACTTATAGGTGGCGCTACCGGTATGATCGGCGATCCAAGTATGAAATCAGCTGAACGCAAGCTGCTCGACGAGGAGACACTTCGCCACAACCAGGAATGCATCCGTAAGCAGTTGGCGCATTTTCTCGACTTCGACTCCAAAGCTCCCAATGCTGCACTCTTAGTGAACAACTACGATTGGATGAAGAACTATACGTTCCTCGATTTCATTCGTGATATTGGCAAGCACATCACTGTCAATTACATGATGGCCAAGGATTCTGTTAAGAAACGCCTTAGCCAGGATTCAAGCGTCGGTATGTCTTTCACCGAATTCTCCTATCAGCTGCTTCAGGGATATGACTTCCTTTATCTCTATCAGCACGAAAGCTGTCGTCTTCAGATGGGTGGCTCGGATCAATGGGGAAACATCACGACCGGTACGGAACTGATCCGTCGTATGCTTGGCGGCGAAGCTTTCGCATTAACCTGCCCGCTGATTACAAAGGCTGACGGCGGTAAATTTGGTAAGACGGAGTCAGGCAATGTATGGCTTGATCGTCGTTATACCTCTCCTTACAAGTTCTATCAGTTCTGGCTCAATGTCAGCGACGCTGATGCCATGAAATATATCAAAATCTTCACATCCATTGGCAAAGAGGAGATTGAAGCTCTCACGGCTGATCATGAGAAAGCGCCTGAGCAGCGTATTCTTCAGAAACGTCTTGCTAAGGAAATTACTACGATGGTTCATAGTGAGGAAGATTACAATGCAGCTGTTGAAGCTTCCGGCATCCTTTTCGGTAATGCCACTCACGAAGCCCTTCGTAAGCTGGATGAGGACACGCTTCTGGCTGTCTTCGACGGTGTACCGCGTTTCGATGTCTCTCGTGACGAAATCTCTGCGGGCATCAAAGCAATCGATCTATTTACGGAGAAAGCTGCCATCTTTAATTCCAAAGGCGAGCTTCGCAAACTCATTCAGAGTGGAGGCGTAAGCTTGAACAAGGAGAAGATTGAGTCTGTTGATGCCGTTGTCACGGCTGATTCACTCCTTGACGGCAAGTATCTGCTTGTACAGCGCGGAAAGAAGAATTATTTCCTGTTGACAGCGAAGTAAGAATTTTCGGCCCATTCGCATGGAGAAATGAAAATTTCATTACCTTTGTCGCGAATTCGAAATACGGATTGTCCCATGGTGTAATGGTAGCACTACAGTTTTTGGTTCTGTCTGAAGAGGTTCGAGTCCTCTTGGGACAACA
>CAZIVE010000047.1:0-19350 GCA_964542435.1 uncultured Parabacteroides sp.
TAGCCGCCGTCTTTAGAAAAGGAATCAGCCGTTCGACTGGTTCCTTTTTTTGTGTTTGTATTATAATCAACAAATGAATTCAATTTATTGTATGATTAAAATAATTTAGGATTCTATTCGTTCTTATTGATTAGAGGATTATTGTGTCATGAAAAGTATATATGATTCGCGTCAAAGGCTTAAATATGCATTTATTTTTGCTGCTGTTTTGATAGCCATCGTTTCTGTTGTCGTTTCTGACAGATTAATAAAGAATCTTGCACAAGAAGAACGACAGAAAATAGAAGTTTGGAGTGAGGCTACGCGCGTCATGACCAGTGAGAACCCGAGCCTTAATATGAATCTGATCCTTAAAATCATTCAAGGTAATACAACTATTCCTGTCATCCTGTGTAATGATAAAGACAGTGTCGTTTCTTATAACAATCTTGATTTGCCTCAGAATGATCCTGACCAGTTTCTCAAAAAGAAGGTCCATGAATTGAAAGGAAAGAATCCTCCTATTGTAATTGATATGGAAGATGGTACGTATCAGTTTATCTATTATGATGACTCGATCATCTTGAAAAGGTTGCTGATTTTCCCTTATGCACAGCTTTCTGTTGTCTTTGTCTTTATTTTAATTGCCTTTTTGGCTCTTTCCAGTACAAAGAAAGCGGAGCAGAATAAGGTTTGGGTTGGACTTTCTAAGGAGACAGCCCATCAGTTGGGAACTCCAATCTCATCTTTGATTGCTTGGGTTGAATATCTTCGGACTAAAGACATTGATCCTTCTTTGCTCGATGAAATGGGAAAAGATGTCAAACGATTGGAAACAATCGCAGAGCGTTTCTCAAAAATCGGTTCGAATCCTGATCCTGTTCCTGTGAATATCATTGATTCTATCTCGCAAGCATTGAGCTATATGGAAACGAGGATTTCTTCGAAGGTGAAGATCATTCGAAAATTCCCGGATCATCCTGTAATGGTTCAGATGAGCGATTCTCTCTTTGCTTGGGTGGTTGAGAACTTGACAAAAAATGCAGTGGACGCGATGGAAGGCCAGGGCACGATTATGTTTCTTCTTGAAGAACGAGGAAAGACTGTACGAATAGATGTAAGCGATACAGGTAAGGGAATTCCAAAATCCAAATTCAAGACGGTGTTCAATCCGGGATATACAACAAAGAAACGAGGTTGGGGCTTAGGTTTGTCACTTGTCAAAAGAATTATAGAAACGTATCAAGGTGGCAAAATTTATGTCAAAAGTTCGGAGTTGAATAAAGGGACGACCTTTAGGATTGAGCTCCGAGCATACGAAGACAAAATTGCTTCCAAGAAAAATAAATGAAAAGGTATTGGATTTCTATATAATAATTTCTTACCTTTGCGGTGTTTTTACGCAAAAAGGCTTTGGGAAAGTTTAAGCTATACGATATAGATTTGAAAAATCTCACTCCTGGGGTGCATGAATATGATTATCTCTTGGAGAATAAGTTTTTTGTGGACATTGATGGAACGGAGGTACAGAAGGGAAAGGTAAACGTTCATGTTTCTGTAAAGAAGTCTTCATTAATGTATGAATTGAATTTTAAGATAAACGGGACGGTGTTGGTTCCATGCGATAGATGTCTTGACGACATGGAAATTCCGATTGATACGAAGAACCGTTTGTTTGTAAAGTTCGGGAAAGAGTACAGTGAAGAAAGTGACGAGATTGTTGTTGTCCCTGAAGAAGATGGTGATATCAATGTCGCATGGTTCATGTATGAATTCATCGCTTTAGCCGTTCCAATGAAGCATGTGCATGCTCCGGGAATGTGCAATAAGGGAATGACGTCAAAGCTCAGAAAACATATGGCAAAAGATCCCGATGAAGAGGGAGATGAAGAAGATCTGGGTGATGATGATATGACAAACGATATAGGTTCTTTTGAAGAAGGCAATGACGAATCCTCTGGAGATCCGCGTTGGGATTCTTTGAAAGATTTTAATGAGAATGATAACAATTAAATAAATAAAGCAATGGCACATCCTAAAAGAAGACAAGGTAACACTAGAACAGCCAAGAGAAGAACTCACGACAAGGCTGTAGCTCCTACAATGGCAATTTGCCCCAACTGTGGAGCTTGGCATGTTTATCACACTGTATGTGGTGAATGTGGCTATTACAGAGGCAAGCTCGCAATTGAAAAAGAAGCTGCCGTGTGAGGTTCTTGGGGCAGTAATGTTTTAAGAAACCAATGATAGCCCTAAAAAAACTTTAGGGCTATTTTAATTTTTCAACGATAATAATATGAGCAAGATTAATGCGGTTATCACGGGTATCGGAGGCTACGTGCCAGAAGATGTCCTCACAAACGAAGATATTTCGAAGATGGTTGACACTACCGACGAGTGGATTATGACTCGTGTCGGTATCAAAGAGCGTAGGATTTTGAGAGGAGAAGGTAAAGGTACTTCTTTCATGGCCATACGTGCGGTCAACGAGCTGTTGGCAAAGACGGGGGTTGATCCTATGGATATCGAAGTAGTCATATTTACTACTTCAACTCCTGATTATCATTTTCCACCGTCCGCATCCATCGTCGCTTATCAGACCGGATGCAGGAATGCTTTCTGTTTTGATATGCAAGGAGCATGTGCCGGTTTCCTTTATGGATTGGAAACCGCGGCCAATTTCATTCGTGCCGGTAGATATAAGAAAGTGATCCTGATTGCTGGAGATAAGATGACGGCCATCACTGACTACACCGACCGTACGACTTGTCCACTTTTCGGAGATGCTTGTGGAGCTGTATTGCTCGAGCCAACCGAAGAGGAGATCGGCGTAATGGATTCTCTGCTGCGTGTAGATGGTTCCGGAATGGAGCATTTGATCATGCCGGCAGGCGGATCGGCTTATCCTCCAACATATGAAACGATAGACAAACATCTGCATTGCGTTCATCAGGACGGAAAGTATGTGTTTAAATATGCTGTCTCCTATATGGCCGACGCAGCAGCTGAAATAGCTGAGCGTAACGGATTGACGGAAGACACGATTGATTGGATCGTTCCTCATCAGGCCAATCTTCGTATCATTGACGCTACGGCTCGACGTTTGGGCGTCAAGGATATGAATAAGGTGATGATCAATATCCAGAAATATGGTAACACTAGCTCCGGAACAATTCCTATCTGCCTTTGGGAATGGGAAAACAAGCTGAAGAAGGGCGATAATCTGATTCTGGCAGCCTTTGGCGCAGGATTTACGTGGGGTTCTATCTATTTAAAGTGGGGATATGACGGAAAAAAAGCATAAATCGGGTTTTGTCAACATCGTCGGGAATCCGAATGTTGGAAAGTCCACGCTGATGAATCGACTGGTGGGTGAGAAGATCTCCATCATCACTTCGAAGGCGCAGACTACGCGGCATCGTATTCTCGGCATTGTCAACACCGAGGATATGCAGATCGTCTATTCGGACACGCCAGGTGTGCTTCAGCCCAACTACAAGCTGCAGGAGTCTATGTTGAATTTCTCGGAGTCTGCCTTGAGTGACGCCGACATTCTGCTTTACGTGACAGATGTAGTGGAAACGGTTGACAAGCATCAGGATTTTCTTCAAAAGGTGGAAAAGGAGACTTGTCCGGTACTCATTCTTATTAACAAGATTGATCTTTCCAATCAGAAGGCTCTCGAAACGATTGTCGCTGACTGGGCGAAGGTGATGCCGAATGCGGAAGTCATTCCCATTTCGGCACTCTCCAATTTCAATATCGATTATTTGAAGGAGCGCATCGCGGCTTTGCTGCCCGATTCGCCACCTTACTTTGAGAAAGATGCGCTGACTGACAAGCCGGCACGTTTCTTCGTCACGGAGATCATCCGTCAGAAGATATTACTTTATTATCAGAAAGAGATTCCCTATTCTGTCGAAGTGGGCATTGAGACATTCAAGGAGGAAAATGACCTGATCAGCATCAAAGCCATTATCTATGTAGAACGCGACTCGCAGAAGGGAATTATCATAGGACATCAGGGACAAGCCCTGAAGAAGGTGGGCATTATGGCTCGCAGAGACATTGAACGCTTCTTTGAAAAGAAGGTGTTCCTCGAGATGTACGTCAAGGTCGAGAAGGACTGGCGTAACAATGACAAACTGCTGAAGGATTTCGGATATCAGCAGGATTGATTTTATTATTCACTCATATCATACTGAAACAATTCAATGGGAAATATAGTAGCAATCGTTGGAAGGCCCAACGTAGGTAAATCAACTCTGTTCAACCGATTCGTCGGCTCGCGCCAGGCAATCGTGAATGAAGAGGCGGGAACCACACGCGACCGTCAGTACGGTAAAGTGGAATGGTCGGGAAAGGAATTTTCGTTGATCGATACCGGCGGATGGGTTTTGAATTCAGACGATATCTTCGAAGAAGAGATCAACAAACAGGTACGCATCGCCATTGAGGAGGCCGATGTCATTCTCTTTGTCGTGGATGTGCAGAATGGCATTACCGATTTGGATCAGGACGTTGCCAATATCCTTAGAAGAGACAAGAAGCCGGTGCTGGTCGTTGCAAATAAGGCTGATAATTTCAGCCTCAATACCATGGCCGCCGAATTCTATTCTTTCGGATTGGGTGATCCCTATTGCATTTCGGCCATGACCGGAAGCGGCACGGGCGATCTGCTGGATGAGATTCTGAATGTTCTTCCTAAAGAGAGTCCGGAAGAGACTGACGATTCGCTTCCTCGTATTGCCGTCATCGGAAGACCGAACTCTGGCAAATCCTCTCTGATCAATGCATTCATCGGCGAGGAACGCAATATTGTCACCGACATTGCCGGTACGACACGCGATTCCATTTATACCAAATACAATAAGTTCGGAATGAACTTCTACCTGGTCGATACGGCCGGCATCCGCAAGAAGGGCAAAGTGAACGAAGATCTGGAATATTATTCGGTGATCCGTTCCATTCGTGCCATTGAGAATTCCGATGTCTGCGTATTGATGCTCGATGCGACACGTGGCATTGAAAGCCAGGATTTGAATATCGTCTCCATTGTCCAGAAGAATAAGAAGGCAATCGTCGTCTGTGTGAACAAGTGGGATTTGATTGAGGATAAAGATCAGAAGGTGATCAATTCCTACACGAATGCCATTCGCGAAAGATTGGCGCCGTTTACCGATTTTCCCATCCTCTTCATTTCGGCTTTGACGAAACAGCGCATCATGAAGGTACTCGAAACAGCGCAGTCGGTTTATGAAAACCGCCGTCGCCACATTCCGACATCCAAGCTCAACGAAGTGATGCTTCCGATTATCGAGAATTATCCGCCGCCAGCATGGAAAGGAAAGTATGTAAAGATCAAGTATATCATGCAACTTCCTGTAGCAAGTGTTCCGTCGTTCGTCTTCTTCTGCAATCTGCCGCAGTGGATCAAAGAACCTTACCGGCGTTTCCTCGAGAATAAAGTCAGAGAAAACTGGTCGTTGACCGGCACGCCGATCAATATCTTGATCAGAGAAAAGTAACAATCACGTATCATAAAGGAATCCGGGTAAAGTCCTTACTCGGATTTTTTGGTTCTTTACCTTTTGGAATCGATTATTGTTGTTATTTACTCAGTATTTAACAACAAAATGTTTAGACTTGTGTTATATACTCGATTTTTAACAACAAAATATGTAGATACGTGTTATTTACTGAGTTTCTAACAATAGAACGAATAGATACTTGTTAATTACTCGGTTTTTAACAATATTACGGATGTCCTGTTGTTATTTACTGCATTTATAACAACAAAACCCATCATTGCATATCTTTATCCTGCATCGATAGGACTCATACAAAGACGTTGATAGAAAAAGAGGACGGCAAACAGAGTTTTCGACTCCATTTGCCGCCTGTTTTTTATGAAATAGGATGGAAACTTACGGATTTATTTCTTGATTTTCAGTTCTATGCTTTTCAGCGCGCTGTCGGCTGATGAACCGCCGTAAAGAATCTGATATTTTCCGGGGCGAATTTCAAAATCCTGATGTTTGTCATTGAACGAGCGGAAGGCTGCAGCGCTGAGCGTGAAGGTGACATCAGCCGATTCTCCGGCATTGATGTGGATACGTTTGAATGCCTTCAGCGCTTTGATGGGAGCAGACGGATCGTTTGGATTCTTGATGTAAATCTGAGCCACTTCGTCTCCGTTACGTTTTCCGGTGTTGCTGAGTTTGAAGCTGAGCGTCACGTTATCGGTTTTGGAGATCGTAGGAGCGGAAAGCTGTGCATCGCCATATTCGAAGGTCGTATAGCTCAAGCCATAGCCGAAAGGATAGAGCGGCTTTTCCGTCATGTAACGATAGGTGCGGCCCTTCATGTTGTAGTTGCTGAAGTCCGGCAGCTGGTTGACGGATTTATAGAATGTGATGGGCAGACGACCTGCGGGATTGTAATCGCCGAAGAGCACATCGGCAACGGCCGTGCCGGCTTCTTGACCGCCGTACCAAGCATTGACGATGGCGTCGAGATTGTCATTCTCCCAGTTGAGAGCAATGGCACTTCCCGTGCAGAGAATCATGATTACCGGTTTGCCAGTCGCTTTGAGCGCTTTCAACATCTTCTCTTGAACGGCAGGAAGATCAATGCTGGTGCGGTCGCCTCCGCTGAAACCGTCGATCTTGACAGGCATCTCTTCACCTTCCAGTCTGGGCGAAATACCGCCGACGAAGATGATCACGTCCGCATCTTTTACATGATTAACGGTGGCTTCGGTGTTCACTTCAATCTTGTCGGAAGAGGTGAGTCCACAACCTTTTTCGTAGATGATCTCGGCATTGGGCATCTTGTCGATCAGTCCTGAAAGAATCGTTTCAGTGTGATTGGGCGTTCCGTTATAGTTGGCCCAAAGCATTTCGGCATCGTTGGCATTCGGACCGACCACAGCAATACGTTTCAGATCCTTCGACAGCGGAAGAATGTTGTTGTTCTTGAGAAGAACAATACTCTTACGAGCCATCTCGAGCGATTTGGCAACGTGTGTTTTCGATTCGACTTCGGTCAGAGAAAGTTTGGAGAAGGGAACCTGATCGTCCGGATCAAACATTCCCAACTGGAAACGTGCAGTGAACAGGCGGCGCAGAGAAACATCGAGATCGCTCTCTTTGATCTTTCCGTCCTTCAATGCCTGATCCAAGGACTTGTAACTATTGCCACATTCAACATCTGTACCGTTCAGAACGGCGTCGGTCGAAGCACTTTCAGCGTCGGGATGTGTGTCGTGACGCGGCGTGCGTTTGTCAATTTCGTAGAAGTCGTTGATGGCTCCACAGTCAGAAACCACGATGCTTTTATAACCCCAATCGTTGCGGAGGATGTTGACGAGCAACTTGTCACTTCCGCAGCAAGGTTTGCCTTCGAAGCGGTTGTATGCACACATGACCTGTTGCACGTTGCCTTCCTTCACTAATGTTTCGAAAGCGGGAAGATAGGTTTCCCATAAATCGCGCGGCGATACTTCCGCATCGAAGCTGTGGCGCGTGGATTCGGGTCCGCTGTGCACGGCATAATGTTTGGCGCAGGCGATAGATTTGAAATACTTCGAATCGTTTCCCTGCAAACCTCTGACGACAGCCAATCCCATTTGTGAAGTCAGATAGGGATCTTCGCCGTATGTTTCCTGGCCACGTCCCCAACGCGGATCACGGAAGATATTGATGTTCGGCGTCCAAAAACTCAGACCGTGATAGATCTGATGATCTTTCTTGGCCTGGAAATCGTTGTATTTGGCACGGGCTTCTGTGCTGACAATGTCGAAAGCCTGCTGAACTGCCTGGTCGTCGAACGTGGCAGCCATGGCTATTGCTTGAGGAAAAACGGTGGCACTTCCTGCGCGAGCCACGCCGTGCAAGGCTTCACTCCACCAGTTATAAGCAGGAACACCAAGGCGTTCAATGGCTGCTGCGGAGTTCATCATCTGTGAAACTTTCTCCTCAGGAGTCATGCGTGAGATCAGATCGTTCACGCGCTGTTCGATGGGCAGTTGCGGATTCAGGTAAGGATAACTCTGTTGCTGAGCTCCCGCAGAAGTTGCGAGCGTAGTCAGCAATACGATGGCCGCAAGATGTTTCAGTTTTTTGTTCATAATAAAAAAGAGGTATTAAGTTTATGATTGGTTTTATTTAAGCAGATCGGGGCGAAGCTTGGCAGTGCGTTCTTCTGCCTGCTGCAGCCGCCATTCCTCGATCTTTCTGTCGTTGCCCGAAAGAAGAATGTTCGGCACTTTCCATCCTTTATATTCCGCAGGCCTTGTATAGACAGGCGGAGCCAGAAGATTGTCCTGAAAGCAGTCCGAAAGTGCGCTCTGATCATCGCCGATAGCACCTGGAATCAGTCTGACGACTGCATCGGTAATCACGGCAGCCGCAATTTCGCCGCCTGTAAGAACGTAGTCGCCGATAGAGATCTCTTTTGTGATCAGATGTTCCCGGATACGAAAGTCGATGCCTTTATAATGGCCGCAGAGAATGATGAAGTTGTTGAGCATCGACATGGAGTTGGCCATCGGTTGGTCAAACATCTCGCCGTCGGGCGAAGTAAAGATGACTTCATCGTAGTCGCGTTCAGCTTTCAATGCGCTGATGGCCCGATCGATGGGTTCGATCTGCATCACCATTCCGGCTTCGCCGCCAAACGGATAATCATCCACACGTCGCCATTTGTTGGTAGTGTAGTCACGCAGATTGTGAAGGTGAATCTCGACCAGTCCTTTGTCCTGTGCTCTTTTGACGATAGAGCAGTTGATCATTCCGTCAATTTGCTCAGGGAGTACAGTGATAATATCAATTCGCATAAGCTGTCATCTTGTCGTTTGTGTAGTACAAAGGTAGTGTTTTTGGCTTGCTTTTATATTTGTTTTGAATTATTCTTCGTAATTTTGCCAGTCGATTTTCAAAGATTCGGAAATAACTTTTAATACAATGAATATATCTTATAATTGGCTGAAGGATTATCTCGACTTCGATCTTACACCTGTCGAGACAGCTGATGCACTCACCTCTATTGGCTTGGAGACCGGAGAAGTAACCGAAGTACAGACAATTAAGGGCGGTCTTGAAGGACTTGTCATTGGTGAAGTCCTCACTTGTGAGGCTCATCCCAATTCCGACCATCTGCATATCACTACAGTCAACGTCGGATCAGAAGCTCCGCTTCAGATCGTTTGCGGTGCGCCCAACGTGGCTGCCGGACAGAAAGTGGTTGTTGCCCTTGTCGGAACGAAGCTTTATAACGGTGATGAATGCATCACCATCAAACGCTCCAAGATCCGTGGCGTTGAATCTGTCGGCATGATCTGTGCAGAAGACGAGATCGGAATCGGAACAGACCATTCCGGCATCATCGTACTTCCTGCTGATGTCGTTCCCGGAACGAAGGCTGCCGATTATTATCATATCAAAAACGATTACGTTCTCGAAGTCGATATCACGCCCAACCGCGTGGATGCCACTTCTCATTACGGCGTAGCTCGCGACTTGGCTGCTTATCTGATCCGTCACGGTAAACCTGCCAATCTGCATCTTCCTTCTGTCGATGGCTTCAAAGTCGATGATCCCAAGGCAGAGATTCAGGTGATTGTCGAGAATCACGAAGCTTGCCCAAGATATAGCGGACTGCTCGTCAAAGGCGTTACCGTAAAGGAAAGTCCTGATTGGTTGCAGGACAAACTGCGCACCATCGGTCTGAGACCTATTAATAATGTAGTCGATATTACCAATTTCATGCTTCACGGCTTCGGAATGCCAATGCATTGCTTCGACGCCGACAAGATCAAAGGCGGCAAGGTGATCATCAAAACGGTAGCCAACGGAACGAAGTTCGTCACGCTCGACGGCGTTGAACGTACGCTTACCGATCGCGATCTGATGATCTGCAATGCAGAAGAACCGATGTGTATCGGCGGTGTGTTCGGCGGACTTGATTCAGGCGTTACTGAAGAGACCAAGAACGTATTCTTCGAAGCAGCTTGCTTCCATCCTACATGGATCCGCAAGACGGCTCGTCGCTTCGGTCTGAACACCGATGCTTCCTTCCGTTTCGAGCGTGGACTCGATGCTGACAACACAACATACACGATCAAACGTGCTGCCATGCTGCTCAAGGAATTGGGCGGCGGAACCATCACGGGCGATATTCAGGACGATTATTCCAATCCCGTTAAGCCTTTCGAAGTACATGTCACCTTTGAAAAGATCAATTCGCTCATCGGAAAGGTTATTCCGAAGGATATCGTGAAAGGCATCGTCGGCAGTTTGCAGATGGAAATCGTTGCAGAAGACGAAGAAAGTCTGACGCTTCATGTACCTGTCTATCGTATCGATGTAACGCGCGACGTGGATGTCATTGAAGATATTCTCCGTATTTACGGATATAATAATGTAGAATTCAGCGATCACGTGAACTCAGACTTGAGTTATAAGACTCCGGTCGATCGCAGTTATCAGCTTCAGAATCTTATTTCCGAACAGCTCACGGGCAATGGCTTCTACGAGATTATGAACAACTCTCTGACGCATTCCGCCTATTACGAGCCGTTGTCAACCTATCCTGTTTCGCATGCAGTCAAGCTGATGAATCCGCTGAGTGCCGACCTGAATGTCCTTCGTCAGACACTTCTCTTCGGAGGTTTGGAGAGTGTGGAGCATAATATCAAGCACAAGAACAGCGACATCCGTTTCTACGAATTCGGCAATTGCTACGACTTCAATGCTGACAATGTAAAAGAGGGCGTTTCCCTTTCCGGCTACACCGAAGAACTCCGTCTCGGGCTTTGGATGAGCGGCAATCGCGTTGAAAACAGTTGGGCGCATCCTGATGAGAAGACGACCGTTTATGAGATGAAGGCGCATGTGATGAATGTTCTTCGTCGTCTGGGCGTACAAATCGGAGGTCTGGTGTTTGGCAAGATAACCAATGACATTTATTCTGTAGGCATGACGATCACGACAGCCGGCGGAAGACGTCTCGGTTCGTTGGGCATCGTCGATCCGAAGCTTTGCAAGCAGATGGATATCGAGACCGAAGTATATTATGCAGAACTCTCCTGGACGTTGCTGATGAAGGAGATTCGCAAGCATAAAGTAACCTATTACGACGTACCTCGCTTCCCGGCTGTAAAGCGTGATCTGGCACTTCTGATAGACAAGACCACAGAATTTGCAGAGATCGAGAAGACCGCTTACGCAGCCGAACGCAAGTTGCTGAAAGAGGTAGCTTTGTTCGACGTTTATGAAGGCAAGAATCTTCCTGCCGACAAGAAGTCGTATGCCGTAAGTTTCTGGTTACAAGATGAAGAAAAGACAATGAGCGACCGTCAGATCGAAGCCATCATGCAGAAGATCCAGACCGCTTTAAAAGATAAACTGGGAGCACAATTGAGATGAAGCAGTATTATTATTCAGGTGATTCACGGGCAGGTAAATAACAACTGCCCATATAACAATGATTCAATAAAACATTAAACACTAAAAATATGGGAAGAGCGTTTGAATTCCGTAAAGCGAGAAAGTTCAAAAGATGGGGCAACATGGCCCGCACATTCACGAAGTTAGGTAAGGAAATCACTATTTGCGCACGCGAAAGCGGTACGGATCCTGAGAATAATCCACGTCTTCGTGTCCTTATGCAAAATGCAAAGAAGGAAAACATGCCGAAGGAAAACGTCGATCGCGCTATCAAGCGTGCCGTTTCGAAAGACTTCAGTGATTACAAGGAGATGAATTACGAAGGATATGCACCTTATGGCATCGCGATCTTCGTAGAGACTGCAACGGATAACACTACACGTACCGTTGCCAATGTACGCAGCTACTTCAATAAATGTGGCGGTAACCTTGGAACAACAGGTAGTCTTGAATTCCTTTTTGCTCATAAATGTATGTTCCGTATCACAAAGAAAGAGGGAATGTCAATCGACGACCTCGAACTTGAACTGATCGATTTCGGTGTGGACGAAGTTGACGATGATGGAGATGAAGTAGTTATCTACGGAGAATTCGCCCAGAACGCAGCCATTCAGAAATATCTTGAGGATAAAGGATATGAAATCAGCGAATCGGAGTTTGTCCGTATTCCGAACGATGTGAAGGATGTAACTCCAGAACAGCGCGAGACGATCAACAAACTGATCGAGAAACTCGAAGAAGATGAGGATGTTCAGAATGTCTTCCACAATATGCGCGAAGATGAATCTGACGAAGAAGAGGCGGAATAATCTGTTCCGATTTCCTCTGACTCAATCTCTTTTTTCGCTTATCCATTGAATGGTTTATCATTTATCAATGTGATTATAATTTTTAACCCAGGTTGAATATTCTTTTAACCTGGGTTGAATATTTTTTTCACTATTGATTCAAAAAGTTTTAACCATGGTTGAAACTTTTTTTATTCTTAGACCATCTCAATTTCTTTAATTATGTTCTGCGAATAGCTCAAAGATGGAAGAGAAATTCATAGAGGAATGTCAATAGCATGAAATCCAAAATCAATAAAGTTCTTCCATCGCCAGGTGCTGTTTCTCTATTATTGACAGCTTCCGCCTGCTTACAAATTTTGAGGAAAGCATGTTATTTCAGAAAGAATTGCTTAATTTTGTGGCCCAAGTAAACAGTATTCACAAGTAAAAATTACAAAGGCAGATGGCAAAGAAAGTTGGGAATTTGATCCCAAACACTTTTTTCATTACAAAAGGGAGTGGTGAATCCGACCTCGAGAAGCACGCAGGTTCTTACCACATGGCGCTTTATGACGCAGGTATTGCCGATTTCAACATCATGACCTATTCTTCGGTCATTCCTGCAACGGCGCATCTAGTTACGATGGATGAGATCGATCTTCCACCGTTTGGATCAGAGTTGAAAACCATCATGGCGTGCTCGCACGGCTATCAGGACGAATTTGTTTCAGCCGGTGTGGTTTATGCCTGGATGTATAAAGATGAGAACTTCGACGAAAAGGTAGGAGGTCTGGTCTGCGAAGTTAGTGGACGTTACCGCATTGAGGAACTGGAATCTCGTCTGATTCGTGTCATCAATGATCTGCATCAGAAGACGTACGGACAATATTACCTGGGTGAGTTGAACTTCATCACAGAAGGTATCACCATTGAGAAACGTTATGGGACGGCGCTTGCCGCTCTCTGTTTCGTGGATTTCCTTCAACCAGAAATCTCAGAGGATAAATGAAATATATTGGTGCACATGTGAGTTCATCGGGCGGCGTTGAGAATGCTCCTCTGAATGCTCACAATATAGGTGCGACAGCTTTTGCCCTTTTCACCCGCAATCAACGTCAATGGCAATCGGCTCCGCTTTCCGAATCCAGCATCCGTCTCTTCAAGGATCGTTGCAAGGAATTCGGTTATGCACCCAAACAGATTCTGCCGCATGACAGTTATCTGATCAATCTCGGTCATCCTGAGAGCGAAGGCTTGGCAAAGAGCCGCGCCGCTTTCTTTGATGAGATGCTGCGTTGCGAACAGTTGGGTCTGGATCGACTCAATTTCCATCCCGGCAGTCATCTGAATGCGATGGCAGAAGACGATTGCTTGGCTCGAATCGCTGAAAGCATTAACATGGCACTCGAAAAGACGCATGGCGTGACGGCAGTCATTGAGAATACGGCCGGACAAGGCACGAATCTCGGATTCCGCTTCGAACACCTGGCGGCTATCATCGATAAAGTGGAAGACAAATCACGTGTAGGTGTTTGCATTGATACGGCACACACGCTGGCAGCCGGTTACGATATCCGTACGGCGGAAGCTTTTGCCGATACGTTCGTTCAGTTTGATGCCGTTGTCGGCTTCAAGTATCTTCGCGGTATGCATATCAACGATTCGAAGAAGGCTTTGGCTTCACATGTCGATCGTCACGATAGCATTGGCAAAGGCTTGATGGGTCTGACAACGTTTGAACTGATTATGAGCGATTCCCGCTTTGATGAGATTCCTCTGATTCTTGAAACGCCTGACGAAACTGTCTGGCCGGAGGAAATCGCATCGCTCAAGAAGATGGCGGGAGAAAAATAAAGAAACATATTCGTTAACTGATTAATGGTAGATATTATGAAAAGAAACTTCTTGTTTGCTGCTCTTGCAGCTTCCCTTATTTCCGTACAGGCTTTCGCATGTACCAATCTGTTGGTTGGGAAAAAAGCTTCCATCGATGGATCTGTAATAATCAGCTACGCTGCCGACTCTCACGGATTGTATGGCGATATGCGTCGTTTCCCTGCTCAGGATTGGCCGGCAGGCAGCATGCTTAAAGTGACAGATTGGGATTCCGGTCGTCCTTTGGGCGAGATTCCCCAAGTCGCTCATACCTATTCGGTCGTTGGCAACATGAATGAACATCAGGTAGCTGTCACGGAAACAACATTCGGTGGCCGTGAGGAATTGGTCGATACAACGGCTACGATCGATTACGGAAGCCTGATGTATATTGCTCTCCAACGTTCCCGTACGGCACGTGAAGCTATCAAGGTGATGACGGATCTGGTGACGCGATACGGCTATTTCAGTGAAGGCGAGACCTTTTCTATTGCAGATAAAGATGAGGCTTGGGTTATGGAGATGGTTGGAAAAGGAGCCGGTGCAAAAGGTGCCGTTTGGGCAGCGATCCGCATTCCCGACGACTGTATTTCCGCTCATGCCAATCAGTCACGTATCCAGCAGATTCCTTTTGATGATAAGGAAAACTGCATGTATTCGCCAGATGTCGTTTCGTTCGCCCGCTCCAAAGGCTGGTTCAAAGGACAGGACAAAGACTTCAGTTTCCAAGCTGCTTATTGTCCCTATAGTTTTGGCGGCTTGAGAGGATGTGAGGCGCGTGTATGGTCGTTCTTCCGTAAATATGACAAGACGATGGATCGTTACCTGGATTTTGCCAAAGGTGATCCGAAGAAAGGTCCGATGCCTCTGTATATTCGTCCCGATCGTAAACTCTCTGTTCAGGATGTCCAGGATGGAATGCGTGATCATTATGAAGGTACCGATCTCGATATGACAAAAGATCCGGGCGCTGGTCCTTTCAAAGTACCTTATCGTTGGCGTCCTCTGTCATGGAAGATCGATGGACAGGAATATACCAATGAACGTGCCATTGCAACACAGCAGACAGGATTCGTGATCGTTCCGCAGATGCGTAACTGGATGCCTGATGCTGTCGGCGGCATTCTTTGGTTTGGTGTGGATGATGCCGACATGGCGGTTTTCACACCAGTATATTGCTCCGTTCTCACATCACCGGAATGTTATCGTGTAGGCAATGGCGATCTGTATCATTTCTCTTGGACTTCCGCTTTTTGGATTCACAACTGGGTGGCTAATATGGCCTATAATAAATATAGCTATATGATCCAGGATATCCGTAAAGTACAGCAGGAACTGGAGAATGGTTACAAAGATATGATTCCTTCCATCGACAAAGCGGCTTTGGATATGTATGCTAAAGATCCGGCTAAGGCTGTGAACTTCCTTACATGGTACAGCTCGACTACCGCTGATGAAGCAACAGCACGTTGGAAGAACTTAGGAGAGTATTTAGTTGTTAAGTATATGGACGGTAACGTGAAGAAGGAAAAAGATGGTAAGTTTGAGTACAATCAGTACGGACTTCCCGCCTTTCCTGATCAGCCCGGCTATGACGAAGAATATTATAGAAGCATAGTTAAGGCTGCCGGCGATCGTCTGAAGGTGAAATAAATAGAGTTATTAACTAAATGCGAAAATGATGAAAAGATTGATTTTAGTGATGATGCTTGCCGTACTTTGCCTTGGCGCTAGTGCTCAGACAAAGCAGGGCTATTCTTCAGTGGGCGTAACTACTGGTTATGCCTTCGATCAGGACAACGTAACATTCGGAGTCGATTACAGAATCTGTCTGTTTGATAATGTCCGTTTTGCTCCGTCGTTGACGTATCTCGTAAAGAACGATGGTCTCAGTGCTTGGAATATTGACATGAACGCCCATTATATCTTCAAGCTGAGCAACCAGTTTGGCTTTTATCCTTTAGGCGGTTTGGACATTGCCTTTTGGAAATATTCAGTTGGTGACGGTAAATGGAGTTATAATGACAATCAGACACGTCTTGGACTGAATGTCGGAATGGGCGGTGAAGTGTATGCTTTGCAGGACCTGACTGTCGGACTCGAATTGAAATATCTGGTTACAGAAGATCACAGCCAACCAATGTTTGGTGTACGAATCGGCTATAATTTCTGATTTCCTTAGCGTATAAAAAAGAAAGGCGGGATGTTTCATCTCGCCTTTCTTATGTAAGGAGTTTTCTGCTATTTCAGTACTTTGATCTTTATGTTTTTGAATGCAACAGAATTTCCGTGATCTTGCAGTAGAATATGACCTTCAGCAGCTTCGCCAAAAGCTTCTCCGTTGGGAGAATATTCGGGAGCAGCATATTTGCTGTGTTTGACAAGATCTTTGAAAGCCTGGCTTCCACGATCGTATTCGAGAACTTTCTTCCCGTTCAACCAATGTTCAACATGTTTGTTCGGCAAAGCCTTGATGACAGCCGTGTTCCAAACACCAACGCCGTTGAAGCTGACGTTCTGACTCTTGATCATGTCGTAAAGACTTCCCAATGTGCGACTTCCAGGAACGCTCGTGTAAAGTTTTGCATCAGGATGTGTGGCGTCGTCGAGGATTTGGAATTCCAGTCCGTAAGCCGAACCTTTTTGCTTCTCATGTTCTGTGACGAAATACTTGATTCCGCTGTTTGCACCGTCTGTAATCATGAAGTCAACGCTCAATTCAAAGGCCGAATAGGTACTATCAGTCACGATGTCGCCGCCATTCTGTGATTCTTTGCCTTGTGAAGCCTGACAGATCAGTTCACCATTGGATACTTCCCAACCGTGATCCGGGAATGTTGTCAAGTGAGCACCGCGCCATCCGTTTGTGGTCTTGCCATCGAACAGCAGTTGCCAACCGTCGGCTTTCTCCTGTTCTGTAAGCTGATTGTCCACAGCCACAGTTGTCGAATCTGTTGCAACCGTTGTCTTCTCAGCCTTCTTGCCGCCGCAACTGCATACCAACAGGGCAAGAGCTGTACATGCTAATAATGTCTTTGTCATTTTAATGTATTTAAGTTGATGCTTATTTATTCTCTTGACTAATATATATGCAAAATAACACATTTGAAATTAGCTGAGCAAATGCAGTCGTTATTTCTTTGGATGAAAATACTTTCTCACATTCCGCTTATGACTAAATTTGAATAGAAATATATATCTTTGCTATTGTTGAAGTGAATAAACCGTATAAAGTTAGAGTATTATGTTTACGAAAATCTTATTAGCTGCATTTATTGCTATGTCACCTTTGGCTATTCTTTCTGCTAAGGGGAAACTGCCTCTACGTGTCATGACCTATAATGTCCGCATGGATACAAAGGTTGACAGTGCAAACCAATGGAGCAATCGAAAGGACTTTGCTGCGTCACTGATTCGCTTCCATGAGATTGATTTGTTCGGGTCGCAAGAGGTGCTCCATAACCAGTTGGAGGATCTGTTGAGCCGATTGCCGGAGTTCGATTACGTCGGTGTGGGCCGTGAAGATGGCAAGACGAAAGGTGAATATTCGCCTATCTTCTATAAGAAAGATCGGTTTCAAGTCATCAAGAGTGGCCACTTCTGGCTTTCAGAGGATATTCAGGCTGTAGGAAAGAAAGGTTGGGATGCCGCTTGCGAACGTGTCGCCACCTGGGCAATCTTCAAGGATAAAAAGAATGGCAATCAGTTCTTCATGTTAAATACGCACCTCGATCATATTGGGAAAGTAGCCCGTCACAAAGGAGCGGAGCTTGTGTTGAGTCAGATGAAGGCTCTCGCCGGCACTCTTCCTGTCATCATAACCGGTGATTTCAATGCAATTCCTTCGGACGATCCCATCAAAGTCCTGACGAATGCTTCCGATCCTAACCATCTCACTCATGCGCGCGACGTTGCCGCTCTGCGTTATGGTCCTGAGTGGACATTCCATGACTTCGGTCGTATTCCATTGGCCGAACGTGGATGGTATGATTATATCTTCATCAAAGGCAATTATTTCAATGTCGTTTCTCATGGCGTCCTGACAGATACGATGAACGAACTTTATCCTTCTGATCATTGCCCTGTTATGGCAACATTGACGATTCGTTAATTCCTATAGTCCTTATGGCTAAGTCTGAGATATTCATAGAACACCTTCCACTGAAAGAGGACGACTGCTTTCTGGTCCGTAACCGTCATAAGAATGGTTTCGAATATCCTCTTCATGTGCATAATGAGTTCGAACTGTCCTACTTGGAAAATGTCAAGGGTGCAGTCCGTGTAGTGGGTGATTCCTATGAGGAACTTCTCTATCGCGATCTCCTTCTTGTAGCCGGTGGGACGAGCCATGGTTATACTACACACAACTGGCAGGGGCACGATTTTGTGGCTGTGACAATTCAGTTCCCGCGTTCTCTCTTCGATAGTTTTCTAAATAAGCGTCACTTCAATACGATTCGTATGATGTTTGATGCAGCATCGAGCGGACTTGTCTTCAGCTCTGAGGTCGTGGATAATGTAAGAGATAAATTGATCAAGATTTCAAACGATGATGGCGATTCTTTTAAGAACCTCCTCAATCTGATAGAGATCTTGAAGGTCATCTCGTTGGATAAAGGTATGCGCAGACTCAATCCTGTAAACACCGTTTATGATTATAATAGTATTGACAGTAAGCGCCTCGATTCCATTATGGTTTATCTGCATAATAATTTCAATCGGACGATCCAATTGCAGGAGATTGCCTCTTTGACGAATATGAGCATCGCTTCCTTCATGAGATTTATGAAAAAGTGGACAGGAAAGACATTTGTTGAGTCACTCAATGATATCCGTATCCATGAGGCAAGCAGTATGCTGGCTGATACGAACTGTTCCGTCTCTGAAATATGTTATAAGTGCGGTTTTAATAATCTTTCCAATTTTAATCGTATATTTAGAGACAGAAAAGGCTGTTCTCCAAGCGAATACCGTAAGGAAAGATCAAGCTCGCACTTCTATCTTTGAGTGATAGGAATAAGTGTTATTTTTGATTTAAGTCAATTTTTGATTATAAAGTATCGATGATTGTTTATATAGTATTTGTATTTAGTATCTAAAGCCGATATCTTTGCATTGTTCAAAAGAGAGATTAGCATTGGAAACAATGAACCTTGACTTAAATGTCAAAAAGCTTTTGGAATAAACACAAAGGTATATTACATTGGTCTAAAGAATTGAGAATTAAAAACACAACGAGAAGATGGCTGCCTGTGAAGGTGGCCATCTTCATTTTT
>CAZIVE010000048.1:0-3239 GCA_964542435.1 uncultured Parabacteroides sp.
CCTGTAGGCGATCTGCGCTGGAAGAAACCGCAGCCTGTCATTCCATGGATCGGAGTGCGTGCTGCCGATGCATTTGGTCCCGCCTCTGTGCAACCGGATCATGAGATCGGTTCTTTCTACCAGAAGGAGTTTTTCTTTGCAGGAGATCCGATGCGCAGCGAAGATTGTCTTTATCTGAATGTATGGACTCCTGCACCTGCCAGTGGCAAGAAACTGCCGGTCATGGTTTGGATTCATGGCGGTGGTTACTCCGGTGGTTTCGGATTCGAACCTGAATTCAGTGGCGAGGCATTTGCTCGGAAAGGTGTCATTCTTGTTACCATCAACTATCGTCTTGGTATAGCGGGCTTTCTCGCTCATCCTTTGCTGACGGCAGAGAATGGCGGAAAAGGTTCCGGCAACTATGGTCTGTATGATCAGTTGGCCGCAGTGAAGTGGGTGAAGAACAATATCTCTGCATTTGGAGGAGATCCTGCGAATATCACTGTCTTCGGTCAAAGTGCTGGTGCAGGAAGTGTGCAGGCCTTGGTTTCATCACCTCTTGCAAAAGGACTCATCCATAAAGCCATCATGCAGAGTGGAGGCGGTCTGAGACCGAGCAATTCCACGACTCCGCTCAAGACAGTTGAGGAGGGATGGAAAGCTTTCTTCGATCATTTCGGCATCACATCGCTTGAACAGATGAGATCCAAGTCTGAGATGGAGTTGATGAGTATGTACAGCGAATACATGAAGGCACAGCACAATGTTCGTCCTTCACAGCGCCCTGTGATCGACGGTGAACTGATTACGGATGATATTCTCAAGGTAGCAACGAGTGGTAATGAGCTGGACATCCCCTATATGTTGGGATATACGACCAATGATATTACGCCGGACATCATGCGTACGGCTACGATGGGATGGAGCCTGATGCTCGAGCAACAGGGACGCAAACCTGCTTATGTCTATCACTTCGACAGACCTCTGCCGGGTGACAATGCCGGTTCTTTCCATTCCTCTGAATTGTGGTATGTTTTCGGGACGTTGGCTCACAGCTGGCGCCCGTTTGAACTGAAAGACTATGCGCTCAGTGAGAAGATGGTTTCCTATTGGACAAACTTCGCGAAGAAAGGTGATCCAAATGCGCTTTATCTGCCTAAATGGAATCCGTGTTCCCAGAAAGACACGGCGGTCATGCACTTTACGACCAGTGAGATCTTACGTAATAAGGATCTGGCGGTGAATAAAATTGACAGTGGCGTGTATATCATAGAAACGACCGACATGACAACCATGTATGTTGTAGTGGGAGAGAAGCGTGCTCTGCTGATTGACACGGGGACGAAGGTCGATTCGCTTGACAAGGTTGTCCGTCACATCACAGACAAACCGTTCGATGTAGTGATCACTCACAACCATGTGGATCATGCAGGTAATATTCGTTTCTTCCCTGAAGTTTACATGCATCCGGCCGATTCAGCTGTACGCCATATACCTTTCACAGGCAAGTACAACTGGTTGACCGACGGACAGAAGTTCGATCTTGGCGGACGGGTTCTGGAAGTTAGATTGATGCCGGGGCATACGCCTGGTTCTATTGTCCTGTTTGATCCTTCCATTCATGCCTGTTTTACGGGTGACGCTTTTGGTTCTGGACATGTCTGGCTTCAGCTCCGTCCGCACGTTCCGATGAAGGATTTTGTAAAGACCTGCGACCGTATGGCGAAGATGATGCGTTCACAGCATATCACGAAGCTTTACTGCGGGCATTATCCTTACGTGAAACAGACTTATGACCTGTCATACATTCTCGACATGAAGCAGCTCGCAAAGATGATTGCTTCCGGAAAAGATGTTCAAGCGAAGCCTTATCCCGTCAATGTGGATATTGCATCAAAGAATACACTCTCAGCAACATATAAGTCCGCCACAATCGAATACGACGGCAATAACATCAACTAATCAAATCTCAAATCAATGAAACGAATCTTCTTCTTTCTGCTTATCGTTCTGATCTCCGTATCAGGTAAGGCACAGTTCGGGCAGGGCCCGCAGAGCAAGGTGGTGCGTGACTCCATCTTCAGTAAGGTTTTGAATGCACAGCGTCAGTTTACCATCTATCTTCCGAAGAGTTATGAGGTGAACAAGGATAAGAAATATCCGATTCTTTATCTTTTGCATGGTGTCTATGGCATCGATCAAGACTGGTTCTTGCGCGGACATGCCAAGGATGTGGCCGATCAACTGATGGCTTCGGGCGAAGCTTGCGAAATGATCATCGTTTCTCCGAATGCTGGAGGTAATCCATACGCAGGCGACTGGAACGGATACTTCGACATGCCTGGTTGGAGCTATGAGACTTTCTTCTATAAGGAATTTCTACCCTATATCGAATCGCATTACCGTGTCGTTGGCGACAAACAGCATCGTGCTATTGCCGGACTTTCTATGGGTGGCGGTGGAACTACTTGCTATTCGCAGCATCACAGCGACATGTACTGTGCAGCCTATGCCATGAGTGCATTGATGGATATTCCGCAGACCGGAGCCGTTCCATCTAAGGATCCGGGCGATAAGATGTCGATCCTGAACCAATCGGTTACTGAACATAGCTGCATCAAGTATGTAGTGAATGCTGACGATGCCGCTAAGACTCAGCTCAAGACCATCAAATGGTTCATCGACTGTGGAGATGATGATTTCCTGTTCGATCGCAATATCGAATTTATTCAGGCAATGCATAAGGCAGGCATTCCATGCGAATTCCGCGTACGTGACGGTGGTCACACATGGGAATATTGGCATTCTGCCCTTTATAACTGCTTGCCTTTTGTTACAAGAGCATTTTATGGAATATAAATAAACAATACAACTCTCATGAAAATTACAATCATCGGCGCCGGTAATATCGGAGGCGCAATTGCCTGTGGACTGGCAAAAGGGAACATCTTCAAACCGGCAGACATCACTTGTACAGCTCTTACTCAAAGAACGCTGGACAAGATGCATGCACTCAACCCGGAATTCAACGTGACGCTCGACAACATCACGGCTGTCAAGGAGGCTGACATCATTGTCATCGCCGTAAAGCCCTGGCGCGTGGAGGCAGTCATCGATCAGATTCGCGTTTCACTCGACTACGATCGTCAGATTATCGTATCGGTAGCAGCCGGTGTTACGTTCGACCTGCTTTCTACACTGCTGACCAAGACGGATGCTAAAGGTGAGAAACAGCCGGTGCTGTTCCGCATCATGCC
>CAZIVE010000048.1:3339-6525 GCA_964542435.1 uncultured Parabacteroides sp.
CAGGAGATTGTTGTGAAGACCGTGAAGGGCGCTGTGGATCTGCTCATCGAGAATCAGAGCAACCCCGAGTATGAGATTGATAAAGTGACTACACCTGGCGGTATCACGATTCGCGGACTGAACGAGATGGAGGTCTCGGGATTTACGTCGTCCGTGATCCGTGGTCTGAAGGCCGGAAAGTAGTCGTCTAAATAGTGTTACTTAAATCTATGCAAACAAACAGAAGAGATTTCATTAAGAAGGTCTCTGTATCGGGCGCAGCGCTTGCCGCCGGTATGGTGATACCTTCTGCTGCCGAAGCTGCGGAGCACGCAGCGATGGCAGATGACAAGATTGAGAGCAGGCTGATCGTCCCCAAAGCTGCCGGTCTGAAGATCACAGGTACTTTCCTCGATGAGATATCCCACGATATCTGTCATCAGAACTGGGGAGAGAAGGAATGGGACCGCGACTTCCAGTACATGAAGCAGATCGGTATTGACACCGTCATCATCATCCGCTCCGGCTACCGCAAGTTCATTACCTATCCTTCGGAATACCTGATCAAGAAGTTCGGATGCTATATGCCATCCGTAGATCTGGTGGACATGTATCTGCGTCTTGCCGACAAGTATGGCATGAAGTTCTATTTCGGACTTTATGATAGCGGCAAGTATTGGGATACAGGAGATATGAACTGGGAGATTGACGCCAACAAGTATGTGATTGATGAGGTTTGGAAGAAATATGGTCATCACAAAAGCTTCAAAGGCTGGTATCTGAGTATGGAGATCAGCCGTCAGACGAAGGGAGCCGTCGAGGCTTTCCGTTCTCTCGGCCAGCAATGCAAGGATGTCAGTGGCGGACTGCCCACGTTGATCTCTCCCTGGATTGACGGCAAGAAGGCTGTCGAGGCTGCGGAGACTCCGGTCATCAAGAAGTCGGTTTCTGTTGAGGAACATGAGAAGGAATGGAGCGAGATCTTCGATGGCATTAAGGGTGCTGTGGATGCCTGCGCTTTTCAGGACGGACATATCGATTACGACGAACTCGATGCCTTTTTCAGCGTGAACAAGAAGATGGCTGACAAGTATGGCATCAAGTGCTGGACCAACGCCGAGACTTTCGACCGTGACATGCCGATCCGTTTCTTCCCGATCAAGTTTGACAAGCTTCGTCTGAAGCTCGAAGCGGCTGCACGTCAGCATTACGATAAAGCCATTACGTTCGAATTCTCTCATTTCATGAGTCCGCAGTCCGCCTACTTGCAGGCCGGCCATCTGTGGGATCGTTACAGAGAGTATTTTGACATGAAGTAACCTTCGCAGACGAACACCTGTCATGAAGAACGCTGAAAATCTCGGTTATGTCATCTTCCTCGCTGCCGTTGCGGCATTGGGAGGATTCCTTTTCGGTTATGATACGGCAGACATCTCCGGAACCATCAAGGATGTGTCTGCCCAGTTTCATTTGGACGATATTCAGACCGGCTGGTATGTCGGATGTGCACTGGTCGGATCGATCGGCGGCGTACTTGTGGCAGGAAAGCTGAGCGATTGGATGGGGCGTCGTCCTGTCCTGGTTTTCTCTGCGATTCTCTTTACGGTCTCGGCCATCGGCTGCATGCTCTCGAGTTCGCAGTTGGAGCTTGTGTGGTACCGCATCATCGGTGGCATCGGGATTGGCATTGCATCGATCATCTCGCCGCTATACATCTCCGAGATTGCACTGCCGCGTTATCGCGGAAGGCTGGTGGCTCTTTATCAGCTTGCCATTACGGTGGGCATCGTGGCTGCCTATTTCGCGAACGCCGCGCTGCTGCATTACTCGGAGTCGGCTACGCCTGCAGCGGCTTGGATGGACAAGGTGTTTGTGAGTGAAGTGTGGCGTGGCATGTTAGGTGTGGAGACCATACCTGCGCTCCTTTTCTTTATTGTCCTGTTCTTCATTCCCGAAAGTCCGCGCTGGCTGGTCATCAACCGTCACGAGCAACATGCGGAAGCCGTCCTCTCCCGAATGACGGGTAGCGCGGCTGCACAGATTCAGATCGCGGAGATCAAGGAGATGATCCATAAGGAGGTGAAGAGCGACTGGCGACTGCTGTTCCAGCCTGGATTCCGTACGGTGCTGTTCGTCGGCGTCAGTTTGGCTATGCTGGGACAGTTCATGGGCGTGAATGCGGTTCTTTATTATGGTCCGGTACTCTTCGAGAAGGCCGGCATGGCACAGGGCAGCTCGCTCGATTTCCAGATTATCGTGGGGCTGGTGAATGTCTTTTCCACCATCCTCGCCATGTGGCTGATCGACCGGATCGGCCGAAAGAAACTTGTTTACATCGGCGTCAGCGGTATGATCGTCACGCTTGTGGCCATCGCCGTTTACTTCATCCTGAATGCCGCCCAGCAACTGGCTCCGGAGATCCTGCTTGTGCTGATCATGCTCTACATCTTCTGTTGCGCTATCTCCATCTGTGCTGTCATCTTCGTCCTGCTTTCTGAGATGTATCCGGTGAAGGTCCGTGGTGCAGCCATGTCGATTGCAGGCTTCTCGCTTTGGGTGGGTACTTATCTCATCGGCCAGCTTACGCCGTGGCTCTTGACGCATTTGGCACCCAGCGGTGTCTTCCTGCTTTTCGCCTTCATGTGCATCCCTTACCTGATCATCACCTGGAAACTTGTTCCGGAAACGACCGGAAAGTCTTTGGAGGAGATCGAACAGCAGATATCACAGGGAAAGAAGAAGCAGTGAGGCTTTGGAATTTGGCAGACATCTCTTTTTCCCATGTCTCCAGCCATCTACTGAAACATCTATCAATAAGAAACGGCTTTTCCTCGTGGAGAAGCCGTTTTTTATCATCCTTCGTACCCTCCAAAATCTATGTCTCTCACCTTCCATCCTCTAAAAACGCGTTCGTGAACGGTGATCCAGAATCGAGAACGGGTATTCCCGACCTTTTTATCTGTTATTTTTATTGTTTTGCTATAATTTGTTCAAGCATTTTATAGTGAATCAATATATACCACATAAAAATGTTTGAGCATTTTATAGCTGATCAATATGTACCGCATAAATATGTAGATACATTTTATAGCAGATCAATATATACTGCATAAATATGTTTATGCATTTTATAGCGGATCAATATATACTATATAAATCTGTTTAAGCAGAATATAGCAGAACAATGATAATAACATCTTTTGAAGA
>CAZIVE010000048.1:6625-19242 GCA_964542435.1 uncultured Parabacteroides sp.
ATAAATCTGTTTAAGCAGAATATAGCAGAACAATGATAATAACATCTTTTGAAGACTATTCTCCGTGATCTACATCATGAGACATTGGAAAAGCGGAGGATAAAAGGGTATGAAGAGGGAATGACATACGAAAATGCGCCTACGGAAGGGGCTGTCACTGCTTTACCTCAAACAGAATCCGCTTCTCATTGCCCTCGTCATCGATGAGAGTGAGAAGATGCTTGCCTGCAGCTACCTGACAGCTCATTTCATGAGGCGATTCGGTCTCGCCAAGGTAGTTCTGGTCAATATGCCAGTAGAGGCGGGCGTCGGGACGGGCATCCGCTGCGCGAAATACGAAATGCTCCCGTTCGCCGCTGAATCCACGAGGCAGATAGAGCACGGCGTTGTGTTCGGGATAGATGATCTCGATCTGTTTGCTCTGTTGCGTGTTGCAGCCGGGCTTGAAAGGCGGGAGAGGCTTGTAATCGATGTGGTATTCGCGGTAATAATATTCCTCCGAGGGCGGCAGCACAAACCATGAGCGGGTGATCATCTGATCTACGTCTTCGCAGGTGGCATCCACGCGCCATTGCCCGTCGTGAGAGAGATGGATCAGCTTGTGATAGGGGCAGACGGGAGAGTTGATGCCGGCTTTGGGCAGATAGAGCGTATCCACATCGGTGCAGTTGGCCGAAGCACGGTGACCACTCTGGCGGCAGATGGCCATAGGAACCAGTTCGTCGTAAGGCTCGTCAAACCAGTTGCCGTCGGGCAGGAGCGAGAAGAGGTCGAAAAGAATCGGGGCGGCGCTGCCTACGCCTGTCAATCCCGGACGTCCTTCGCCCGATGCGTTGCCACACCAGACGCCGACCACGTAGCGCGGTGTGCAGCCGATGGCCCAGGCATCCCGTCCGCCAAAGCTCGTCCCCGTCTTCCAGGCTACGCGTTTCATGGAGGAGAACTGCTGCCAGTCGGCCTCCTCCTCCGGACGGTTGAGCGCAGACATCGCCTCGAACGTGTACCAGATGGCAGCGGAACTGAGCACGCTTGGCTGGTCGCTCAGTCTCTTGTCGAGGATGCTGGTGATGGCTTTCTTCTTTTTGACGGGGAAGGGCGTGAGCGGATGGATGTCATCGGCATCGTAGCGCCCGTTGTACGGATGGTAATGGTCCAGCACGCGTGCCATGGAGGCATACATGCCGCTCAAATTCCAGAGTGTGCCCTCCGCACCTCCGAGGATGAGGGAGGCACCGTAATGTTCTTCTGAAAAGCGAAGCGTTGTCATGCCGCACTTTTTGAGCAATGTCATGAATCGCCCCGTGTTGTAGTCCGAAAGCATGCGGACGAGGGGAACGTTGAGGGAGCGTTCGATGGCCGTGTGGGCAGGTACGGCACCATTGAAGGTCTTTGTAAAATTCTGGGGCGTGAAGCCGTTGATGTTAAGTGGAATGTCGGCCACGAGCATGCCTGGAAGGATTTGTCCGCTTTGCAGCATTCCCGCATAGAGAAACGGTTTGAGAATGCTCCCCGTGCTGCGTGGCGAGGTGATGATGTCCACGTTGTAGCCGCGACTTTTGTCGCCGTTGGGCGTGACGTTGCCTGCATAGGCCAGCACTTCGCCCGTCTCCACATCAGCGATGATGGCAGCCGCGTTGAAGATATAGTTCGAAGCATATTCCGCAGCGTAGCGGTCCACGATCTCCTGCGTGCGTTCCTGCAAAGACTGCTGCACGGAAGAGTGAATGCGTGTTCCGGGCGTGACGG
The DNA here is from genome assembly GCA_964542435.1 of uncultured Parabacteroides sp. Taxonomy (GTDB): domain Bacteria; phylum Bacteroidota; class Bacteroidia; order Bacteroidales; family Tannerellaceae; genus CAZIVE01. The sequence continues at coordinate 8,372 of CAZIVE010000048.1, forward strand.
CAGCGAGAGTCTGAAGCAGATGCGGCGCTTCGTCAGGCAGCGGCATGGGAGCAGCCGGAAGCAGTTCCATGCAGGCCAGTTCGTATTCGGTACGGTCGATGATGTGCCGGTGGAGCAGTTGTCCGAGCAGCTTATCCCGTTTTACCTTTAGCGCATTGCGGTTACGGCCGGGGTGAATCAGGGCAGGCGAGTTCGGAAGGACAGCCAGCGTGGCACTCTCGGCCCACGACAGTTCGTCGGCGCTTCGTCCGAAATAACGCCAGGCCGCCGCGTCGAGTCCCACCGTATTCCCGCCGAAGGGAGCGTTCGACACATAGAGCTTCAGCAGACTTTTCTTGGTGTGAACCGTCTCCATGTAAAGTGCCCAGTTCATCTCGATCAGCTTCTCTCGGATGTTTCGGTCGCGGTTACCTCGCGCGATGCGGGCAAGCTGCATCGTGATGGTACTGCCGCCGCTCACCACTCTGTGCTGCTGGATGTCGAGACGCAGGGCACGAGCCAGTGCCGCAAGGTCGATGCCCGGATGGTAACGGAAGCGCCGGTCTTCGTAGGTGAGCAGACATTGCTGGAATTTGTGGGGGACCGAATCGGCGGGCGGGAAACGCCACTGTCCGTCGGGTGCGATGCGTGCTCCGAGGAGATTCCCTTCAGCCGAATAGAGAAGCGTGGAGCATCCTTCGGTAAACAGATGGTGCGGTACGGTGAGCAGTCCGCCTGTCCACCATAACACCACGACAGCGGCTGCTCCAAGAGCAAACCGCTGCCATCTGTTTCTGTTTCTCCACCAAAGGATAACTGCCTCTCTTTTCATCCGTCCTTATTTAACGGAAAGCAGGATCGTATTGTTTGTCGTCGTGAACCATTCGGATACGATCGTGCGCAGAGCAGCATATTCTGCCGGCGTAAATTGCATCTGGTTCAGTTTGATCTTGCGGACGACGGTAACGGTGTTGCCCTCTTTCGTCACACTGCGTGAGATACTTCCGAAGGGCTTCGTTATTTCTCGGTTCGTAGCCGGCGTGATCAGTTCCATGCCTGAAGGCAGATCGATGGTGTAGGTCACGGTCTCGTCGAGTTCAGTGGGCAGTTCGAAAGTCTGCGTCCGTTCCGAATTGAGACGACTCATGCCCCAACTGTCGATGCCCTTTCCCGCAGCTGGCAGATCGACTACGAGGTAACCGTTCTCTGCTTTCGAAGCATCCGCCTTTACCTCCATCTGTTCATTGACAATGACAGGGGTTGTAGGCATCTGAATCTCTTCACCGGCCAGAGTGAAGTATTTGTCCAAGGCTCCGCGATGGATAAAGGTAGGCTCATCCGTGACGACCGGAGCGAGAAACTGTGTCTGCCCGTCAATATTTACACGTACCAGGAAATGGCGGATGGAACTTAGTCCTTCAGCCTCAGGATTGAGGTTGGCAGGTACGTTGACTACCACATCGTTCTTGATGCCGACTGCATCGAGCATGGTAGAGAGCATCTGCGTCTTCTCTGCAATCGTTCCGTAGGCTGTACGCTGTACCTCTTCGGCATCTCTCAGCGCGAAACCGGCATGAGGTAGTGTAACGCGAACCGTTGCCAGGTCATTGACTACGTAATTCTGAATCTTCTGGATCTTGTCCTTGTCGGATGTGGCTTTCTCTGTGAGATATTCGGCATTTGTACGGCTGCCGTAAGATTTGGAAGCAGCGAAGCGTTTGTTCATCTCTGCAAGTGCCTCCTTGAATGATCCGAAAGTGGTGGCAGTCAGATGCGGTACGTCATCAGCGTTGATGGCGAGAAAGCCCTCGCGTGACGAAGCCGGAACGTTGGTCAAGTTCCATTTGTAACTATGCATGCTGTTGCTCGAGCTCTCTGTGCATTTGACAGCAGAACCTGCAAGCTGATAGTTGAGCTTCTTCCCTTCGGGAACGTTGATCGTAACAGAATAACTGCTGACGGGAGAGGTCTCTTGCAGCATCTCGTTGATGTCGAGGGCGGACAGATAGCCGGCCTTCGTGGTAATGGTGTAATCGAGATAGATGGTGGCTCCGATTTCGAGGCCTGTATGTACGACGACCATCTCTTTGAGGTGATTGAATCCAGGGGCATCTACAGCCTCGTAAGGAAGAGACTCTACAAATGCATTGGCCGGCGTCTTGACGATGTTACCGTCCTTCTGCTTGGTGTAAGATTCGTTGATGGTCAGTTTCTGCTGCAAGGGATTATAGATGATGAAGCTTTCGCCGTAAATGTTGTGCATGGCGTTGTAGGTATAGAGCGTCATCTCCGAAACGCAGCGGAACTCCTGGCTGCCGTCGGCACGGAGCGTCCATGTCTTTTCAATCTTCGAGAAGTTCGCTTCCGAATTCGCTGCGAATCCCGTCGTGACAAAGGCAATGAGCAGGAGCAGCGTAAAGAAATATCTTGATGTCTTCATATTCTTACGGTATTAATTGTGAATGATGATGTAGTCTCCGTAGCTCTTGTGCATATTGACAGCCGTACGGAATCCCTGCCAGTCGCTTGCTTCATAAACGCGTTTCTTCAGCGCCAGCTTCTGATGCAGTGTCAGTTTGTTTCCCTGCTGTGAGAGTGATCCGTTGAAGTCGGCGGCACCGCTCTGATAACTGTCGCTACGTGCCTTGCCTTCCATACTGAATCCCTTCGGCAATGTCAGCGTTTCGTCCAGTTCGACCAGACGTGAGCAGCCATCCTTGAATCCGAAGTCTCTATTCTTGAGATCTGTGTTGATGCGCAGGTAACTCTTCACCTGATCGTAGAGATGGTTCATGACCATCGGACGGAAGTAAAGCAGATTGCCGTCGCGTACGGCATATTCAGGAATCTCGTAGGAGAAGGTGATCTTGATGGGAGCAGCCTGATAGTTCTTCGGATCCTTTCCGTAATCTACTTTAGTAAGACGAGCCTTCGGTGAGACGTTGAGCAGCTGTCCTTCGAGGGTGGACTGCCATGAGGTCATCCATCCGCGTGTAAAGATGCTGCGGACGTTGCTGTCGGACTGTCCTTCGGCTGAGATAGTGAAGGTTCCTTTCAGTGTGCCGTTGGCATCCAGCTGATTGTTGGCTTTGATACGTACGTAATGGTTTTCGGGATCGGAGAGAGGCGTGACGCGCAGATCCGAACTTTCGGGAATGCCCGGCAGATAATTCTGCTGCTGTTCGGCGCTACTCCACAATTCACGGCAGAAGGGAACCCACGTTGGATCGAGCGGCATATAGGTGCCGTTAGAGAGTTTGACGACGCAGACGCAATGGTTGAAATGGTCCGCTGGAATACTCTCTACGCGACTGCCGGCCATGGTCATTGCCGGGAAGGCTTGGAATCCTGCCATGCGGAGGAAGGAGATCAATGAGCCAGCGATATCCTTGCAGACGCCGCAACGATCGGTGTAATCCATCTTCAGATTGTGAAGCGTGTAACCTTCGCCTTTACCCATCGAGATACCCGAGTAACGGATGTTGTCAGCCACCCAATGTGTGAGGACGGCGATCTTCTCCATTTCGGTCTTCTTGCCGGCGATCAATTCGTTCACCTTCTTCTGAGCCTCGGGAATAGCCTTAAAGCTTCCGTAGTCTTCGTTCACCTTGTTAAACCAAAGCGATTTGTCCTGCCACTTCGGTGTGGAGGAGAGCATCAGTTTCTGAGCGGCGTCGTAGAAGTCCACCATGTTCGGTTCGCTCTTGACAGGCTTCATGTTGTCCATAGCGAAGGTATAGACTTTGGCGTTGTTCTCGTAACGCATTGACGATGCGCAATCGCCCTGATAGAACTGATATTGTATCTCTTTATCCATCGGAATGGTCAGGCGATAGACTTTACGGACGGTAGGTTCGGTAGCCCAGAACGGCACGATGTCGTAAAACTGTCCGCGCATCGGAGGAATGAAGCGGCTGTCGTCTTCCTGAGCTTCAGCCAGCAGAGCGTATGTGAAACCTTTCTTAGCAATCTTATATTCAATGATATCTCCCGGGTTGAGTTGTCCCACTTCAATCATGATCTGACGCGCACCCCAGTAAATCATACGAGCCGGAGCAACATAATCGCAAGCCTGTGTGACGTCGAGGTTGATGACGTCGCCATTGGCACGGTAGAGTGTGACGTAGTTGAACTCAGCGTGAGCAGTCAGCGGATCATAATCGTACTTGATGACGCGGTTGGCAAGAGCCCCTTTAGAAGTTAGGATCTCAATCTTTTTGCATACAGCAAATGTCCCGCTTCCATTGTCGTCAACAGAGACTGCCGTACTGTCGAGCAGTTCTACGGCATTGCTTCCGGGATAACGACTGATGTCGGAGGCCGCGTTCTGTCCGAAGAGCGCACCTGAACAAAGAAGCGTAAGGAGAGTCAGTGATAATTGTTTCATAAACGTTATTGTTTAGTATTGATCAGTTTTTCAGCAATCTTGCGGCAGGCCGTTCTGTCGATCTTCCCGTTGGGAGTCTGCGGAATATGTTGCGTCGTCAGTATCCGTTTGGGACGTTCATATTTCGTGAGGCTTTTCATGAACAGGTCGTTTGTCAGATTCGTAGCATCCGTTTTTTCTATGAGCAGTACGACAGCTTCACCTAAAGCGGCGTCTTTTACTGCAGTAATCGCAAAGTTAGAAGAAATATCGGAACGTAGTTTACGCTCCACCTCTTCTATCTGTATTTTTATTCCGCCACTGCATATAATATTGTCCCTACGACCGGAGATGGTAAAGCTGCCGTCAGGGTAAATCGTTGCGATATCGTTGGTGTGGACAGCTTCTTTGGCCACGAGCGGAGCATCGATGACAAGCGTCTGCTCGTCCGACAGCGAAAGATGGACGGAAGGGAATGGTATGTAATGATCTGAAGCCTCCTTGCCGCTGAGTCTTCTCAAGGCGATGTGCGACAAGGTCTCTGTCATGCCATACGTGGAATAGACGGCATGGGGGAATGTATGAAGTTTCTCTTCAAGCGCTTTGTCGATGGCTCCTCCACCGATGATCAGCCGTTCAATCTGCTTCAGTCTCTTTGTCTCTTCGTCATCTTCCAACGTGTGGAACACCTGCAGCGGAACCATGGCAGCAAACTGTATGGATTGGCCTAACTCTCTCAGCGGATGACTGGATGGCGTGACGGCAATCAGGTTCATTGAACGTTCCAAGGCTCTTACTATTATCATCTTTCCGGCTATGAAATCGAGCGGCATGCAAAGAAGAGCTGTGTCTTCCGCTTTCAATTGAAGGAAGTCGCAGGTGATTCGTGCACTGTTGCGCATACGCTGCTTCTCCACCAACATCTCTTTGGGTTTCCCTGTCGAACCGGAAGTGTGTACCTTTATATATAGGGAGTCATTTTCCCATTCGTTGAGGAAATGTTCCAGATCGTTCTTGAAAGATTCCGAAGCCTGCGACGTGTCGATACTTATGCTCATATCTGTGGCGTGATGTGCGGATCGAACCAAAGTTCATCCCCTTTGACGCTCAGCGGAAGGTCAATGTTGTCGGTGAAAAGGGCTCCGGTACCCAACCCTTGCGGCATTAGATTACCGAGCGTAGCACACCATTGCGCGATGGCATTCAGTCCTATGTTCGATTCCAACGCCGAAGTAATCCACCATCCGATGTGTTGGCGATGGGCCTCTTCGATCCATTCTGTACAGCCGTTGATGCCGCCGTGCAGCGATGGCTTGAGCACGATATACTGTGGCCGGATCTGATCCAGCAGCCGATGTTTCTTCAGCGGATTGATCACACCGATCAGTTGCTCGTCCAATGCGATGGGAATAGGTGACTCTTCGCAGATCCATGCATATCGTTCCATGTCGTCAGTCATGATCGGTTGCTCAATGGAATGGATGTCCAATTCTGCAAGCCGATAGATGTTTTGCAGGGCTTGACTGATGGAGAATCCGCCGTTCGCATCCACGCGCAGTTCGACATCGTTGATGGAATGATCTTTTCGGATCAGTTTGAGAAGTTTGATTTCCTCTTCAAAGTCTATAGCTCCGATCTTTACCTTGATGCAGCGGAATCCTTGACTCAGCTTCTCATCAATGCGAAGCAGCATCTCTTTGTAAGTGCCCATCCAGATGAGTCCGTTGATCTGAATGCCCTGTTCACCGCGAGAGAAGGGTGAATCCCAAAGGCGGAATCTGCCTCTCTGATAATGCTGCAGAGCTGTCTCCAGTCCGAAAAGAACGGAAGGATAAGGACGAAGCGCTTCAAAGTCTATCTTTCCTGATTGTTCGAAATCCCTGCAAGCTTTCTGCAGAATCTCGTCGTAGTTCGGAATCCAATCGCAGCTGAGCTTTTCCATCGGAGCACATTCGCCAATGCCGAAGCGGTCGGGATGTTCGTCGCTGGTAAGTTTGAGATAATAGACGTCTCTTGTCTTATAGACGCCTCTTGAAGTTCCTGCCGGCTGTTTGAAGTGCAGCTGGCGTTTCGTTATTTGTATATGATAGGACATGATTGTAATGTTTCAAAAATGGATACGGATTGTTTCTCCCTCTTTTATTTTTTTGTTATAGACACTCTTCCCGGCACTGCTTACAGTTACATTCAGCTTTGTTCCTGAACGCTTGACAGCAATGTCAAAACTCTTTCCAAAAGCGCCGATTTGGTTCAGATTCATGTGATCCCAGTCTTTCGGAAGGCGAGGCGTGAGGTCGAAACTATTCAGTCCTGTTGGACGAATGCCGAACATTCCTTCTGTGATGATGCGACAATAGAGTCCGCTTTCCGCGGAGAGATGACGCTGACTGCCTTCGGGCCAGGCTTCGATGGCATAAGGCACGTGTTCACCTAATAGTCTGCGGTTGGAATAGAACTTAAGATAGTCGATGGCTTTCTCCGTTGCGCCGCAGGCAAAGACACCTCGCAGAGCATACAATGTGGAGCGATCCCAGAAAGTGTTGCTCCCGGCTTGCGTGAGAAGTCCGTTTTCTGTCCAAAGACGCGGTGAGAAGAGAGCATCGATGGTCGCATCTTTGCGGTCGTAGATGCCCATGACCAGTGGAATGCAGATCCAGGCGCGAAGTACGTCGTTGCCTTCATAATAACGATAGGTATTGAATCCTTCCACTGTACCGCCGAAGTATTTGTCGATATCCTTTTTGAGCGTTTCTGCACGTTGGGTGTAATCTGTTAGTTGAGCAGTGGGCTTGCCGAGGTCTTTGCCTAAGAAAGCTGCGGAACGAAGGGCATCGTAATAGAGCGATGATGTACATAAGTTGGCCTTCCCCGAAGGAAAGCGTCCTTCCAGTTCGTCAGAGTTCGATGCCACAACGCCACTCTCATTCAGTTGCCGATTGCAATATTCAAGAGTCCATTCGATCAGTGGCCAAAGCTTCTCAGCTTCTGCCTTACTGCCGCGGGCCAGGGCATATCGCGAAGCACCGTAGGCAATCATCGCTGCATCGCCACGGTCGCCAGCGCCGTTCCAGAAATTGATTCCTTCTGCGATGACTGAACTTGGAATGGGTTTGTATTCTGGATTCATATATTTGGCAAAGAGCAGATAGGCATTTAGAGCTGAGCGGTCTCCGATGTCGTAACCTAAATAAGGGAAGAACGGACTGACATATTCTGCCTGGTCGTTGGCCCAGATGGCGGCATAGTAGGCTTCACCGCCCGGACCGTGCATCAATCCGCCTTTTGTGTCGTAGATGCTTTCGGCTGCGCGGATCTTGGCAAAGGCGAACATCCGGTTGATGGTTGGATCGGGCGTATCCAGCACCAGTTTTCCCCAAAATTCGGATACCAGATTTTGACGGGCCTGAAGTTCCTTATCCAGATCGAGCGTTAGCTCCTGTTCGGATGACTTGTATGCAGCGTAGGTGGCTGTGAAAGTCAACGTTTCGCCTTTGTTGAGCTGTTTGGCTGCTTGTCCTTCGATAGATGCTATGACGGAATAGCTGCCTTCCACACCGCGTGATGCGTTGGTCTTGATTTCCGAACGGGCTGCCGGAATCTCAACCCGAATGGCTTTCTCTCCTAGATTTTTTAGGATATATTTTTCACACAAGACCGGCTTGCTTGTAGATGGGAAGATGATGCGGGTCAGTTCTACCTGGCCATCCCTTGGCAAAGCGAATGTGCTGTGCACGATCATCGTTCCGTTGAGTGTGATGTCGCTGACCTTTTCATTCTGTAAGGTCTGTTCGTTCACTTCGATCATGTTGGCTACATTCCAGCCGAAGCGGCGTGTTAAGCTTGCCCGTGTGTCGTTCGGAATAGTCCGTAGCATGGGCCAAACAACGCTTCTATTGAGGATAAAGGCTCCTTTCTCGTCCACTCCGTAGCGCAAGACGGTGGACATTTTGAGTCCGCTCATCTCGATATGGTCTTCGTGGGGAAGATTTCCGTTGACTGTCCAAGTGATTCCCCCGTCGGCGTTGATGGCCCAACGGTTAGCGGCTGTAGCAGTGAGGCAGCAGAGAATGATAAATGTGAGGAGAAGATGAATTCGTTTGTTCATGAGGATAATCTTTTGTCTATGCAATATTCGTCATAATCCTTGAAATATGCAAACGGTTTGTTCCGCAGGATGTCAGAAATTCCATTCGAAGAAATTCTAATAACCATAATCTGATTATATTTGCTGGTAGTAACGATTGAGCAAATAAACGGTGCTGATATGAATTTGGAAAAACTGGTTGGGTTCGACCCTTCAACGATGAACTATAAAACGGAAATCATCGGAGGTATTACGACTTTCATGACCATGAGTTATATTTTGGCAGTCAATCCCAGTGTGTTGGCAACGACAGGTATGGACAAAGCTGCGCTCTTTACAACTACCGCTATCGTATCAGCTTTTGCCACACTGCTGCTGGCTTTTATGGCGAAGATGCCTTTTGCCCAGGCTCCCAGCGTTGGGCTGAATGCTTTTTTTTCATTTACACTGGTCGAAGGAATGGGTTATTCCTGGCAAACCGCACTTACCGCTATGTTCATCGAAGGAGTCATATTCATTCTGATTACCTTTTTTAATATTCGAGAGATGATTCTGAACAGTATTCCTGTCAATCTAAGATATGCGATCACTGCGGGAATCGGTATGTTCATCGCTTTTGTGGGTTTGAAGAATACGGGAATCGTTGTGTCTAGTCCGTCCACTTTCGTGACGCTGGGAAGCTTCACGCCGACGGTAATTCTTGGAATCCTTAGTGTCTTACTTGGTGGCGTTTTCTGTTTCAAGAACATCAAAGGAGGCATATTTTTAAGTATCATTTTGTGCACCGTCATCGGCATTCCCATGGGTGTGACAAAGATCCCTGAGCAGTTTTCTCTCTTGTCTCTTCCTTCAAGCATGGAACCTATCTTCTGCAAATTCAGCTTCCATAATTTTCTCTCGATTGATACGATCATTGTGGTCTTCACGCTGCTCCTTGTGAATATTTTCGACACAGTCGGTACCTTGCTGGGATTGGCTTCGAAAATCGGAATCGTAAAATCCGACGGAACCATTCCTCGTGTGAAACAGGCCATGATGTCTGATGCCATCGGAACGACTATTGGCACGGTTCTCGGCACTACCACGATTACGACTTATGTAGAGAGTGCCTCTGGAATAGCTGAAGGCGCGCGTTCGGGACTTGCGTCCGTCGTCACAGGTGGATTCTTCCTTATCGCTTTGATTTTCTCTCCGATATTCATGCTCATTCCCGCGGCTGCCACTACGGGAGCATTGGTGCTGGTGGGTTCGCTAATGATTGATTCCATTGCAAAGATCAACTTCAAGGACATTACCGAAGCTCTTCCTTCCTTCATCACGATGATCATGATGGTTCTTACCTATTCCATCGCCGAAGGCATCTGTCTTGGAATGTTAAGCTACGTGCTTCTCAAGCTTTTCTGTGGCAGGATTAAGGATGTGAGCGTGACACTCTACGTCCTTGCGGTACTTTTCATATTAAAATATGTGTTTTAGATTTGATGCGGCCCTTATAAAGACGCCTTTCCATAAGGTCTTTTGTGCAACGCTATACAAAAAAGATTAACTTTAAAAAAAGGCTACTTTCATTAATCTAATTTACAAGCGAAATGCCCTAAGATGTTTTTTCTTTGCGGCATGAAAAACAGTATGAAAGAACAAATAATCCTTATTCTGATATTTTTGTTGGAATCCAATTGCGTTGAAGCACAATGGGAGAAGAAGGATTCACTTTGGTTGCAGGATGTTCTTTCAGGCAAGGAAAAACTGAAGCTGAATCCGGAGACGATGGAGGCAATCAAATCCGGAACCTTCATCAATACTGAAAAACCAAAGTCTTTGCTGCAGGCAGCTCCTACGAATAAGTATTTCATTTATAAAGATTATTCCAAATATATCAAGGCTGACAAATCGGACACGACTCTTCGCAAGCTTGCTCTGAAAGATCTTCCCGCTTCTGTTTTCTGGCTGTATCAGCTGCCGGAATTGGAACTTCCTTCCGGATTCCGCAATCTCCCGAAGTATTTCAATTCCGGATGGGCGTTTGATCTGGGAGAGCTTACCAGCCGCAAGACTTATATCCACAAACGCAATGCAGCCAAGGCTATATTTATCCTCAAGGAATTAAATGATCTTCCTTCGCCCGAGTTGGCAGCAAAACAGAAAGCCTATCGGAATTCCAAGAAATATGCCTCTTTCTCAAATACGATTGCCATGGACGACTCTTTGTATAAGCCGGTCAGAAAGACTTCTATGGATGTCCCGGAGCGGGATAAAGAATGATGCGTTCATTCATTCTTTCTTTCAGAAATGAAAGAGGCTTTCCCTGTTTTAAAATGGTGAATGCAAAACTGCAGGAGTCTATATCACTTGTAAAAAGTCTCCTGCAAAATTGCAATGAGAAAAACAGGTCGTAAAATCGTTCCCGCAAGATTGCAATGAGAATTTTACACCGTATTTAGC
>CAZIVE010000049.1:0-15730 GCA_964542435.1 uncultured Parabacteroides sp.
ATCCAATCAACGGCCGTATTACTCTGAGCACAAACCAATACTTGGTTCTCTCGATGGAGCGTTTCATAAATAGCTTCAACCAATGTCGTCGTCTTGCCTGTTCCTGGAGGACCATGAACAATAGCCACATCCTTGGCGCTGAGTACATGATTCACAGCCTCTTCCTGTGATGCATTGAGCCATGGAAAACGAAGTGGGAAAAGTTTCAGCCATTCTTCAGGAACATTCCCAATCAATTTCTCTCTCAGTTCGGCCAACCGATTGCCTTTAGCCTGCATCACATCCTTTAGTGCGGCGAGCATGGCTTTATAACTTGTCTCGTCAAAAGAGATCTGAATCCCGAGATCATGACTTCCTGCAACATCGACCAAGGCTTCGTCTGAAGGAAGAACAACCACCATCCGATCATCCTGAACATAACTGATGGTCGTTTGGAAGTTGAAATAATGCAGATTATTACCTTGATTAGAAAAGAATGCCACGCTGCGACCGTATTCGAAATTATGCTCGATATCTTTATTTGTCAGTCGTTCGACCTCAATCACCAATTGATTGAGTGAATTGTAATAGCTACGTCCCGTAGAAATAGGATACCAACACAATCCCTGCTGGATCTTGCGCAGAATACCTTCTTGTTCCGTTTGGGTTCGGAACATCTCCTTCTCATAGTCAAACTCCTTTAACAAAAGGTCTGTTTGATGTTGCAGGTCAGCAACGGTAGAGATGGTGCGTGCGTTGGACATTCCGTATCAATTTTGAAGCATCAAAGATACTGTTTAAATAGAAATGTTGTCTTACTATCCGCAACAGTTTGGAATATAAAACTGTTGCGGAAATCGGTATTTCTCATTGAAAACAAAGATTATAGATTAGAAAGTGCATGTAACCTCATTTTTTAATTAAATTTGTGTCCCTTCAACTTTCAAGTAGAAGGAATTAAACGAAACATTATCATGGAAGAAGATTCAAAAGAAAGGAATGTACAAATCGTCAGAATCACGTTGTGGGGTTCTCTGTGCAACTTTCTATTGTTAAGTTTCAAGTTCATTGCCGGAATTCTCGGTCATAGTAGCGCTATGATCGCGGATGCTGTCCATTCATTATCGGATTTCATCACGGATATCATTGTGTTGATTTTCGTTAATATCTCTGCAAAACCTCAAGATGAGAGCCATGATTACGGTCATGGAAAATATGAGACGCTGGCGACTTCCATCATTGGCATCGTACTTCTCGGCGTGGGCTTCGGACTATTCTGGAGCGGCGCTAACAAAATTTATGACTATTATGTGAACGGGAAACAACTCGAAAGTCCGGGCATGATCGCACTTATTGCGGCTATTGTATCCATTGTGGTCAAGGAAATTCTGTATCGTGTAACTGTCCATGTCGGCGAGAAGGAAAAAAGTCAGGCTGTTATAGCAAATGCCTGGCATCATCGTTCCGATGCTCTTTCATCCATTGGAACAGCGTTGGGTATTGGCGGCGCTATTCTGCTGGGAGAAAAATGGCATGTCCTTGATCCGTTGGCAGCCGTTGTTGTCAGCATCTTCATTGTGAAAGTATCGCTTCAGCTCGTTATTCCGTCCATCAATGAACTCCTTGAGAAATCTCTTCCTAGTTCTATTGAAGACGAAATCATCCGCATCATCACGGAATCACCCGAAGTCAAAGATCCTCACAATCTCCGTACACGTCAGATCGGCAACAATATTGCCATAGAAGTTCATATCAGAATGAATGGTGAAACGACGGTTGCCAGAGCTCATGTGATTACAAAAGAGATCGAAGCTCGACTCAGAAAACACTTCGGTCGTTCCACTCATATTTCATTACATGTAGAACCTATCAAATAATCACTGTCATAATGCAGGAGAATATCCAACTATTCAGAGGTGGTATCTTTTATTTCTCTAACAATGATCCTCATTCATTTCGATTTATCCAAGATGGAGCTTTGGTCATCAAAGGCCATAAGATAGTTGAAACAGGACCATTTTCACCATTAAAGATCAAATACGATGTTCCGGTCGTCGATTACAAAGATTATCTTATCATGCCCGGATTCATCGATTCACACATCCATTTTCCTCAGTTATCCATCATTGGATCTTATGGAAAACATCTGTTGGATTGGCTTTCCAATTACACTTTTCCCGAAGAGTCAGCCTTTTCTTCAGCAGAATATTCCAAGCAGATGGCCAAACAGTTTATCCATCATCTGTTGAAAAATGGAACGACCAGCTGCATGGCTTACACGACTGTTTATCCAAATTCCACCGATGCCTTGTTCGAAGCAGCTTCAGCCATTTCTATGAATATGATAGCAGGAAAGGTCATGATGGATAGAGAAGCACCTGATATATTGAGAGATACGCCATTGATAGGAGAGGAGCAAAGTCGTCATCTCATTGAAAAATGGCATCACAACGGAAGAAATCGTTACGTCATCACGCCACGTTTTGCTGTTACAAGTTCCAGAGAACAACTTCGTACGGTCGGCAAACTTCATCATGATTTTCCAGATACGTACATTCAAACACATCTTTCTGAATCTCAACAGGAAATCAGCACAGTCCTGGAACTTTTCCCTGAATGCAAGAGCTATCTTGAAGTGTATGACAAAGCAGGAATCGTTACCGACAGAACTGTTTTCGGCCATTGTATTCATTTGTCAGACAAGGAGAGACAAAGGATAAAGTCTTGTGATTCAATCATCGCTCATTGTCCCACATCGAATCTGTTCCTTGGCAGCGGATTGTATCCAATGGAAAGCTCCAATGAATTGGGAATTCAGACGGTTTTAGCAACAGATATCGGTGCCGGGACTTCGTTCTCCATGTTCAAAACGATGGATGAAGCGTATAAAGTCCAGCAATTGAACAATTATTCTTTGAATGCATTCGAAGCTTTCTATAAATGTACCAAGGGCGCAGCTGTTGCCTTGAAACTCGAAGATGAAATCGGCAGTTTCGATTCAGGCTGTTATGCGGATTTCATTGTTGTCGATCCAGCTGCTACTGAATTACAGCAGCTCCGCAAGGATGATCTTCTGAAATCCGGTAAATGGAATATTGAAAACCAATTGTTTGGATTGATGATCCAAGGTGATGAACGGAACATTCTACATACATATATAAGCGGTAAACGCTGCGACAATTGATTTTTTCCAATCTACTCAGTGAGTAATCTGATTTATACAATTGTCAATGATTTGTCATTGAATGAAAAGAAATTATTTAACCATGGTCAAATAATTTTTACATAGTATCCCAGCATCGCTGATCTATTGAATAAAAAAGTTTTAACCATGGTTGAATATTTTTTATTCAAAGATGTTTCGAATCCATTCTTTTGATGTAGAAAAATCTCTTAGACTAGTATCAGACATTATCTTCATACTTATTGACAAGGATCAGATATAAGAAGGTATAAAATTTCCATATAAAAATTATAATTCCTATTATGTTTAATAGTAAATACAAGAAACACTCCTTTCTTCATTGATTGATAATATCTGGAAAAACGAGGCTTATGATGGCAAAAGACATATAAGAAAGCTTTGACTGTGTATTTCATAAAGGATCTATATAAAAAGATGAAAGGAATCTTCCATCGGAAAATTCCTTTCATCGTGTGTATTTGCAACTTAGAATATTATTATTTGTTCATTTCATCTTCAATTGCTTTCAGCTTGTCACCCATGTTGAGATTATAATAAATACCTCTAAGAGCAGTCATATATTCTCTTTCTTCAGGTTTAGCTTGGTGAGCCTTTTCAAACAAAGGTAAAGCCTGTTTGAAGAATTCCTTAGCCTTGGCAAGTTCTACCTGATACTTAGCCTGATCCTGGATGTTGTTGGCATCACTCTGTTTGTTTACGCCCTGGTTGTAATAAACACGTCCCAGATTGCCCATTGATTCAATATAATCAGGTTTAACCTGAAGAGCCTGTTTGTAATATTTCTCTGCATTAGCGTTATCCTTTATACCTGTTTCATAAACACGACCCATAACATCGTAAAGCTGAGCGTTTTGTGCGTCTTTAGAGATGGCTGTGTTCAGATATTGGATAGCTTCCTGATTACGACCAGAATAGATGTAGTTGTTGATCAAACTCAGAAGATAATAAGACTCTTCCGGGAACTTCTGCATACCTTCTTTCAAAGTAGCTTCAAGGCTTACAGAATCTTTTTCCTGCTCATATTCATAGCAGAGATACTGATAGATATCGTTCTGACGATAGCTGAAACCTTTCGCACGATTCAGAGCTTCAACAGCGAGTTTCGGGTTGTTGAGCTGAGTAGCTGCAACTGCAGCATAGAATTGGACAGTCATGTAGTTTGAGTCCTTTGCTGCTGTAGGTGTTCCTTCAAATTCAGGCATACTTGAAATGGCAAGATACTGCTGGAAGAAGTCATAAGCCTTCTGATAATCCTTAGCATCAAAGTAATAAGCACCACCATTGATATAATAAACATGGTCTGCGCTCAAGATACTCGTGATGTTCTTCGTAAATCTCGGTTTAACTTTACCTTTATCATTCGGCTGTTTGTCAAATTCCAAAGATTTCTGGAAGTAAGGAAGTACGCCATAGAGAGCGGTGTACATCTTAGCTTCATCGGGTTTCTGGCCGAGAACCTGTTTTGTCTTCTCCTGGCTGAATTCCTGATCTTCTACAAAACCTGCGATGTACCAAGTCTGTGCATCTGCCTTCGTTTCTTCATTTTCGAGAGCGCCCTTGATGAGATTACGGGCTTCCGTAAAGTCGGGCTTCTGACCTTTCACAATTGCTTCTGCTTCCTTGACTGCATTTTTCTGTGCAAAAGAAGCGCCGGCTACTAAGCATAAAGCTGCTGTAAATAATAATACTCGTTTCATTGCAATGATAAATTTGAAATTAATATTCTTGTTTAAAAATTTTCCATTCTATTGTTCCTTGTTATCATCGTCTTCGTTTTCATCATTAGACTCAGAAAAATCATTCGGTTTAATCTCCTTCAAACTTTCTGTTTCGTTCATCATGGAATTTGCTTCCTTCGTGGCTTTCTGTTCGGCGATTTCCTCTTCAGTTTCAGTCATCACCTTGCAAACAGATGCGATCTCATCATTTCTCTTTTCCAGATTAATAACTCGAACACCTTGCGTAGCTCGTCCGATGACTTTCACATCTGTGACTCTCATACGGATTGCTATACCTGATTTGTTGATGATCATCAGGTCGTTCTCCTCTGTAACATTTTTGATGGCAACAAGTTTACCCGTTTTCTCAGTAATGTTGATTGTTTTTACACCTTTACCACCTCTATTCGTGATTCTATAGTCAGTGATAAGTGAGCGTTTGCCATATCCTTGCTCAGAAACTACCAATACGGTCTCTTTCTCAAGATCTTTGACACAAATCATTCCGACCACTTCATCTTTTCCGTCGTTGTCGAGCGTCATTCCTCTTACGCCCGTTGCCGTACGTCCCATCACACGAACCTTGTCTTCGTTGAATCGGATAGCACGACCGTTGCGATTGGCAATCAAAACTTCATTTTGACCATTCGTCAGACAAACCTGGATCAAACCATCGTTGTCACGAAGTCCGATAGCAATGACACCACTCTGTCTCGGACGTGAGTAATCCTCGAGACTGGTCTTCTTGATAAATCCGTTCTTTGTGCAGAACAATATATAATGTGTTCTAAGGAATTCTACATCACTCGTCAACTTCTTGATTCGAATGAATGCCTGAACTTTATCGTCAGCTTCGATATTGAGGATATTTTGAATGGCACGGCCTTTAGAGTTCTTCGCTCCTTCCGGTATTTCGTAAACCTTAAGCCAGTAGCACTTGCCTTTGGCTGTGAAGATGAGCAACGTGGCATGCATGGAAGCAGGATAGATATACTCAACGAAATCCTCGTCACGGGTTTCGGAACCACGAGCTCCTACTCCACCTCGTCCTTGTGCACGGAAGTCTTTCAAAGGTGTACGTTTGATATAACCCATGTGAGAGATAGTGATGATCATCTCGTCATCTGCATAAAAATCTTCAGGATTCAATTCCTCTGAAGCGTAGATGATATCGGTTCTGCGATCGTCACCGTATTTATCTCTGATCTCTTGCATCTCGTCTTTTACTACTTGCATGCAGACATCCTCATTTTCAAGAATCTCAGTGTATTTGGCAATGAGTTTTTCGATCTCGTCATATTCAGCACGCAGCTTATCCTGTTCCAGTCCGGTCAACTGACGCAATCTCATCTCAACGATAGCTCTTGACTGGATTTCAGACAATGAGAAACGTTGGCAAAGATTGGTTACAGCTTCCTGAGGATTGCCGGAAGCTTTGATGATGGCTATCACTTCGTCAATGTTATCTGAAGCGATGATCAATCCTTCCAGAATGTGAGCACGTTCCTGTGCTTTCTTCAAGTCGAAGCGCGTTCTGCGAAGAACCACTTCGTGACGATGTTCTACAAATGCACCAATCAGATCCTTCAGGTTCAAAAGCTTCGGACGACCGTTCACCAAAGCGATGTTGTTTACGCTGAATGAAGACTGAAGAGCTGTCAGTTTATATAATTTGTTCAGAACCACACTGGCATTGGCATCCCGTTTGACATCAATGACAACGCGCAATCCTTCACGACTGGAAGATTCATCTGCTACGTTCGAAATTCCTTCGAGACGTTTCTCGTTGACCAAATCGGCAATGGCTTTCACCAGATCAGATTTAATAACCTGATAAGGTATTTCGGTAATGATGATCTGATCGTGATTTTCTTCATGTTCGATTTCAGCCTTACCTCTAATAATAATACGTCCGCGACCTGTCTCGAAAGCCTCTTTGACTCCGGCAAAACCGTAAATCGTTGCACCTGTTGGGAAATCCGGGGCTTTTACATATTGCATCAGCCCGGCTACGTCGATATCAGCATGGGCATCAATATAAGCCATGGAAGCATCGAGCACTTCACGTAAATTATGAGTAGGCATATTGGTTGCCATGCCGACAGCGATACCTGAAGCACCGTTTACCAGAAGATTCGGGAAACGGGTTGGCAGAACAACTGGTTCTTGCAGTGTATCATCAAAGTTCGGTTGGAAATCCACCGTATCCTTGTCAATGTCACGAAGCATTTCTTCAGCCAACGGGCTAAGTCGTGCCTCCGTATAACGCATAGCAGCCGGGCTATCGTTATCCATTGAACCGAAGTTTCCTTGACCGTCAACCAACGTATAGCGCATCGACCAACTCTGAGCCATGCGGACCATTGCGAAGTAAACGGAGGAATCTCCATGTGGGTGGTATTTACCTAAAACCTCACCAACGATTCTGGCGGATTTCTTATAAGGTTTGTCTGAAGTATTTCCCAGTTCATTCATTCCGAATAAAATACGACGATGAACCGGCTTAAAACCATCTCTAACATCAGGAAGGGCTCTTGAAACGATAACGGACATTGAATAGTCAATGTAGGCAGATTTCATCTCATCCTCGATGTTTATTTTGATAATTCTGTCTTGATCAATCATTTAAATAAATTATTTTCTACTATTAAACACTCTTTCGAAAGAGCGCACTAAGGTACGGCTTTTTCCTCATACAACGAAAGATTTCCATGCTAAAATTTCTTTCTCAGCCTTTTTAGGGCACTTTTAGAGATATATGGCACGAAGTTTGATAGTTGTTTCCGTAATGTTTATTTTTGCACATCATTAATATATAAAATGAAGAACAATTATTCCAAACAGCTATTTGATGTCATTGAGTACAGCCGCGAAGAGGCTCAGCGTCTTCAGGACAGTTATATCGGTCCTGAACATTTGATGCTGGGAATCATTCGAGAGCAGACAGGCAGAGCTATGCAGGTTCTGGAGGAACTCAATGTGGACACTTTGGATTTGAAAAAGAGGATTGAGTCGGAAGTCAGAGTGAATTCTGAAAACGACAATGCCACTCAACATGATATTACCATCAGCAAGACCACTGAAAGAGTCTTGCGTATGAGTATTCTGGAAGCTCGTATGTTCAAAAGCGACGAAACCGGTACGGAACATCTTCTGCTTGCCATACTGAAAGAGGGCGACAATTTAGCAGCTCGTCTTTTGGGAAATGTGGGAATCAACTACAGAAAGGTGTATAACAATCTGATTACAGGTACGGAACTGGACGAAATGGAAGATACGCCCAAGGGTGATGAGATTACCGACGGATTTACCGATGACGATGAAGACGATGATGATGACAGCTTCTCTCCTTCCGGCAGCCAGAACAAATCTTCCAATCAGCCTAAGTCGCCCAATGACACGCCTGTGCTCGACAATTTCGGCACCGACATGACTCGTGCGGCTGCAGAAGGACGTCTCGATCCGATTGTAGGCCGTGAGAAGGAGATTCAAAGACTAGCACAAATTCTGAGTCGTCTGAAGAAGAACAATCCTGTCCTGCTGGGCGAACCCGGCGTCGGGAAATCAGCTATCGTTGAAGGCTTGGCTCTGCGCATCGTACAGAGGAAAGTGTCACGCATCCTTTTCGATAAACGTGTGATCAGTCTGGATATGGCTTCGATTGTCGCCGGCACCAAATACCGCGGACAGTTTGAGGAACGTATCAAAGCCATTCTCAATGAGCTTCAGAAAAATCCGAACATCATCTTATTTATAGATGAGATACATACTATTGTCGGTGCGGGATCTGCTTCCGGAAGTATGGATGCCGCCAACATGCTGAAACCTGCGCTTTCTCGTGGTGAGATTCAGTGTATCGGAGCTACTACGTTGGATGAATATCGTAAGAATATTGAAAAGGATGGTGCTTTGGAACGTCGTTTTCAAAAGGTTATCGTCGATCCGACAACTCCAGATGAGACGTTGGAGATCCTTGAGAACATCAAAAGCCGTTACGAAGAGCATCATAATGTGATCTATACGCCTGACGCCTTAAAATCTTGCGTAAAACTGACAGAGCGTTACATCAGCGACCGTAATTTCCCAGACAAGGCAATCGATGCGTTGGATGAAGCAGGTTCGCGCGTTCATATTTCGAACATCATCGTTCCGAAAAGCATAGAAGATCTGGAAGCTTCCATCGATGAAACAAGAAATAAGAAAATCGCCGCTGTCAAGTCTCAGAACTTTGAATTGGCGGCCAGCTTCCGTGATCAGGAACGTCAATCGCTGCTTCAGCTGGAATCGGCTAAAGCGAAATGGGAAAAGGAATTACAGGAACATCGTGAGACGGTGGACGAAGACAAAGTGGCCGAAGTGGTTGCAATGATGTCCGGCGTTCCCGTTCAGCGTATTGCCAAAGCAGAGAACCAGAAACTGCTCGAGATGTCTGACATTCTCAAAGGCAAAGTGGTCGGTCAGGATGATGCTATTGAAAAGGTAGTCAAAGCCATTCAGCGTAATCGCGTCGGTTTGAAAGATCCAAACAAGCCAATCGGCACCTTCATGTTCCTCGGCCCGACAGGCGTCGGTAAAACCTATCTCGCCAAGAAATTGGCTGAATATCTGTTTGACTCGGCTGATGCTTTGATTCGTATTGATATGAGTGAGTACCTCGAGAAATATTCGGTCTCTCGTCTGATCGGAGCACCTCCTGGATATGTAGGTTATGAAGAAGGTGGACAGCTGACCGAAAAGGTTCGCCGCAAACCCTACTCTGTCGTTTTGCTCGATGAGATAGAAAAGGCGCATCCTGATGTCTTTAATCTGTTGCTACAGGTTCTCGACGAAGGACGTTTGACGGATAGTCTCGGTCGACAGATCAACTTCAAAAATACGATCCTGATCCTGACTTCCAACATCGGAACGCGTCAGTTGAAGGAGTTTGGCCATGGTGTTGGATTCAATACGGCCAGCGAAGGTGAAACGGACAAGGAGTTCTCACGCAGTATCATCCAGAAAGCGCTCAACAAAGCTTTCGCTCCTGAATTTCTGAATCGTATCGATGATATTATCATGTTTGACCAGCTTGACAATGCCGCAATCCATAAGATCATCGATCTCGAACTGCAAGGTCTCTATGATCGTGTCAACAATCTTGGATATTCATTGGTTATCACGACGGCTGCAAAGGATTTCATTGCTTCGAAAGGTTACGATGTACAGTTTGGCGCTCGTCCGCTGAAGCGTGCCATTCAGAAATATCTCGAAGATGAACTGGCCGAAATGATCATTCGCGCTTCAGTTGGTGAAGGCGATGAGATTGTCGTTGACTTCGACGAAAAAGAGCAGAAAATCACTTCGTCGGTCAAGAAACATGACGGCTCCTCTCCCGCTCCATCTTCTCCGGATGTAAAACCGGAAACTCCGGAAGCTGCAAATTAAATCATTGAGTTAAAATCTTGAAGGTGCGGGCTTTTCAACAGGTCTGCACCTTTTTTATTTGTATGGCTTTAAGCAAAAGTGCAAAGCCAGATATATGACAGATTTTACATTATGCGGAAATTCTGTCAGAACAATCCTTTCTCTGTAGATCGAATTACGCTTTGGCACTCGTTTTGCAAACTCATTCAAAAGAAAAAAACATTCGATCATTCGAACAAACAATAAAAAAATAGAGATAATCATGAACAAACAAGGAAACATTGGCATTACAAGTCAGGACATTTTCCCCATCATCAAAAAGTTTCTTTACAGTGATCACGAGATATTCCTTCGTGAATTGGTTTCGAACGCAGTTGATGCAACACAGAAGTTAAAGACACTCTCTTCCATTGGCGAATTCAAAGGTGAATTGGGTGATCTAACAGTCCGTGTCAGCTTCGACGATCAGAAAAAGACCATTACAGTTTCAGACCGAGGCATCGGTATGACAGCTGAAGAAATCGACAAATACATCAATCAGATCGCCTTCTCCGGCGCTACGGAATTCCTTGAAAAATACAAGAATGACGCTGCCACAATGATTGGTCACTTCGGTTTGGGATTCTATTCCTGCTTCATGGTTTCGAAGAAGGTGGAGATTGTTACTCGTTCCTTCAAGGATGACGCCAAAGCTGTCATCTGGAGCTGCGACGGCACACCTCAGTACACGATGGACGAAACCGAAAAGGCCGATCGCGGTACCGATATCATCCTTTATATAGACGACGAAAACCAGGACTTCCTGAATCGCGACAAGCTGGAAGGTCTGCTGAAGAAATATTGCCGCTTCCTTCCCATCGAGATTGCCTTTGGCAAGAAACAGGAATGGAAAGACGGTAAATATGTCGATACGGAAAACGACAATATCATCAACGACACGAAGCCTCTGTGGGTTCGCAAACCTGCGGATCTGAAAGACGAAGACTATAAGAAGTTCTACGAAGAGCTTTATCCGATGTCGGAAGAACCGCTGTTCTGGATTCATCTAAATGTGGACTATCCGTTCAATCTGACCGGTATTCTCTACTTCCCGCGTATCAAGAGCAACATCGACCTGCATCGCGACAAGATCCAGCTCTATTGCAACCAGGTATTCGTCACCGATTCAGTAGAAGGCATTGTGCCGGAATTTCTTACGCTGCTTCACGGTGTCATCGATTCACCCGACATTCCACTCAACGTCTCTCGTTCGTATCTGCAGAGCGACCAGAATGTCAAGAAAATCTCTGCACATATCACGAAAAAGGTTGCCGATCGTCTCGAGGAGATCTTCAAGAGCGATCGCAAACAGTATGAAGAGAAATGGGACAGCCTCAAACTCTTCATCCAGTACGGTATGCTTTCAGAGGAAAAATTCTACGATCGTGCCACAAAATTCGCCTTATATAAAGATGTAGAGGATAAATATTACACCTTTGACGAATATAAGACCTTGATCAAAGACAGCCAGACCGATAAGGAAGGCACATTGATCTATCTTTATACGACCAACAAAGATGAACAGTACAGCTACATTTCTGCTGCAAAGGACAAAGGCTACAGTGTTCTCGTCATGGACGGACAGCTCGATGTCCACGCCATCAGTCAGCTGGAACAGAAAGAGAGCAAGATCCGTTTTGTGAGAGTGGACAGCGATACTATCGACAATCTGATCAAGAAAGAAGATGTCAATAAAGTGGAACTTTCCACTGAACAGAGAAATGCACTTCAGGAGGTATTCAAGAGCAGTATGCCAAAGCTTGACAAGACAGAGTTTTACATTGTCTTCGATGCACAAGGAGCCGAATCCAATCCGGTCATGCTGACGCAGAGCGAATATATGCGCCGTATGCGTGAGATGTCGAAGATGCAACCCGGCATGGCATTTTATGGCGAAATGCCGGAGAGCTACAATCTGGTGCTCAACACCGATCATCCGCTTGTTAAAAGCGTGCTTGAAGATGAAGAGAAAGCTTGCAGCGAACAGTTGAAGCCGATTCAGGACGATATCAAAGGCTGGGAAGCGCGTCAGTCTGATCTCCGCGAACAACAGAGCAAGAAGAAAGAGGATGAAATTACAGCTGAAGAAAAGGAAGACATGAAGAATACGAACGAAAAGCTCGACACTCTTCGTGAACAACGTAACAAAATCCTTGCTGACTATGCTGTGAATAACAAGATTGTCAGTCAGTTGATCGACCTCGCTTTGCTTGGCAACGGAATGCTGAAGGGCGAAGCTCTGAGCCGATTCATTAAGAGAAGCGTTTCTCTGATTGGTTAGAATGCGCATTCGAGTAAAGAAAAAGCTTCTTTGTCGTAAAGGCAAGGAAGTTTTTTTTTACATTTGAACGAAATTTATCAGATATGAAAAGAGCTTTTGTATTTTTAGTACTATTGTTCGCATCCATTCAGCTGCTTCCTGCCCAAAAAGTAGGATTGGTTCTGAGTGGCGGTGGTGCTAAAGGTGCTGCACACATTGGAGTGATCAAGGCTCTTGAGGAGAACGGCATTCCAATAGATTATGTGGCCGGAACTTCCATGGGCGCCATTATCGGCAGTCTTTATGCCATGGGTTACACGCCGGAAGAAATGCTTCAGCTGATTCTGTCCAAGGAATTCAGTTATTGGCAGACCGGAACGGTTGAAGATAAATACAGCTATTACTTCCGCGAGCCCGATCCAACTCCTGAGTTTGCCCACTTCTCTATCGATATGTCCGATTCTCTGCAGGTAAAAGCCAGTTTCCTGCCACAGAGTCTGATTAATCCGATTCAGATGAATCAGGCCTTCATGGCCTTGTTTGCCCAGGCAACGGCAAAAGCTGCATGGAACTTCGACAATCTCTTCGTGCCGTTCCGTTGCGTCGCATCCGATGTCTATAACAAGAAACCGATCATCTTCCGCAATGGAGATTTGGGTGACGCTGTCCGTTCGTCCATGACGTTCCCCTTCTTCTTCACCCCTATCTGGAAAGACAGTGTTCCGTTGTTCGACGGCGGCATCTATGATAATTTCCCGGTCAAGCCGATGAAAGATGCTTTTCATCCCGATTTCATCTTCGGTTCAGTGGTAGCCGGTGGAAACGATAAGCCTTCTTCCGATCTGTACAACCAGATAGAAAGCATGATCATGCAAATCACGGACTACGATCTGCCCGAAGATGACGGTGTGTTGCTGAAGATGAAATTCCCTACTGTCTCTCTGCTCGATTTCCAGAAAGGCCGCGAACTGATGGATTATGGCTACAAACAGACCATGATGCTGATGGATTCCATCAAGAAGCGTGTAACGCGTACCGTTCCGTTGGATTCTGTTATGGTTCGCCGTACCGCTTACAAAGAGGGCCTTCCGAATCTCATCTTTCATAACATCTATATTACAGGTGTTAACGACTTGCAGAAAAAATACATCGAATCACAGCTTCATCGAGACATCAACAACGATTTCTCCATGGAAGATTTCAAACGTGCCTATTTCAAAATCCTGACCTATTCAAAGATCAAAGAGATCATGCCGCACGCCATCTACAACTATAAGGAACAGAAATTCGATCTTTATCTCGATGTGACCATGAAAGAGGAAGTCAAGGTTGGATTTGGAGGGAATATCTCTTCGCATCAGGCCAATCAATTGTTCCTCGGTTTGGGATATCAGTATTTGGGACGTTTTTCTTCTGATCTGAATGCCAATCTTCAGGTTGGAAACTCATTTAGTGGTGTAATGCTAAACGGTAGAATGTATTTGCAGACGCAGATTCCGACCTATCTGAACTTTTCCGGTGCCTATTCCTATCGTAAATATTCGCAAAGCGAATCTCTCTTTTATGAGGATGTCGTTCCTGCCATTATGAAACAGGAAGAGGCTTATGCGAAGGTTAAGCTCGGCTTCCCGTTCCTCAATTCCGCTCGAGCTGAAATCGGTTTCGCCTATGGCAAACTGAATGATAAATATCTGCAAAGCAACCTTTCGTTGAGCGATGCTGTCTTCGATCGCAGCTGGTACAATCTGTTCAGTAGTTCGCTCAGTATTGAACAGAATACACTCGATGCCAAACAATATCCCATCAATGGGTTGAGGAATTTCTTGAAAGCGCAGTATGTCACAGGAACAGAACATTATGATCCTTCGCCTTCTTCATTGCAGGATACCTATACGCATAAGTATCGCAGCTGGATTCAGATGAAAGGTTATTGGGAAGAATACCATTTGGTGAACAACATTCTGAACATGGGATATCTTGCAGAAGTAGTTATCTCGAGCAAGAACCTGCTCAATAATTATACTTCGACTGTATTGCAAGCACCAGCCTTCACGCCTACACCTCACAGTCAGATTGTTTTCAACGAAGCCTTCCGTGCTAATCAGTACGTTTCAGGAGGATTGATCCCGATCTTCAAGTTCAGTAAGATGCTTCATCTGAGATTAGGGCTTTACGGATTCGCACCGCTTTATGAAATCAAAAAACGTGTCCCGGAAAATAATACGTCCGTTGGAATACCTTATTATGGAAAGTTCCTTCGCACATTCCAATATATGGGCGAAGGAGCTTTGGTCCTTCATCTGCCGTTCCTTTCGATCAGTCTTTATGCCAACGGCTACAGTTATCCTTCAAAGAACTTCAACTTCGGATTGAATATCGGTTACCTGCTATTTAATTCAAAGATGCTGGATTAATGTTACTTCTTCTTGTTGGGTTCGGGAGAAGGCATCGGCATTCCCTCCTTGATGTAATTATCATAAACGATTTTGGGATGATCGTTGTCTGATGTGAGTTCGGATTCTATTGAGAAGTTATCACGACGGAAGTTTTTCAGTTTGAGGTTGTCGTTGCTGTACTCGCGAAGCGTAATGTTTTTATTTCCGACGATAGAGCTTCCCGTTACTTCCGAATCGAGGATATTATATTTCGGTGTAATCTTTGGCAACAGCTGCTGTTCAAGCAATCCGCGATAAGCTCCGATATATTCGCACCAAACACTGCTTGCCTCTTTAAATATACGGTAGTTGAAATGTGACCACGCTGTTGTAATATGGATTTCCTGCTTCCAGATGTCGATGATAGCTTCAGAGTTGTAGTGAGGATCTTTGATAATGACACGCTTCAGATCATTCAGTTCTTCCTCTATCGAGGTGTTCCACTTCTCGGAATGCATAATCTCATCTATGATTTCCGACAATTTTTCTTTGATTTCAAAACGAATTCTCATGCCATTCTGCCTGCCGGTCAGGACTTATTTAAGGTACCTGGTTCTTGTTAATTGTCAATAAAATAACATCTGACGCTATTCCTTTGTTCGTCTTTTCTTTATTCGTAACACTTTTCCGATTGATTATGCCAATGCGATGTAAAAGAAAAAAAGCCTGTTTCTGAGTTCTTCTTTTTTAC
>CAZIVE010000049.1:15830-18908 GCA_964542435.1 uncultured Parabacteroides sp.
ATCGAAAATAAGCTGCGTCTCGGAAAAAACAAAGCAAGCTTTGTTTCTCCTCTCGACTTGCATTATCTTTGCCTCCAAAATAGTAAGGACATGCAACAGAAGGACGAAATCATTCTGATCAACATCAATGGAACAGATAAACCGGGCGTAACCTCTGCTTTGACAGAGATTCTGGCGAAGAACAACGCTTCTATCCTTGACATCGGACAGGCAGATATCCACAGTAATCTCTCGTTGGGAATTCTTTTCCAATGTGCCGAAAATAAATCCGGCGATATCTTGAAGGAGTTGCTTTTTAAAAGCTACGAACTGGGCGTGAATATCCGTTTCAATCCGATCAGCGAAGAGGATTACGGCAAATGGGTCTCGATGCAGGGAAAGAACCGCTACATCATCACCATCCTTGCACGTAAGTTGACCGCTCGTCAGATATCAGGAGTTACGCAGGTGATTGCCGGACAAGGAATGAACATTGATGATATCAAACGTCTGACCGGTCGTATTCCATTAAATGAAAACGAACGCACGCCCAAAGCGAGTGTTGAATTTTCCGTGCGCGGCACACCGAATGACAAGGAGAAGATGAAGGCCAGCTTCATGCAGCTTTCGGCTGATATGGAAATGGACATCTCCTTTCAGGAAGACGACATGTTCCGAAGAATGCGCCGTCTGATCTGCTTCGATATGGATTCCACATTGATTGAGACGGAGGTGATTGACGAACTGGCCATGCGTGCCGGCGTAGGCGATCAGGTGAAAGCCATCACGGAATCGGCCATGCGCGGTGAGATTGACTTCACGGAAAGCTTCACACGCCGTGTTGGATTACTCAAAGGCCTGGATGTTTCGGTGATGAAAGACATTGCGGATCATCTTCCCATCACGGAAGGTGTGGATCGTCTGATGCAGGTGCTCAAGAAGGTGGGATTCAAGATTGCCATCCTTTCGGGTGGTTTTACCTACTTCGGCAATTTCCTCAAACAGAAATATGGCATTGATTATGTCTATGCCAATGAACTGGAAGTGGCGGACGGCAAATTGACCGGCCATTATCTGGGCGATATTGTCGATGGGAAAAGAAAGGCGGAACTTCTGAGACTGATTGCACAGGTGGAGAATGTGGACATTCGTCAAACCGTGGCTGTTGGTGACGGATACAACGATCTTCCCATGATCAGCATTGCCGGATTGGGCATTGCATTCCATGCCAAACCCAAAGTCAAGGCTACTGCCGACCAGTCGATTTCAACGCTCGGCCTGGATGGCATCCTTTACTTCCTCGGCTACAAAGATTCGTATATTGACAAAGCTTATACAAATTATTAATACTTTCAAACTATGGTAAGACATATCGTAATGTTCAAACTCAAACCGTTTGAAACGCCTGCTCAAAAGCTGGCAAAGATGAAAGAGATCAAACAGGCTCTCGAAGCGCTCAAAGACAAGATCAACGTGCTCCGCTATATTCATGTCGATTTTAATATCAATCCTGCTGAAACATGGGACCTGATCCTCACGACGGAAATGGATTCGCTGGAAGATGTAAACTTCTATTCCAAACATCCGGAACATGTAGCCGTTGGCAAAGGAATCATCGGACCGGTCAAAGAAGACAGAGCCTGCGTGGATTATGAATACTGAAAAGAATCCTACTCCTGTGAAGGACTTTGATCTGGAGGAGAGAGTCAACCGAGCCGTTCTCAATTTCGAGAGCGGCTATAATTGTGCCCAAAGCGTTTTCCTGGCCTACGCAGATGTCTTCGATATCGATCTCGAGATGGCAACCCGAATGTCGGTGTCGTTCGGTGGAGGTATGGGACGAATGCGTGAAGTGTGCGGCACAGTGAGCGCCATGTCGATGCTCGCCGGATTCCGTTATCCGGTGCTGGATCCTCAAGATCATGAGGCACGCACCCGCAACTATGCCATGGTTCAAAAGATGGCTGGATTATTCAAGGAGAAATTCGGGACCATTATCTGCCGCGAATTGCTTTCAGCCGAAGAGGCTGCGAAGACCGCACCGAGTCCTTCTGAAAGGACACAGGAATATTATGCAAAGCGGCCCTGTTCAAAATTCGTCAGACATGCAGCCAGCATCGCCGGAAGAATGTTAAAAGGCGAACTGGACGACTAAGCCAGCAACTTAATCTGAGTGACATAACCTAAATCTCTGATCTCGTTGAAGAGATCGGTGTAGGATGATTTACTCTTCACATTTACCTTATAAGTGATGTTGGAGGTATCTTTATCGTAGTTGTGTTCATAAGAGAGACTGACGATAAAGACGCCGCGGCTTTCAAGAATGGCCTTGATCTTTTTCAGATCCGGCGTAGAAGTTGAGCAACAGATGGTAAGTATCTTGTTCACGCCATCAAGGAACATTCGACGTTCCAGATGTTCCAGCGATATCAGTACGAATAAGGTGAAAAGCGTAGCGAGAAACGCTTCCTGATACATTCCGGCACCCACGGCCAATCCAATGACGGCCATCACCCAGATGCAAGCTGCCGTTGTCAATCCATGTATGCTGCCATGGCTTTGAATAATAGCACCAGCACCCAAGAAACCAATACCTGTCAACACCTGTGCTGCGATTCGGCCCGGATCACCATTGAGAAAGTTCGGATAACTTTGAGGAATCCATATGGAAATGAGCATGGCGGCAGCCGATCCCATGCAAATAAGCGTAAAGGTACGCATGCCTGCATCTCGACGGCGCAATTGCCGCTCCCATCCGACCATGGCTCCTAATATAAAACTAATGATCAGTCTGATTCCCGCCGTATAAGGCGTGATGACAGTGCTTGTCAATAATTCATTGAAATGTTCCAGCATTGTATTGTATCTGTATTGTTTACAGCAAAGATAATGCAAGTCGAGTGCAGAATCATCAAGCTTGCTTGAATATTTTGCCAAGGCTATTTGATTGCAACCTTCTCGAGCCTCAAAATGTTGCCTCGCTAATTAGAGCGGCATCAATATATATCCCGAATGTTGCCTCGCTAATTAGAACGGCATCAATATATATCCCGAATGTTGTCTCGCTAATTAGAACGGCATCATTTTATATCCCGAATG
>CAZIVE010000050.1:0-18074 GCA_964542435.1 uncultured Parabacteroides sp.
TATTATTGCGAGTGAGTCACCTGTCGTAATGAATGGTGGTTCTATTTACAATAATTTGTCGATCGACAATGTTTTCTGGACAGTCAGCTTTACAATGAATGGCGGTACAATAGAAAAAAATCTGACGAAATATTATACGCTGTCTATAAACGAAGGAACAATCAAACATCCCGCAATTGTTCGTAACAATTCTGGTGGCATCACATTTCTTACCACTCTTACTATAGAGGGAGATGGTTCAAACATTAGTGATCCTGTAACTTTTAAATCAGGAACTTCCTATATTATCAGAAATGCTAAACATACTTCGCCATTGACAATTAATCATAAAGCGACTATCGCCAATCAATTATCAGCTGGCACAGTTGTGGTTAAAGGAACGGATAAATACCAACTCACAAAGAGTGATCTTGGCTATTATAGTTATACAACGACTGGTTGGACACTATCACTGAGTGGAAATACGATCATTCTTGGAAAAGCAGATGAAGGAAATGATTTTGGTAATGCAGATGATATACAAAAATGGATAGATGAACAAGCTAAAAAAGCTCTGGCTCAAGGAAAAGATTCAGTTGATTTAGTTTGCCGGAAAGATAAAAAAATACCTATCGATGCAGACAAGACTCTTACATTCCCACCAAAGATTAAAATGCATGTCTTTTATTGTGTTCTCACTCGAGAGAAGCCTGTTGACGGAAGTACAGGTTCTGTTCGAATGATTGATATTCCGGAAACAAGCTCTGTAGCATTTGATAATTCTTCTATTGACGGCTCAGGAGTGCAGTCACAGGAACCGCTGATTTTTGTGAAAGGTACAATGAGCCTTGACAATGCCAGCAAGGTTACTGGTGCTAATGATAACAGCAACGCAGGCGGTGCAGTTTATGTGGCTAATACGGGAACCTTCAATATGAACAATGGAGAAATCAGTGGAAACGCGGGAGTCAACGGCAGCGCCATCTTCAACGAAGGTACGCTTCTGTACAATGGCGGAACTGTGAAAGGCAATACGGGCAGCATAGGAAGTATCCTCAATTATGATGGAAGTACCTTTACCATGACAGGCGGAACCGTCACGGGAAATACGGCAACGAAGGAAGTCGGCGGCATATATATCGGAGAGAATGTGAAGGCGACATTTACCGGCGGAACCGTTACTTCGAACGGAGAGACTTCTGATATCTATACCTGGTCGAATATCAATTACAGTGGCGATGTGAATGCAACGAAACTGAAGATGATTCAGCCCGC
This sequence comes from uncultured Parabacteroides sp., assembly GCA_964542435.1. Taxonomy (GTDB): domain Bacteria; phylum Bacteroidota; class Bacteroidia; order Bacteroidales; family Tannerellaceae; genus CAZIVE01. Next base: position 1,255 of record CAZIVE010000050.1, read on the forward strand.
GAAACTGTTTGTGACATCGAAACTGAAGAACAAAATTCAGCTCGATTATTTGGGAGACAATCTTACCGCTGGAACGATTGTAGCTCAAGGATCAGGATATCAATTGGGAAGTAGCGATTTTTCAAACATCAGTTCGACAAACAAAGACTGGCAGTTCGCCTTCTCCAACGGTAACATCATTCTTAAGCTGAAAGATTCGCCGATCGAAGTTGTGGATGCAACAGAAGATGCTGCTTATATGGAAGGTGGACAACTGATTTTGGTAGGTCAAACTGTAGGAGTTCCATATACAGTCTATAGTTTAAATGGCAGAATGGTTAAGAGCGGAATCATCAAGAGTGCAAAAGAGTCAATCCAGTTTGATGAAAAGGGTCTCTTCTTGATTCGTTGTGGCAAGAACAGTTACAAGGTAGTGAACATCAAATAACCTTTTGAAATACTCACAACAATGATCGTAAAGCTGTCGGAGTGAAATAGTCTTCGGCAGCTTTATTTTTTTTGACCTTTTTTGCCATCTTGACTAATAGCAACTATAAGTCAATTCCTAGAAAACATATAGAAACAATAGCCGATTTAATTCTTATCTGCCGGATAAACAATTCCTAATTGTCTTCGGATCTCATCGATCGTTTCGATGGTGATGAGGGAATTCTGGTGGCTGTTGATGGAAGATTCCCGTTTGCCTTGTTCGATGAGATGGATGAATTCGGCTACTTCGTAGTAATATTCATCCTTGTCGGTGACGGCGGAGATATCTTCGGGAACAGGATCGGGACCTTTGCCGGAACTGGGAGCAAGACGTTCGGTGAAAGCAACTTTACGAATGATGTTGATGCGGTCGAGCGTGATGTTGCCTTTTTCACCTTCAATCTCCGTTGGAAGAGCTGAGTTGGCAATCTTCGAATAAAGTACGGTAGCATTCATTCCGTTATAGGAGAAGTTGATGGCGCCTTGTCCGTCAGCTCCGCTTGAGAGAATGATTCCGTCGGCATGGATCTTATTGGGACGACCAAAGAGAACAATCATCGGATAAATGGTGTAGATGCCGATGTCCATCATGGCTCCGTTGGACAGATTCGGATCGAAGGCATTGGTTGGAAGGCCTTGCTTGTACTTGTCGTAACGGGAAGAATACTGGCAGTAGCTTGAAAAATAGCGGCGGATTGTTCCGCATCGTTTGATGTTGTTCAGAACGGAGAGAAAATTCGGAGTCATTGTGGGCTTCATCGCTTCCATCAGCGTGACGTTGTACTTTTCGGAAGCGGCAATCATCTGGCGGGCTTCAGCAGCGTTGGAGGCAAGAGGCTTTTCACACAGCACATGCTTGCCGTGGCTCATGCAGAGAATGCTCTGACTGGCATGACAGAAATTGGGCGATGCAATATAAACCGCATCGACGAGATCACTCGCTGCCATTGCCTCAAGAGAGGTGAAGGTGTGAGGAATACCGTGCTTCTGTGCAAACGCATCAGCCGTCTCTTGCTTGCGCGAGCAGACGGCTGATAGTTCAAAGCGTTTATCTTGCGAAGCGCCGGTCAAAAGCCAGTCGGTAATAAAATTCGTTCCGACCACGCCAAACCGAATCCTCTTCATATCGTTATTTTCTGAATGGTGCTTTTACAACCAGAGCTTTGAGGTTACGATTTCTTATCTGAATGAAGATCTCGTTTCCTGCTTTCCAAAGAGGAGTGTCCACATATCCCATTCCGATGCCCTTCTTCAAGACGGGAGACATCGTTCCGGAGGTTACATGACCGATTTTCTTTCCTTCGGCATCGACAATGTCGTAACCGTTACGAGGAATACCTTTGTCAATCATCTCGAATGCGCAGAGTCTGTGAGCAACGCCCTCTTTCTTCTGACGTTCCAGTTCGGCACGGTTGGTGAAGTTCTTGCCATCTACAAACTTGGTAATCCAACCCAGACCGGCTTCGATAGGAGAAGTCGTGTCATCGAGATCGTGGCCGTAGAGACAGAATCCCATTTCGAGACGCAATGTGTCGCGAGCACCCAATCCGATAGGTCTGATGCCTTCCGGTTTGCCGGCTTCGAAGATAGCATTCCAGATTTTCATGGCATCGCTCGGATAGAAATAGAGTTCAAAACCACCAGCTCCGGTATAACCGGTATTGGAGATGATGACATTCTTGCATCCTGCAAACTCGCCCGTTGTGAAAGAGTAGTAAGGAATGGCGCTGAGATCAACCTTCGTAAGGCGCTGCAGCACTTCCGTAGCCTTCGGACCTTGGATGGCCAGCTGCGCCATGTTGTCTGAACTGTTCTCCAGTTCGGCACCTACTGTATTGTGACTTACGCACCAGTTCCAATCCTTCTCAATATTGGCAGCATTGACAACCAGCATATATTTCTCCGGTTCGAAGTGATACACCAAAAGATCGTCCACGATGCCACCCTTTTCATTCGGGAAGCAGGTGTACTGAGCTTTACCTATTGTAAGAACAGAAGCATCGTTGGAGGTGATGTTCTGGATCAGTTCCAAAGCGTGAGGACCTTTCACCCAGAATTCGCCCATGTGAGAAACATCAAAAACGCCCACGCCGTTGACAACGGTCATGTGTTCTTCGATTATTCCATTGTATTCGATGGGCATGTTATAGCCCGCAAAATCCTGCATTTTCGCTCCAAGAGCGATATGCACGTCCGTAAAAGGAGTTGTTTTCATATTAATTTATTTAGATGAATATGTTAATGTCTAATTATTTAGCTGCCAGTTCGCTGATCTTGACGATGGTTTCCATCGCCTTCTCAATGGAATGGACAGGAAGAAATTCGTAACGACCATGGAAATTGAGTCCGCCGGCGAACAAGTTCGGGCAGGGAAGTCCCATGAAAGAGAGACGTGCTCCGTCCGTCCCGCCACGAATAGGACGAACGATAGGAGCTACTCCGATCTCTTGCATGGCTTTGTAGGCAAGGTCGATGATCTCCTTCTTCGGTTCTACCACCTCGCGCATGTTGTAATATTGGTCACGCAGTTCGAGTGTCGTGCTATCCGGGAACATCTCGTTCATTCTCTTGACGAGCGATTCGAGCAGTTTCTTACGTTCTTCGAACAGGGAGCGTGTGTGATCACGAATGATATAGGAAAGAGAAGCCTCTTCAACTGTACCGCTCATGCCGATCAGATGGAAGAATCCTTCGTAGCCTTCGGTATGTTCCGGACGCTGCGTTGACGGCATCCACTGTGCAAATTCAATGGCAAGCAGTGAAGCGTTGATCATCTTGTTCTTCGCATAACCCGGATGTACGTTGAGCCCCTTGAAGATTACCTTTGCACCGGCGGCATTGAAATTTTCATATTCCAGTTCACCGATCGCTCCGCCGTCCATCGTGTAAGCCCAGTCGCAGCCAAATTTTTCAACGTCAAAGAAGTCTGCACCGCGGCCGATCTCTTCGTCAGGTGTAAATCCGATACGCAGTTTGCCATGTTCTATCTCCGGATGTGCTTTCAGATATTCCACAGCGGAAATGATGGAAGCCACGCCGGCCTTGTCATCAGCGCCGAGCAGTGTCTGTCCGTCGGTTACGATGATTTTCTGTCCTTTGTAGTCCGATAATTCTGGAAACATCTGAGGAGATAAAACCACGTTGCCATCAGCAGACAGAACGATGTTGCCGCCTTGGTAATCCACGATGCGAGGATTGACATTCTTTCCGCTGACATCGGGACTGGTATCCAGATGAGCAATGAAACCTATGGTCGGTACTTTGTTGGAGGTGTTTGCAGGAAGTGTAGCCATCAGATAACAATTATCATCCAGGGTGATGTCTTCCAATCCCATCTCTTCCAGCTCTGTTTTCAGAGCTTCTGCAAAAACACGCTGTCCAGGAGTGCTGGGCGTGGTGCCTGTCTCTTCGCTCGACTGTGTGTCGAACTTGACATACTTTAAAAATCGATCAATAAGGTTCATCTGAGTTCTATTTTAGTTCGTTACTATCTGATTAAAAACAACCGGATCCGTCATAGCAGTGCAGACAGAGTTTGCACTTGGGAAGTCCGATGGATTTGACAAGATCCTCGACCGTGTTGAAGCGAAGCGTTGAGATCTTCAACTGCTGGCGAATGCGATCTACCAGATTGTTATATTGTTCCGTGCCGGTTGTAGCGTATTTGTCAAGATCTTTCTTGTCGTCGCCTTCCAGTTCTTTCACCATTCTGCGTGCTACCAGTTCCAAGTCTGAATGAGAGGCCGAGAAACCGATGAACGGGCAGGAGTGGAGAATCGGCGGACAGCCAATGCGCATGTGCACCTCTTTCGATCCGTATCCATAGAGGATGTTGACATTGTTCCGGAGCTGTGTGCCTCGAACGATTGAATCGTCACAGAAGATGACACGCTTGCCTGTCAGCAGTGTCTTGTTCGGGATCAGTTTCATCTTGGCTACAAGATCACGTACCGACTGATCGGATGGTGTGAAGCTGCGTGGCCATGTCGGCGTATATTTGATGATGGCGCGGCGATAGGGAAGATGCTTGCCTTCCGCATAGCCCAACCCCATTCCAATACCTGAGTCCGGAATGCCCGAAACATAGTCGGCTTCTACGTTATCATGCGAAGCCATCGCCATTCCGCTTGCATATCTGGCAGCATCGACGTTGACGCCTTCGTATTCTGAGACCGGATAACCGTAGTAAACCCAAAGGAACGAGCAGACTTGCATCTTGTCATTGGGCTTGCGTATCTGCCTCATGCTCTCAGCGTCAATCTCCACAATCTCGCCCGGACCTACGTTGTAAGTAGGCTCAAAGCCGAGGTTCGGGAAACTGCACGGATCGCTGGATGCTGCATACGCGCCCTCTTTCTTTCCAATGATGATGGGTGTTCGTCCCCATTTGTCACGTGCTGCAATGATTCCTTTATCATGAAGGATCAGCATAGAGCAGGAGCCTTTGACACGATCCTGGACGATCTCTATTCCCTCCTTGAAGGTGGCACCTTCAGAAATGAGCAAGGCGACCAGTTCTGTCTGGTTGGTTTCGCCTGAACTGAGCTCAGAGAGATGACGGCCTTTTGCCAGCATGTCCGCTTCCAGCTCTTTCAGGTTATTGACCTTGGCAACAGTGACAACAGCATATTTACCAAGATGTGAATTGACGAATATCGGCTGTGGATCTGTATCGCTGATGATTCCTATGCCGGAATGACCTTCGAACTTATCCAGTTCTTTCTCGAATCTACTGCGGAAATAGGAATTCTCCAGATTATGAATGGAACGTTTGAAAGTTCCGTTGCTTAATGTGACCAATCCGCCGCGATGCGTGCCCAAATGTGAGTTGTAATCTGTTCCGTAAAAAAGATCTGTGCGGCACTCCGTCTTGGATATTGTTCCAAAAAAACCACCCATGGAAATATGTTGTTTTGTGTTGTTCTATATTACTTGATGATGTCGAATCCTGTGTAGGGAACCAAAGCCTTCGGAATAACGATTCCGTCCGGTGTCTGATTGTTCTCCAGCAGGGCGGCCACGATGCGCGGCAAAGCCAGTGCACTACCGTTCAACGTATGGCAAAGCTGGATCTTCTTGTTCTCATCACGATAACGACATTTCAGACGATTAGCCTGATAGCTTTCGAAGTTGGAAACGGAACTTACCTCCAGCCAACGTTTCTGAGCGGCAGACCAAACTTCAAAGTCGTAGGTCAGGGCAGATGTGAAGCTGATGTCGCCACCGCAGAGACGCAGAATGTGCCAAGGCAATTCCAGTTTCTCTACCAATGTCTGAACATAATCGCACATCTCCTGAAGAGACTGATAGGAATGTTCGGGCTTGTCAATGCGGACGATTTCCACTTTGTCGAACTGATGCAGGCGGTTCAGGCCGCGTACATCCTTGCCATAAGAGCCGGCTTCACGACGGAAGCATGCGGAATAGGCACAGTATTTGGTTGGCAGATCCTGCGCATTGAGAATCTCATCACGGAAAATATTGGTGACAGGTACTTCTGCTGTCGGGATCAGATAGAGATCATCCACTTCGCAATGGTACATCTGTCCTTCCTTGTCAGGCAGCTGTCCTGTCCCGTAACCGGAATCACCATTGACCATATAAGGAGGTTCGATTTCCAGATAACCCGCTTCACGTGCGTTGTCGAGGAAGAAGTTGATGAGTGCGCGTTGCAGACGGCAGCCTTTTCCCTTATAAATCGGGAAGCCTGCGCCTGTAATTTTCACGCCCAGTTCGAAGTCTATGATGTCATATTTCTTGCAAAGTTCCCAATGAGGAAGAGCATCGGCCGGCAGATCAGGGATCTTACCACCTTGTTTTACGACCAGATTGTCTTCAGCGCCATTACCTTCCGGAACGGATTCGTGGGGCAGGTTCGGAATAAGAACCAGCAGATTGTGCATGTCGGTTTCCGCCTTTGTCTTGGCCTCTTCGAACGACTTGTTACTCTCTTTCAGTTCGCTGACCTTGTTGCGAGCTGCTTCAGCTTCGTTTTTCTTTCCCTCTTTCATCAGCTGACCAATCGTTTTAGAGATGAGGTTCAGTTCAGAAAGGTTTTTGTCGAGCTCCTGTTGAGAAGTACGTCTTGTTTTGTCAAGTTCGATGATTTTTCCGATGATCTCTTTACCATCGAAATGCTTTTTAGCCAACCGGCGGATCACATCCTCCGGATTTTCGGTAATTACTTTTAGCGTCAACATAAGATAATATCTTCAGTTTGTATATATATCCCTTAAATAAATAGACTTGCAAAGTTACTAAAATGAATACAGTTTCAAAAGGTTTGAAACAAAAAAAGCGGAACTGACACATATGATTGTCTGTTCCGCCTTCTTTATGATATGGAAAGAATCCTAAGCTTCTGTGGGAGCCTTTTCCTCTTTCGTCTCAATGACTGACACGAAAGAACGATTCTCTTTAACCTTCTTGAATGAGACAACTCCGTCCTTCAGTGCATACAATGTATGATCACTGCCCATTCCGACGTTTTCACCCGGATGATGAACGGTTCCTCTCTGACGTACGATGATTGAACCAGCTTTAATGGTCTCGCCACCGAACAACTTCAAACCAAGTCTTTTGCTATGTGATTCACGGCCGTTCTTTGAACTACCTACACCTTTTTTATGTGCCATTTCTGTTTTCTCCTTTGTTTGTTAAGCAACGATTTCTTTGATATTCACCTCGGTGAAATGCTGACGATGAGCCGTCAACTTGCGGTATCCTTTGTGAACCTTCTTGTGGAACACCAATACCTTATCACCCTTTACAAGTGGAGAAACAACTTCGCAAACTACCTTTGCTCCTTCAATAACCGGTGTACCAACTTTTACAACACCGTCGTTGTCCACCAATAACACTTTGTCAAATTCCACAACAGCTCCGCTTTCTGCGTCCTGAATGTGTTGAACGAACAGCTTCTGACCTTGTTCGGCTTTGAACTGCTGACCGTTGATTTCTACAATAACGTACATCTGTCTTTAATTTTTAACAGGTTAAGTCCCGGGGGTGAGATCTTCTTACAGATCTACTTTTCTACCCTCTGCGGAATACAGGCCACAAAAGTACTGCTTTTTCTTTCTTTGTCAAAATATTTCTCACTTTCTTTTTTTGTCGTTTTTCCTGTTGACATTGTTGAAAATATTTTCAACCATGGTTAAAATATTTTTTCACAATAGTCCCAGAAATATTTAACCATGGTCAAAACTTTTTTCAACCATGGTTAAAACTTTTTTTCTTAATGAAAAGAAAAGGATGACTCCGTATAAGATGAAATCTTTTAAATACCGAGTGATGCTTTTACACGTTCAATCTTTGCATTGGCTGCTTCTTCGGCTGCAGGAATGTCCTCTTCCGATTTGATCTTCTCATGTACTTCGATATAGAATTTGATCTTCGGTTCTGTTCCGGAAGGACGGATGGAGATCTTCGTCTTATCTTCGGTATAATACTGAAGTACGTTGGAAGTGGTTGGCATGTCGAGTGAGAATGTTTCGTTGAGGTTATAGTCCGTGCCTTTCAACGATGCATAGTCGTAGAAGCTGATGACCTTCGATCCGGCGATTTCCTTGAGAGGATTGTTACGATAATTCTTCATCATCGCTTCGATCTCTTCGGCGCCGCTCTTGCCTTTCTTCACTACAGAAATTCCTTTTTCTTTCGAGAATCCGAATTCCACGTAGATCTTTTCGAGCAACTGGAAGAGAGAGAGACCTTGGTCTTTGGCCCACGCTGTGATCTCTGCCATGATGGTGCAGGCTGATACAGCATCTTTATCTCTGACGAAGTCTTCGCAAAGGAAACCGTAGCTCTCTTCGCCACCGCCGATGTAACTCTTTTTGCCTTCGTTAGCTTTCATAACGTTGGCAATCCACTTGAAGCCTGTGTAGCAGTCGTAGAGTTCCACGCTGTTGGCTTCGCAGATGCGACGGATCGTTTCGGTCGTGACGATTGTCTTGACAATATATTCTTTGCCGTTCAGTTTGCCCAGCTCTTTCCAGCGGGTGATCAGATAATAAACAAACAGGATAGCGGTCTGATTGCCATTGAGCAGGATCCATTCGCCCTGGTTGTTCTTGACGGCAACGCCCATACGATCGGCATCCGGATCGGAAGCAAGCACGAGTTCGGCATCGGTTTCTTTTGCCTTGGCCACAGCCATCGCCATAGCTGCCGGTTCTTCAGGATTGGGAGAAACGACCGTGGGGAAGTCTCCGCTGATCACGTCCTGTTCGGGAACATCGATGATTTGAGTGAATCCATAAGCCTTCAAAGCATCGGGAATCAGCATGATTCCTGTGCCGTGGATCGGCGTATAGACGATCTTCATATCTTTGTTGTGCTCGATAGCTTCGGGTGAGAGTGAGAGTTTCTTGACATCGCTGATGAATTCCTTATCGATCTTCTTTCCGATAATCTCGATGAGAGCCGGATTCTTCTTGAATTTGATATCGGCAGGACCGTGAACTTTGTTCACTTCGGCGATGGTATTTTTATCGTGAGGAGGGATCATTTGAGCTCCGTCGTCCCAATAGGCCTTGTAGCCATTGTATTCCTTGGGGTTGTGAGAAGCTGTCAGGATGATACCGCTCTGACATTTCAGTTTGCGGATTGCATAAGACATCTCAGGTGTTGGACGAAGGCTTTCGAACAGATAGACCTTGATGCCGTTAGCGGAAAAGATATCGGCTGAGATTTCGGCAAACTTGCGGCTGTTGTTACGGCAGTCATGGCCGATTGCTACTTTGATCTGTGGAAGTTCTGCGAACTCCTCTTTGAGGTAGTTGGCCAGACCTTGTGTAGCAGCGCCTACTGTGTAGATATTCATACGATTGGAGCCGACGCCCATGATACCTCTAAGGCCGCCTGTGCCAAATTCGAGATCTTTATAAAAGCTCTCAATCAGGTCTGTTGGATCCTCTTTGTCAAGGAGCGCCTGTACCTCTTTACGTGTTTCTTCGTCATAGCTTTTGTTCAGCCATCCTTCTGCTTTGGCTCTAACCTTCAATAATAATGCGTCGTTATTCTCCATGATATGTTATATTTTAGTTTCGATGTTTGTCAAACTTCGTTTTATAGCGGTAACAAATGTAGTAAATATTAATCGAATCGGAATGATTTCCTTTCACCTTTTTCTACTGATTTTTATCACCAGCTCAGTGAACGTGTATATTCAGAGGTGTTTCCGCATTGATCCCAAGCCAATAGCTTCAGTGTGTGCTGGCCTTTGGGAAGATCTCTCAGGTCAAACTTCCAGTTGATCACAGCGCGGTTGTTCATTTCGAACAATACGAACTTGCCGTCGAGTGTTCCTTTGAAGTTGGCCAATCCGCTCATATTGTCCGATAGCTGGAAGGTGATCGATCTTCTCTTGATCCAGTTGTTGGCATTGACCGGAACGATGGTCGGACCTTTTGAATCGATCCGTACGGTGAAGTCGCCGAGCTCGCGAATATTGCCCGTGATCCATCCGTTCTTGTAGGTGCCGCCGATCCATTTCACTCCGTTGCCTTGGAAATAGACGATGCCGTATTGGTTCTTGTTCGTCACCGTGTCTTTGCTGATGCGCAGCGAGAGACGGCAGTCGTTGTGTATCGGCACGAAATGGTTGTGCATGGTGAAGATCGATGCGATGCCTGAAGGATCCTGTTTCTCTTTATAGATGAAATGCAGGTCGTCATACAGATAACCGACCGGAATATACAGTTGCGAGTTGCGCGCCTTGAAGTCCGTGTTTACGTTCCAGTGCATGAGCGTCGTATCTGAATAGTTGGGTTTGGAGATGTTCTGTCTCTTTCCCTCGATCTCGAATGTCATCTCCGTCGTGTTGCCGAAGAAATCGGAGATGCGGTAGGCGAGGTTATAGGTTCGTTCTTCATTGATGTTGATATAGCCACGGTTCCTGTCCGTCTGAATGAAGCGAAGTTTGTTGCCGGGTTCCACGAACGAACGGATAAACGAGAAGCCTGTCTTTTTGTAGTATTCGTAATCGGTGAAGCTATTCACATAATGGGTCTCGGGAATCAGATAATGTTCGAGATTGCTATGGAAGATCTGTTTGCCATCGGCGAACAGTGTGATCTCCTTCACGCCGTAACGATTGTAGGTGTCGTTCATGTAATCTTCCGCACGAAGAGCCACGCCGATTTTTCCCCACGCCGTAATCTTTCCGATCACTCTCTGTTTGCCACCGACCAAAGCAGTTGTGTTGAGTCTGACTTTTCGTTCTACATCATTCACGCCGCCTTCTCCGGGAACGGGACAGATCAGGATGTTCCGGATCTCTGGAGCTCGTGTGTCGGTGAAATAGTTCTTCAGATAGATGAGCGGATCATAGAGCTCTTCCGTCTTTGTGTTGCGTACTTCGAAATGAGTGTGCGGACCGGCCGACGAACCTGTATTGCCGCTGTATGCCACCACTTCTCCCTGCTCAACGGGAAGCTGATTGGGAGAAACCAGCACATCGATCATGAAACTCTCTTTGGCATATTGCTGCCGGCGTGCGAACTCCGCAATTTTGGGAGCGAAGCGCTGAAGGTGACCATAAACCGTGGTCGTGCCGTCGGGATGTGTCAGATAAAGTCCGTTGCCATAACCCCAAGCACTGATGGAGATGCGTGAGACGTAGCCTTTCTCTACAGCATGAACCGGTTTGCCAACGCCGCCTTCCGTTTTGAGGTCAAGGCCTGAGTGATAATGGTTGGATCGAAGTTCGCCGAAATTGCCTGCCAGTAGAAGTTTGAAATCGAAAGGACAACGATAACCCTGCTGCGCGAATAGAACCTGGCAGCAGCAGAGCAGAAAAACGAAATATATTTTGTGCATTGTTTCAGTCTAAAAAATGTTGTGCAAAGATAGCGATTAAACAAAGAGATGATGATTGATTGAGTGTCATTAATCCATTTTATTTTCAAGAAGGTTTCGGAAGCATCCTGTACTTTTTATCTTTTCCTGCCAGTGACGGTGAAGTCGGCAATCAAAGGAAGATGGTCGCTAAAGCCTCCGTTGTATTTGAATCCCGAAAAGGTGCGAAGCGGCATCTCGCCGGTATTCTGTTTGTCGGTCGTCAGCAGGAACGATGGTGAGAACACGCGCATGCTGCCTCTGACCAGTCGCATGGATGATTGATCCTTGAGCAGTGACGCATTCACGATGATATGATCCAACTGGCTCCATTCGCCGTGATACTTATGACTTCCCGGCAAGTTGATGAGCTTCGGATTGGCGAAGAGATCGTAGAGCTTCTTCGGTCCGTCTGCCACTTTGATGTCTTTGCTCAAGAGTGTTCCGGCGTTCAGAACCTCTTTGATACTTTTGTTGGCAGGTGTATCGTTGAAGTCGCCCATGAGGATGATCTGTGGCTTCTTGCGCTTGCTCACCAAGGAATCGCAGAGATGGCGCAATAGCTGAGCCGTCTGGATGCGATCGGTCTCACTCTCTTTTTCACCTCCCGAGCGAGAAGGGAAATGGCATACGAACACGTCCAGTGTGTCGCCGCTGATCACTCTTCCCCAGACATGAAGCAGATCGCGCGTCAAGGAATGAAGTCCTCCTTGCAGATGTACACGATGGGCTTTCTTTCCGATGAACGCGAACTTGTCACGCTGATAGAGCAGACCGACGTTGATGCCGCGTTTGTCGGGTCCGTTGGTGATGACGTAACTGTAGTTCTGTTTCTGCAGCTGCGTACGATGGGAAAGATTCCAGAGCACGGAATCGTTTTCCACTTCACAGAGTGCTACGAGAGCCGGCGTACTCCATTCTCCGGCAGCCGTGATGACCTGCGCAATGCGCTCCAGCTTCTGATGATACTTGTAATCTGTCCAATTGTATTTGCCTTCGGGCAGAAAGTCGTTGTCGTCAGTATTCGGATCGTCGGATGCGTCGAAAAGATTCTCTACGTTGTAACTCATCACGCGGAATTCCTGTTGCGCCTTCGTCTGAACGAAGGGCAAACCCAAGGCAATAGCTATTATAATAAGGTATCGTTTCATCTGAGGAATTATTTCTTGACAAATTCATAGGCTCCGATCGTCGGTGCATTCGATGAGGTAAGGCGGCTCACGCCGTAACGGTCTGCCGGATAAAGGGCAGCGATCGTCGGATCAGCTTTACCTACGCAAACGTCGGTCACGGTGTCCGGACGGAAATCGAAGGCATACTTGTTGACCTTTTCGCCTCGCTTGCGATAGACTTGACTTTCGGTAATGAAGATATTATGGGTGAAATGTTCGTTTTGTGTGGATGCCATCTTCAGTACGCAATGGTCGAAGAGATAGCTGAAACTGCTTTGGCTTGCGTCTGTTGTAATGGCGATTTCGCCTCCACTGGTTGCAACGTCGTAGCTTCCGTCGATGATGCAGTTGCGGAATACGGCAGACTCGATCGGATAAGGTCCGGAATTGTTCACCTTTGCATTGTTGAGAATATGAAGGGTAATACTCTCTTCGGAAGAGGAAGAAGAGCCGCCTCGCGTGGTGAGAATCATGAAGTTGGCCAATGTGCAGTGAGCAAAGCTGTAGTTTCCGCCCACGAGCGTCACGACATTGCCGCCGGCATTGCTGAATTCGCTGCTGGCCGCTTTTACCTTGCAGTTGATGGCACTGAAGAGATTGGTGCCCGCATTGGTCACTTGCGACTGGTCGATGCTGAGCTTTTCCTGACTGGGATCAGATTGTTCGCAGGTGATACCTGTCGTGCCGTTGCGGACGATGGCATAGCTCATCTTGTTCCCGAAGCTTTCCTTTTTGAAGAAGATGCCGCCCCATTGCGAAGGCGAGCTGTCATACATCAGGACATTGCTGAGGATATAGTCGAGTCGGTCGCCTCTGAACGTGATGGGCTTCTCCTGTGTGCCTTCTGCAAGCAATGTGCCGTGTGCGATGAGGTTGGCACGGCTGTGCATATAGAATGTGGCGCCCGGTTCCACTCGGACCGTGCTGTTGGGTGCAATCACGAGGCTGTCATAGACGAGATAAGGTTTGTCCGCCTTCAACGTCACGTCGCCTGACAGTGTTTCTCCACCTTTATATAGATGTACATCCTGACCGAATGCCTGAAGCAGAACCGATTTCTTCACTCCATTGACCACAGCGATGACAGAATCTTGGATCAACAGAGGTTCGTTGACACCGTTGGGATTGACGGTTACTTCGACGAAGACGTACATGCTGTCGTCCTTGAGGAGGGAAACATCATTGAACGATGTGCCTTTTCGACCGTCCAGATTGATACGGAATCCCGAAGTCCCGCCGCTGGCCAGCATCAGCGATTCGATCTTGAGGTTTTCCTTGTTGTGGTTATAAATCATGAACTGTCCCGTCGTGGATCCGACGGTTGTGAAAACCGTGTCGAACGAGAGTGTGTCGGTCGAAAAGGAGATGTTGAGATTGGGATTGGAGGAATAACTCTCATCCAGTCCTTCACAGTTAGTAAAGAACAATGGAACAAGAATCAGGGCCAATAACCCTATAAGGGTGATTTTCTTCATTTACGCTATATATATAAAGGAGGAAAGAAACTTATGTCTCTTCCCTCCTTTACTAACGATCGTGTTCCCCTTTTATTTTACAGGGATGTTCTTTAATAATGCAACGAGATATTTCCAGAACAGATCGACGGACTTGATCTCGATACATTCGTTCGGCGTATGGACGTTACGCATCGTCGGGCCGATGGAGATCATGTCGAGATACGGATACTTCTCAAGGAAGAGGCCGCATTCCAGACCTGCATGGATAGCGAGGACTTGCGGATCTTTGTCGAACAGTTTGTGATAGGTCTCGATGGCTGTCTTCAGGATCTTGGAACTCATGTTCGGTTCCCATCCTGGATAACCGTCGCTCTGGATCACTTCGGCTCCGGCCAGACGGAATGTAGCTGCTACATTCTCGCTGATGTATTCGCGCTGTGACTCGACAGAGCTGCGCTGCATGGTTGCGACTTCGATCTTGTTGCCGTCTCTCATCTTCAGTGAAGAGAGGTTGGTGGACGTTTCTACCAGATGAGCCATTTCGTGACTCCAGCCGATGACGCCGTGTGAGCAGGCAACGAGTGAGCTGACCAGATTCTCCGTGGTCTTCTTGTCGATCATGAACGCCGGTTTGTCGGTGCTCTTCATCGTGATGGAAACCTTCGGATCCTGATGCTTCAGTTCGTTTTCTACATCTTTGGCAAAGATGTTGAGCAAAGAGATGGCTTTCTCTTTATCGTCACTGTCGATTCCGATCACAGCGTGTGACTCAAACGGAATGACGTTGTGCAGATTGCCGCCGTCGATCTCGCAGAGTGTGTAAGGATGCTGTTCGCCCAGTTTGTTGAGGAAACGAGCGAGAATCTTGATGGAGTTTCCGCGTTCCAGATGGATCTCACCACCGGAATGACCGCCCAGCAGACCTTTGACATCAATACGGAAATACAACAGATCGGATGGAGCAGGAGCAGGAGTGTAATGGAAGAAGGCGATGGTGTCTTTACCGCCGGCGCAACCCATGAAGATCTGTCCTTCGTCCTCGCTGTCGAGATTCAGCAGGATATGTCCGTTCATGAAGCCGCCTTCGATGTTCTTGGCACCTGTCAGACCTTGTTCTTCATCCACGGTGAAAAGGCATTCCAACGGTCCGTGAGGAATATCTTCGGAAGCGAGAATAGCGAGACCGGAAGCGACAGCCATGCCGTCGTCAGCGCCGAGCGTCGTACCTTTTGCACGAACCCATTCGCCGTCAACGACCGTCTGAATCGGGTCTTTGTCGAAATCATGTTTCACATCGTTACTCTTCTCGCAGACCATATCCATGTGACCTTGCAGGATAACGCCTACACGATCTTCCATGCCTTTGGTGGCCGGCTTCGAAATTAATACATTACCGCAGGCGTCAGTCTTGAACGGCAGATGATACTCTTCGGCAAACGACTTGAGATACTCTCTCATCTTCCCCTCTTTCTTAGAAGGACGAGGAACCTGGTTGATGGCGTGGAAGAATTTCCACACTAGTGCAGGCTTTAATTCTGTGATGTTCATAAAACTACTGTTTTTCGGATGTTAATCCATGTTCTATTACTATGCTTCATAAGAGTAGTAAGTGAAAAAAACAGAATAAAATCGGGAAAATGAACTTTTCAATCACTTAAACTCTTATATTTGCGTCCACAAATATAGAGAAAAATGGTTGAAACGTTATTGATTAGTATCCTAATTCTTCTCGTTTGTGTCGCTTTACTCTCGATAAAAGTCCTTCTGAAAAAGGATGGTAGATTTCCAAGTATGCATATCGATGGCAACAAGGCGCTCAACAAGAAAGGTATCTTCTGTGCTAAAACACAGGATAAGGAGGAACGTCAACGCCGCGATCTCGAAAGCAGAATGAACGAATTATAATAAATCATAGATTTTAATTTGCACTTTATGAAGAACATCAACTACATTATCGATGGTGTGTTGGCCGTAGCAGTCATAGTCTTATTTATCTTGCATTTCACCGGAAGCAAACAGTCCAAAGTGGAACGTAGCTTCGCACCAAGTGATTCTGCCAGTGTCATGCCAATGGCTTATGTCAATATCGATACACTGCTTACGAATTATAACTATTCGAAAGATCTGAATGAGGTCATCCTTCGGAAACAGGAGAATTCCCGCGCCAGCGTTACGCAACGTGCCCGCAGCCTTCAGTCTGAAATGGATGAATTCCAGCGCAAAGTGGATAACAATGCTTTTCTTACCCGCGAACGGGCACAGCAGGAACAGCAGCGACTGATGAACAAACAGCAGGAACTGCAGAACTATGACAATCAGCTGGCTCAGGAACTGGTTCAGGAACAGCAGCGTCTTACCGAACAGCTTCGTGATACGCTCGTTTCACAGCTGAAAGCGTACAATCGCACGCATCATTATCAGGTCATCTTCGGCAACACTTCAAGTTCCAACAATATTCTGACAGCCGACGATGCGTACGACATCACAAGCGAGTTTCTTGAATACCTGAACAAGAACTATTCTTCACCGAACAACTGATTTCTTCAACAGAAGATCCAAGATATCACAGAACAGAGGGCTGCAATCCAGATTGCAGCCCTTTGTCGTATGTATGTATTTTAATTTATTAATAGGGTAAAGCCATACTTTTGCATAATTTGTTTATCTTAG
The DNA here is from genome assembly GCA_964542435.1 of uncultured Parabacteroides sp. Classification (GTDB taxonomy): domain Bacteria; phylum Bacteroidota; class Bacteroidia; order Bacteroidales; family Tannerellaceae; genus CAZIVE01. Next base: position 17,864 of record CAZIVE010000050.1, read on the forward strand.
CCGCAGAACAAAGTATAGATGCATCCTGAAATGAACCAAGGTGACAGAATGGACTTCGATGGCTCACTAATCTTTGAGTGTTTTACCCTTTTTTATTAACCTTATAATTCAATTTATTTATGAAAGACAATCTACACAAGAAAGCCCGCCTTCATCTCTTCCGGGGCTTGTTTATTCTGATCGCACTGTTTGCGATGAGTGGAAGAATCGT
>CAZIVE010000051.1:0-17956 GCA_964542435.1 uncultured Parabacteroides sp.
CACTGGTGAAAGTACGAATATAACTTCTAAAAAGCTTCCTGCACTGGTGAAACGACTTTTTGAGGCCGTTTTAAGTGTTTCGCCCGGTGAAATGATTGAATTTCATCATTTCTTTGACAGATTTAGGATAAGCCATATTCGATTTCAAAAAAGAAAGGCCAGCAAGAAAGATTCCTGCCGGCCTTTTCTAATGTAAATATGAAACGAGTATTACTTTTTCAATTCCTTGATACGGATATTGCGGAACTCGACAGGTGAACCATGGCCGAGGAATGCAATATGACCGCTCTTGTTGAACAGACCCGGATGCTCTTCATGATCGGGCGTACCGTCCTTCGTAGCTTCGCGGATGTTACCTTCCGTAATAACTTGTCCATTGACAGTCACACGAATGTTGTCGCCGTTGGCGTAAATCTCTTCCGTATTCCATTCGCCGGCAGGTTTGAATGCACTGTGGTGATCAGGCTTTGCAGCGATGATGCCATAAACGGAACCATGATGCTGCAGCGGAGTGATGTCTTTGTAGATCGGATTCTCGCAATCGAGGATCTGGACTTCCATGCCGACATAAGCAGCGTCTCCTGTCATCGGAGTACGGATTCCGACACCGTTGTTGGCTCCTGGCGTGAGCTTGAAGTCGAAACGATAGATGAAGTTCGAGAACTCCTTCTTTGTATAGAGGTTTCCACCATAAGCCTTGCTCGGATCCATGGCAATGCAACCATTACGCAGCGTATAATCTACGAGGTTTCCAGTCCATTCGTTCATGTTCGTACCGTCGAAGAGCACTTTGTAACCCTCCTTCTGTTCTTCCGGAGAAAGCGTGAAAGGTTCGGGCGTATTCAACTCCTTAACATAGATGTCGCGATAATAGACCTTGCTACCATGAGCCTGGATCTCGATATCTTCGATGGAAGGAATGGGCAGATTGTGATCCCAATAGTTGTCGAGGATTACATCATCTACAACCTTCTCGCCATTGAGAACCACCGTTACGCGGTCGCCCACCATGCGGATAAAGAAGGAATTCCATTCGCCCAATTTGTTATCAGCCACTTTCGTCGGCTTGCTTGGATTGGCGAAGTTGTTGTAAAGTCCGCCGGAACCAACCTGTGCACCTACATTGACACGAGCTGTATCCCAAATCTGAACCTGTGGCGTGCCACGCAGATAAACGCCGGCGTCAGCTTCCGGTCCTGCCGGATCAAGCATCCAATCGACATACATCTCGAAGTCGCGGTATTTCTTAACCGTGCAGATATTATCATAACCACTTCCGACGAAGGTCAACATGCCGTTTTCAACCTTCCAGTCGCGAGCCATTGACTCATCGGCTTTGGCCTGTTCTTTGGCAAGTTCTTCGGGCTTCAGTTGAGCACGTTTGAAAGGATTATCATTCGGAGAAGCCAGCAAACCTTTCCAACCCGTCAGATCCTTACCGTTGAAGATAGAGACGAAACCTGTTTCATCCGGCATCTCAGCCAACTGTTTGCGCAGAGCCTGCTTCAGATAATCGGCATCTTTGTCTGTCAGGACAGACATGGATTTATTGATCAGCGCCTTTACGTTATTTCCCGTATATTCCTTACTACTCAAAGCAATCTGAGTGACAGCCATAGCAGCGGCCTGCTGTGTTCCAGGATTATCCAAATAGTTGCTTGCAAAAAGCAAACCTTGGAAAGCGCCCGTTCCACTCATAATGTTGAGGATGCGGTTCTTCTGAGCGTCGGTCTTGGCAACCGTCATAGCATCACGCAAAGCAAGTACACGGTTTTCACCAGTAGCCATCAGTGATGTAATGGCGAGATCACGATCGAAGGCACGATCGAAATATTCGGAAGCCGATGCATCACGACAAACGTCAAGCAGATAATGCAGAGACTCTTTGTCTTTCCAGCTCAGCAAAGCGTTGAAAGCAGATTCGCGTGTCGCACCCGTACTTTCCTTGAAAGCTTTGGCAATCACTGGAAGCACTTTCATATCGCCCGTCGAAGCCAAAACCGGATAATAAAGGTAGGCATTCTGTCCGGCTTGCAGCATACGGCTGTTAACCGCAGCAGAACGATCCGCAATCGGTTTCTGTGATAATGTAGCAGACACAGCCTCTTGCAACGGAGCAACAGCAGAAGCATCGGCTGTCTCAAGCATGCCGCACATCAGCGTGAAATTCTTTTCTGTGACAACACTCTTCAATGTCTTATAAGCCGCAGCCTTAACAGCCGGTGATGTTGCCTTGGTCTGTTCGATAACATTATTCAGATTGGCATCAGCCATACGAAGAGCCAGCAGGTCAAGTCCGGCAATCTTACCGGAATCGGTAGCCAACTTAAGCGTCTTGGCAACCTCAACATCAATGTCACCCTTGAAAGCAGCCAGTGCATTTTTTCCTAAAGCAATCGTAGCTCCATCCTTGCTGGTGAGCAGTTGTGCGATAGAAGGAATCACCTGCGTGTCGCCCATTTTCACCAAAGCCCAGACAGCTGCTGTCTTCACTCCGAAATCCTTACCCTTTAACTGTTTCAACAAAGCCTGACGCAGCGGAAGATCGAAACGGATGTCGAGATTCTTCAGCATATCGTGATGTGCAGGCTGAACGCTTTCACGTCCGAGCCAGTTGATGATATCTGTTTTGGAAGCCGGTTTAGCTTTGAGCATCGTCTTGGCGATTTCTGTGTAGAATGCCTGATCGGCGAAGTCGGAAGCATAACGAAGGGCTGCATTGCGATACTGGATGTTGTTGTCCTTCATCGCTGCGATAGCCAGCTTGCCGGCAGCATCTTTCGAACTGCTCATCATCATGATCTGCAAAGCTGCTTCGCGCGTCTGCAACATACCGGCTTTAGCTGCATCGATCTGCAACTGAGCGGCAGCAGCATAAGCGGATTTTGCATCGCCCTTTTCTGCGATTCGTTTGAGGAGAGCGATATAAGCTTCGTTGGCTCCACTCTTATCAAATGTATAGTTGGCAGCTTTGGCAGCAGTGGAAAGAGCCGGCATTGAAGCATTCGATCCCACGCGGCTGAGCGCATAAAGCACCTCTTTCTGCATGAATTCGTCGTTCGAGCCGATCATCTGAATCAGCGTCTGTTCTGCATCGGAAGCACCTGTCTCGGCAATGGCCTTAACGAGATCCTTCTGTGTCTTGTCCTGTTTCAAAGCATTAACCAGAACCTCTTTTGCCTTTGCCGTATTGATTCTCGCCAAAGCACGAGCAGCCGGTCCGACAAGAACCTGCGTGTTCAGACAGTTGGTAAGAGTAGGCACGCTTTCGTCGCCACCCAGATTCTGCAACTGCTTAATGAGGAAGCGGCAGGTGTACGTATTGGCAGGAGCTTTGTCTCCATCCTTATACTCTTTAGGGAAATTGGCAGAGAGGCTGGCAATCGCCTTGCAGTAGGACTGAGCTACTGACTGGCGAAGAGCATCTCTTCCTTGCTCAGAAGCATAGTTGGTCAATCCGCTGATGGCATACTCCACCTGAGCATTGCGCTCTTCGGCAGACGAAGCGAGACGCGTAACCAACATCTGTATGCCTTCATCGCCCGTTTTGCTCAAATCGCTGATCAGATTGTTGTAGTTGTCCTGCTGGACAGCGGGCATCTGAGCAAGTACGTCGGCCACCGTCGTTTTCACGGTACGGTTTTGCGGCGTTTGGGCCATTATCATAGTGCTGCACAATAACAGAGCAGCCAGTGACATAAATTTCTTTATCATGATTCTTCTTTTGTTAGCTTGTGAATAATGTTTAGATGTTCCAAGGTGCGCGCATCGGTTGATTGATCAGACGATTGGCAGCGTCGTCATCCTTGAATTCAAGTTTCACAGGATCAAAATGGAGCGTGCGGTTCAGACGAAGTGCACATCCGCCCATATTGACAATGGTAGCCGAACGGAATCCGTTGCGTTCGTTGAGCGCAAACGGCTGGCGTGTCTTAACGGCCGTAATGAAATCGGTCATCTGCGGAGCCGGTTCGGGGAATTCAGCCAGTTTCTTCTGCCAATCAGGAATGTCGCATACAAAGTTCTTATAGACATTGCCTTTAGGTCCATGAATGTAAGGCGTATTAGGATCTCCGAAATCGCCGCCCCAAAGAATGATCTGGCAGCCATCTTCGTAGGTATATTTGATCTGACGCCACGTACCGACTGCATCAGGATGCTGCTGCGGAGCGTCCACTTCGACCGTGATCGGACTGGTCTCGTCCTTGTCGAGCAGATACTGCACAGGATCCAGATAATGCTGGCCCATATCGCCCAGGCCACCTGAATCATAATCCCAATAGCCACGGAAAGTCTGGTGAACGCGGTGCGAATTGTAAGGCTTGTAAGGAGCCGGTCCTAACCAGAAGTTATAATCAAGCTCAGAAGGAATCGGTTGTTCCTCGAGATGTTCTTTTCCTACCCAATAAAATTTCCAGTCGAAACCTGTATGTTTGCTGACGGTAACAGTCAAAGGCCAGCCCAGCAGTCCGCTCATGATAAGCTTCTTCAACGGATGAACCGTCGTTCCGAGTCCGTAGAAATCATCTGCAAAACGGAACCAAGTGTTCAGACGGAAAATGCGGTTGTACTGTTTCATGGCTTCCATCACTCTCTTACCTTCGCCGATGGTACGTGTCATTGGCTTCTCACACCAAATATCTTTGCCCTGTTTGGCAGCTTCCACCGACATGGTTCCATGCCAGTGCGGAGGCGTAGCAATATGCACGATGTCCACATTCGGATCGGCAATCAGCTCACGATAATCATGGTAAGCAGCAATCTTCTCTTTTACAAGATTCAAACCATTCTGCAAATGGTTCTTATCTACATCGCAGACAGCAACCAAACGAGTACCACCCAGATTCACATGGCCACAACCCATGCTTCCGGTTCCGATAATACCTTTCGTAAGTTGATCACTCGGTGCAATAAGACCATTTCCAAGCACATTGCGTGGTACAATGGTAAAAAGCGCCACTCCACCCAAAGTTTTTAGGAAATTTCTTCTATTTGTTCTCATAGTAATAAATGTATATGTGTATAGGTGACAATTTATCTTTTTCTTATGAAAATTTTCACAAATATAAGGACATATAATCATATATACAATGTTTTTTAGCCCCTAATTACTCTCAATTTGAAAAAATGTAGGATTATCTGTCCCGGTGACATCATTCATTTCTTTTCGAGCCCGAATGCTCCTGGATTGATTCCGAACGTATGTTCATCGAAAAAAGATATAATGACAGAAACAGGTACCGATTCATTGACCTTTACCATATAACTTCCTAACAAATAATACTTTAATAACAGTCATTACGATCGATTAGCCAATGCCCCCTGCCTTTTTCAACGAAAGAACCGTGCAATGTCTAAGGAAATAAAAATATTCAACCATGGTTAAATATTATTTTGACTACTGTGCGAAGGTCCGCGGGATACTATGAAAAAAAGTTTTAACCATGGTTGAAATATTTTTTCACAGTATGTCAAACGGGACGTTCTTTATGAATTTGGGATAAACATAAAAAAGGAGCTGCATCAATTGACGCAGCTCCAATATTTTTTATAAATAGATTCGATCAAACGATCTTGTTCGTAGCCGTATCCGGAAAGACGACCGCAGGTTTGAATGTCTTGGCTTCTTCAAAATCCATCAACGCATAAGCCATGATGATAATCACGTCGCCAACCTGACATTTGCGAGCAGCACCACCGTTGAGACAGATAACGCCCGATCCGCGCTTCCCTTTGATTACATAAGTTTCAAACCGTTCGCCATTGTTGTTGTCAACGATCGCTACCTTTTCATTCGGGAGGAGATTAGCGGCATCCATGAGATCCTCATCGATAGTGATACTACCGATGTAGTTGAGATCAGCTTCCGTCACTGTTACTCTGTGAATCTTCGATTTAACTATTTCTACCAACATTGTTCAATCGTTTGGGCAGCTCGAAGCTGCTTATTTAGTATTTGATGTTGTCTATCAAACGAACATCTCCGCAAAATACGGTGATGCATCCAACAGGATAATCCGTGTCATTCCATTTGTCAATCGATACCAATGAGTTGCCGTCGACGATTTCATAGTATTCAACACGCATTTCAGGACATGCGTTAAGGGTGTTGATCACATATTCCTTCACCTCTTTAACGCTCTTTTCGGGTGCAAATTTACGACTTTCTTTTAACGTACGGGCAATTAATGGAGCTTTTTGACGAAGTTCTGGCGTCAATCTGCTGTTTCTGCTGCTCAATGCCAAACCATCGGCTTCACGAACGATCGGACACGGATTGATCTTGACCTTGATTCCCAACTGCTTCACCATTGCTTTGATGACAGCAATCTGCTGGAAGTCTTTTTCGCCAAAATAAGCATTATCAGGTTCTACGGCATAAAAGAGTTTGCTGACAATCTGACAAACACCATTGAAATGACCGGGACGACGAGCACCTTCCATCACTTCCTGCACCGTACCCAGACTGAATGTTCTCGTGTCAGGTTCGGGATACATCTCCTCAACGGAAGGAGCGAAAAGAATATCACACTTTGCGGCTTCCAACAATGCGCTGTCTTGGTCAAGCGTATGAGGATATGTTTCAAGATCATGCTTGTCATTGAACTGTGTCGGATTGACAAAATCACTGACTACACAGATGCCATTCTCTTTTGCACAACGATTCACCAAACTGATATGGCCGGCATGCAAAGCGCCCATTGTAGGGACAAGTCCAATCTGTTTGCCTTTCTCTCGTTCAGCAGCTAAAATGCTTTTCAGCTCTTTGATACTTTTTACTATTTTCATCAGACAGTTTCTTAAAGACGGTGCAAAACAACTAAATAAATACGTCAAAAGAAAGAGAATTATTATCTTTTTGATATTTATCTCTATTTGCATGACTCGTTACGAGCACGCATTCCAAACGTACGAATAGCCTTGTTATGGGCCCTAATTGGCTGATTTTTATATACTGAGATATCAAGCTTGATAGGATGAATATGGGATTAAAAATTCAAAAGTATTAGAAATAGCGCGATATTTTTACTACCTTTGTACCGATAAATAAAAGATTATAGAATGGATGCCAAAAAGATTTTGTTCATTGCTCAAGAAATAACACCTTACCTCCCAGAAACGGAAATATCTCGGATATGCCGTAATCTTCCCCAAGGTATTCAAGAGCGTGGCCGTGAGATCAGAACATTCATGCCAAAATTTGGATATATCAACGAGCGCCGCAACCAGCTGCACGAAGTGATACGTCTTTCCGGAATGAATCTGATTATTGAAGATACCGATCATCCTCTGATCATTAAGGTAGCTTCTATCCAATCTGCCAGAATGCAGGTCTATTTCATAGACAATGACGATTTCTTCCAGCGTAAAGCCGGCATCGCTGATGCCAAAGGCAACGAATATGAAGACAATGACGAACGTGCCATCTTCTATGTCCGCGGTGTCCTTGAGACGGTGAAGAAACTGCGCTGGATCCCTGATGTAATCCATTGTCACGGTTGGATGTCCGACTTGGCCGCCGTTTATGTAAAACGCAACTATGCCGACGATCCCTGTTTACGTAATGCCAAAGTTATCTGTTCCATCTATGATGACGCCTTCAAGAGCAAGCTCAACACAGCAATGCCGGGCAAACTGAAATCGAATGGCGTTACAGATAAGGATTTGGCACTTCTGAAAAACGACACGGGTTTCATTCCCTATATGAAATTGGCAATAGACTTTTCAGACGGAATCATTCAAGGCAGTCAAAACATCGATCCAACACTTTCCGAATATATTGCATCGAAAAAAAGTACTCCATTCCTTCCTTATCAGACTGAAGATACCTATATCGATGCTTACAATCAATTTTATGACAAGATAATGGGTGTATAACAACTTACTATTGCCTATGAGAATGAAGAATATTTTAGGTCTGTGCATGGGATGCGCACTCCTAATCGGATGTGGTGATGATACGAGTCTGGTGGGTCCAAGCATACAACCTACAGGCGATCAAATTGCTGTATATATTGATACGTTCCAAATGCAGGCCTCAACGGTTCTGCTCGATTCGATCTATGTCCGTACGACAACCGGACAATTGGGAGAAATGGAAGATCCTCTTTATGGAACAATAAAATCTGATTTCTTATGTCAGTTCTATTGTCCTGCCAATTTCACTTTCGAACATACTCCTATTGACGGAAAGATCGATTCAGTGGATTTCAGAATCTATTATACGGATCCTAAAAGAACATCCACGACGGCTTCCTACAATCACAACGGTATCTTTGTCGGTGATTCTCTGGTTCCGATGCGTGCTGAAATTTTCCAACTCACATCCACTCTTGACAGGAACTTCTATTCCAACGTTGATCCTTCCAGGTATTGCGATTTGAAGCATTCGCTGGGTAGAAAGACCTACGTCGCTTATGATCGTTCTGTTTCAGATTCATTAAGGGCGACGACCTCTTTTGTTCCCAAGATTTTGATCCGCATGCCACAGTCATTCGGTCAGAAATTCTATGAAGAGACGATTAATAATCCCTCTTCTTTTGCGAGCCAGGATGCTTTCAATAAATTCTTCCCGGGATTATACGTGACAACGACCTATGGAAGCGGCAACATCATTTCCGTTTCAAGTGCAGAACTGAACATCTATTATCGTTATTACACGAAAGGTAGCTCCGGACAGGATTCAATCGTCAACACAGGTGAATACTTCAATGTAACCAAAGAGGTCATCCAGCTGAATCGTTTCAAGAATGCAAACTTAGCTCCCATCTTAGCAGCTAACGACACCTATACTTACATCAAAACTCCCGCAGGAGTTTGTACGAAATTTGTCTTACCAACCAAAGAAATAGCAGCTAAAGAAAGCGGTCGCATTTTCAACGACCTTCCTCTTACGCTCAAAGCTATGCCTCAGGAAAACTGGAAGTATGCCATGACGCCACCTCAATATCTGTTACTCATTCCTGCCGATTCGGTAAAAACATTCTTTGAGAGCAACAGTGTCGAAGATAGTCAGACCAAATTCCTCACCTCATCAGGTTATGATGCTTCTACGCGTAGCTATACATTTGGGAATATAAGCAATCTGATACAAAATCAAATCGACAAACATCCCGATAAGGATTTGGAAGTTTATATTATTCCAGTAGAACGCACGACATCAACGACAAGCAGTTATTATAGCACCTCGACCTATACTTCCAAATTGGAAAACTATATTTCACCATCGGGAGTTAAATTATTGAAGAGCAACGATGCAATGAGGCTAATCATCACATCGAGCAAGTACGCGAAATAATCATTTGCCCACTTGAGGCATATCATAAAAAAGGCTGCATCGGAAAATGCAGCCTTTTTATTTATCATGTGAAAATCATTTGGATGATTTCTTAGCGGGAGCTTTTACAGGCTTCGCTTCTTCTGACTTTACAGCTTTAGGTTTTACAGAAGGTTCTGCCTTGGTTGTCTTTTCAAGTTTCTCGGCTTTTCTTTTATACTTATCCAATTCCTTTTGCAGGTTTTCGATCTCTTCACCTTGATTTTTAATCTGTGTAATCAACGGATTGAGTTCCTCATCTTCAAGATTTTCTGGGAACTGAGCATTGACGCGCAATGAAAAATCTGCTAAGACATTCATATAGTTGATGAAGGCTTCGTACGGATTATCATACGGGCTGAAGTTATCTTTCCCAGGATGTTTCGTATTCATATAATAGAAATGATCACTGCTTTGCAGATAATACCAGTCTTGACGAATTCGGCGCGGTTCACACATGCGGACGCGTTCACCCATCTCACAGATTTTCCGGAATGCTTCCTGCTGAAGAATGTTACCTAACCACGAACTTGTATCACGTTCTTCATCAACCCAAGACATTGGATAGGGAACAGAAATCATGTCGACTGGTTTCATGAGTGTGAAGATTTCGGAAGGCAGAGAAAATCCGATATTCTTTTCTGCAGCAAAACGTGGAAGAGCTTTGAAGAAATCAAAGATTCCAGTAGAAGCTGAATGCAAAGTTCCGAACACTTCATAATTCATAAATAGATTGATGATTTGCTCGCTCTCCGGCGTTGATGCAATCCATGAAATGAACTTATCAGCAGTCAATGGGTATTCATTCCAGCTGTAATCACTAAAACGATCAGACAGATCCTCGCTGAACAGATCATTCTTGAGAAGCAGACTCAACTTGGGTTCGACACAAGACGAATACATGTAATTCGGACTCTTCCAACCCAGAATATGTTTGGCACCTTCTGTAAGCATACCATGATAACCCATCTCATAAACCAATTCAGAGATTTCATCGGAATAAATCAGTTCCGTATTACGGAAGACTTTGGGTTTAACTCCAAAGAGTGTCTTGATTTTCTCTTCCTGTTTCTTCACCTGATGCTTGAATTCGTCTGGATCTCCTAAAGAGGATAATGAATGCGCATACGTTTCTGCAAGGAACTCTACGTTCCCGGAAGCAGCCAGTTCCTTGAAACTGTCTATCACTTCAGGCGTATAAATCTCCATCTGTTCCAATGCTACTCCTGATATGGAATAAGCCACTTTAAACTTTCCGCCACTATTCTTGATCATCTCAAGAATCATTCTGTTAGCAGGCAAATAGCTTTGCTCGGCAATTCTATGGATAATCTCCTCATTCTGGAAATCATCATAGTAATAATGATCGTTACCTATATCAAAGAAACGATATCTTTTCAGACGGAACGGCTGATGAATCTGAAAATAAAAACAAATCGTTTTCATATTATTGTTGTTTTATTATTGTCTATTTTCTGTTTGCTAACACCATATCATAGATTCTACGCACTTTTTGACCGGCATATTCCCACTTGATATTATCGACCTCCTTCTTCCCTTCTGTCTTGAGGAATTCATGAAGAGCCGGATAAGTAATGATGGAATACATCGAATCGGCCAAAGCATCTATGTCCCAATAGTCAACCTTCACAGCATAATATAGAATCTCTGCACACCCTGACTGTTTGGAAATAATACTGGGAACACCGCACTGCATCGCCTCGAGAGGAGAGATACCAAATGGTTCCGAAACCGAAGGCATGACATAAACATCGCTTGCTTTGAGTACCTCATAAACCTGCTTTCCTCTCATAAATCCGGTAAAGTGGAAACGGTCTGAGATATTGCGGGAAGCAACCAGACGAATCATCTGATCCATCATGTCACCACTGCCCGCCATAACGAAACGTACATGTTTAGAACGTTGCAATACTTTCGCAGCAGCTTCGACAAAGTATTCCGGACCTTTCTGCATTGTGATACGACCCAAGAAAGTAATTACCTTGTCTTTCACGCCCTTCTTATCCGGGATAGCAAGAATATCAGGACTCAACGGAGTTACGGCGTTGTGAACGGTCGTAACCTTGGCAGGATCCTGATAGTATTTATCAATGACTGTACGTCGAGTCAGCTCACTGACCGTCATAATGTGATCTGCATGATCCATACCATCCTTCTCTATGGCATAGACTTGCGGATTGACCTTGCCTCTACTTCTATCGTAATCGGTAGCATGAACATGGAGAACCAATGGCTTGCCACTGACGTTCTTCGCATGAATCCCAGCCGGATAGGTCAGCCAGTCGTGAGCATGGATGATATCATATTCTTCCGTACGGGCTACGACACCTGCAACGATGGAATAGTTATTGATCTCCTCCATCAGATTATCCGGATAACGGCCGGAAAACTCAATGCAGCCCAGATCGTTTACGTGGCGATAGGAAAAATCAGCATAGATATGATCACGAAACTTGAAATAGTCCTCTGCTTTCATTCCCACTTCAGACAAGCGACTTTGAACGTAATCATAGTTTGCATCCTTCCAAACGATAGGGACATTGTTCATTCCTATAATTTTCAGGAAACTCTGATCCTCATCTCCCCAAGGTTTAGGAATACAAAACGTGATTTGCATATCAGACTGCAAGGACATGCCTTTCGTCAGTCCGTAACTTGCAGTTCCTAATCCACCTAAGATATGAGGAGGAAATTCCCAACCAAACATTAATGCTTTCATAACGGTATCAGGTTTTAATCAACATCATACTTTTTCAACAAATCCAATATTCGAAGAATTGCCGCCACATTCATTGCAAAAGAGACAGCACCACGTCCCGTAAACGGTGGATTACCATCGAAAAGTTCCGGGATAGTTCCTATGCAATGAAGAGACATCTCCTCTTCTAGACTGATTAATCTTCTTTCCGCAAAAGCGACTCCACTGTTGCCGAACACCCTCAGATAGGCCTCTAGATAGGCGCCGAGCAACCATGGCCAGGCTGTGCCTTGATGGTAAGCCAGATCCCGTTCGTACTGAGGACCTACATAATAGGGTTTGTAGCCTTCACTCTTAGGACTCAATGAACGAACTCCCTTTGGTGTCAAGAGTTCCTTCGTTACAAAATCCACAACACCTCGCTTCTGCATTCTCGTCAAAGGAGAATAAGCCAAAGCCACTGCGAAAATCATATTAGGACGGACGCTCCAATCGACAATCGACCCATTGACGGAATCGAACAGATAATTATATCCGTTGACAAAAGTCTCTGGAAACGATTTATCCAGCTGACCAATCATCTTAACGATATTTTCAGGCGTTTTGTCACCCATCATTTCACGATAGAAACAGAGCGCATTATACCAAAGGGCGTTGAACTCCACAATATATCCGGAACGCGGAACGACCGGCTTGCCGTTGATGGTTGAATTCATCCAAGTGATCGCCTTATCACGACCTTCTGCAAAGAGAAGTCCGTTGAACATCACTTTTGTATAAGGATGCTTCTGCCCGATAAAATAGTTGATGATTTCCGTGATGAGATCACCATATAATTGACGAGCCTCGTCCATTCCCTGATCTTTGGCGTATTGTTGGATAGCCCAAATAGCACAAAGGGGAACGTCCGGCGGATCGATCTCGTGGATCATTTTATCCTCCGTTCCATTTGCCATGAAGTTTTGCAACGCCGGCATGGCCGTGTGCATGATCTTCTTGAATCGGACGGGATCATCTATAGATAAGGTACAACCCGGAAGCGAAAGGAACAGATCGCGCGCGCGCACTTTAAACCAGGGATAACCAGCCAGCAGATAGGCATCATCCTGCGTAGGACGAATATAGAACTGCTGAGCGGAATTCTTCAAGCAATTGAAGAAACTGGTACGCGGAGTACGTGAAGCCACCTCCTTGTCATACTCTTCCTGAAGTTGGGACGTATCGACAGGATCAATGCTTGCACTGAAGATGATGGATTCACCCTTCATGATCGGCACCTCGAAATAGCCGGGGACATAAAGATCTTCCTTGAAAGGATAACCTCGCTCCTGCTCTTTCGGGTATTCGATACCGAAATACCAGTTGGGTGAATAGATAAACTTCACATTCTTGTTGAACTGCATGTAAAGATCGGGATAACCGGCATACATGCAGGTGCGGATACCATTCTCCACTTCCGTATAGTTCTGGTTGACATTTCCATTTGCCTGCGTCAAGTCATTGACACTGCGGAAAGCAAGGAACGGACGGAAACGAAGTGTCGTTTCCGAATGGGCATCCTCAAGCGTGTACTTGATCATGATCTGATTGGAATAGACCGAGAAGACCTTCTCTTTGGAGAGAATCACTCCGCCTACCCGATAGACCGTACGGGGAACTGTGTCCGTATTGTATTCACGGATATATTTATGTCCCTTCGGACTAAAGTTGTCTCCGGAATATTTATGAACACCCAGATTAAACTCTGCTCCATGCTGGATGACGGTCTCATCTAATGATGAAAGTAGAACATGATTGTCGTCGTCTAGGGAGGGAACAGGTATTACCAGCAATCCATGGTATTTACGTGTATTACAATCAACGACTGTCGTGCAGTGATAGGCTCCTTGCCGATTGGTTCGAAGCACCTCTCTGCTTAACGACTCCTGGAGGTTGATCATGACCGTTTTATCAAATTTCAGATAGCTCATCTCTTGTTGACGTTTATAGTTGTCCTTGATGTTTAGAAAGAAATAACTAATGCTCAAATATAAAGCTATATTTTAGAAAAAACAAGAACAGTACCTAAAAAAACGAGAAATGCTCCAATCAGAACGCCGAACGGATATCAATACCTTTATCCTGTTTAGCGATCTCAGCCAGCTTATGCATGCGATTGCGAACCTTTCCCTTAATGAATTCCGGGACGTTGTAGGACTTCATCAGACGGTCGTAATAGCGTGTATCCTTCTGCGGAAGGAGAAAGGCTTTGGACACGTTACCCTGGTCATCCACATGAGCGAAGAAGGGACGCGTATATAATCCGTCAAGACGGCGGCTGCTGAAGACAAACCAATGGCTGTTGCTACACCAGGAGTGATAACTTTCCACGTTGTTGCTGTTGGCAGCTGTGAGCGGATAGAGATTTCCTGATTTCAAATCGATCATGTATAGATCTGCATCCTTATGCCAGATGCTGAAATTGCCATAATTGGAGACGGTGAACAGAAGATATTTGCCGTCAGGCGAAACTCTGGGGAACGAAGCACTCCGACCTTGTCTGGATGCACTGAAAAGCGTATCCACGGTCTGCCCGAAAGTGTGCGTGGCAGGATCGAAGGAGACGGAACAGATGCTGTATTTCTCTTCGGCATAGCCTTGCGGCATCGGACGTGCGGGAGCAGAACAGAAAAAGAGTCGTCTGCCATCGGGTGAAAAGGTCGGGAAGGTCTCGAAACAGTCGCTGCGACTTACGATACTATCCGAATAGACAAGATGAGCCTGCGTGTCATAGACAACCACATCGGAGGCTTTGTCGAATACTTCAATGCGATTGCGATCGTTCTGGTGGAACGACTGACTAATGTCGTTGACCGAAAAGGCCACATATCGTCCGCCGGGATGCCATGACGGATAAACGAGCGCAGAGATCGTCTTATCGGTCTTCGTGTTGAGCTTCTCTATCTTATTGCCGTCGATCAGATAGGTGCCACCGTTCTTGCCACGCATGTGGAAAAGCATCTTATCGGGATTCTGCATGCAAAAGGAATGGCAGTTCATGCAGTTCCGGTCAGAAAGACGGTTTTCCATGATGGGCGACTGCTTGTCGTTCTCCACATTGCACTGATAAATACCGATATTGTTCCAAAGTTCATACCCCGGATCGATGAGTCGGTAGGCGATGTAAGGATCCATTTTCTCCTTGGCCACCTCGATCGTGAAGGGCTTGTAGGCAATCCAGCTGCCGTTTTGCGCATAGACGGTCACCTTCAGTTTTCTTCCAATCGACTGACGGAGCATCTCGCCCCATTTCGAAGAAGGAATCGTGAACTGCCCACCTTTTTCCTTCAGGAGTATCTTCTGTCCACCGCATTCAATGGCAGCGATGGCATCCGAATGACGCTGAGTGAGACGGAAATTGAGCGGAGCAATGTTGGATGGTATCGTAACGAAAGTATAATCGGGAAAGATAACGGGAAGCTTGTCGCTAAGCGTCGCATCAGGCAGACTGACGGAGCAGCCGGCGAGGATCAACAGCAGAAACAGGCAGATAATATTCTTTTTCATGGCATTGTCATTTGAATGTGTAATAGAACCAATAAGAATCGCCGAACGATTGGGCGATCTCGCCTTGCAGAGAAGCCAACATGGCACGGTTCTGAAGGATGACGCGACGATAGGAATCAAAACGGTTGATGACTGCATCCGACGCACCCAATTGTTTCCATCGTTCCGGCTCCTTTTCATAATAGAGGACAACCGCCTCCTGGAAACTCTTCGGAAGCACCGGAAGAACTTTCGTCCCCGAATATTTCTCAATCATCTGCTTAAAGGCCTGCACATTCTTCTCGAGAAGATAACTGGTTCCAACCATCTCAATCGGCAGTTTCTCTTCGGGATGCTGTTCAGTACGCGTCAGCAGATCCGGCTCGACGCCTTCTATATAAGAGAGCTGACTAGGCGACGGCAGATTACGGCGAAGTCTTCCCAGCAGCAGATCGGCATCAACGGCACGATCGTTATTGAGGAAGCGTCGCTGCGAACGGGCCCAATCGCTATAGGCAAATGTTTTCTCCAGAATCCGGATGTATTTCTGCGCCACGGCGTAGTTGCCGAAGATCAGATTGGTCTGCACCAGACGCTTCAGGAAACGCGGATTACCAAAGCCTGGCACCGTGACATAGGCTTCGAAAGCCATCTTCTGAGCCATGGCGATCTCACCAATGGTGAAATATTCTTCGCTGAGCAGATCGGAAACGATGAAGGTCTTATCCCAAGGAAACATCAGCCCGTTCACGCCACGCTGATCGTAGGAGAACATCGAAGAGGCAAGTTCGCCCTTGTTGGCCAACGCCATATTGAGATAGTTGATGGAAAGATAGTCGTTCATCGTGCCACGGCTCATGCTGATGATCTTGTCCCATTGAGCAGTGCGTGTATAATAATCGAGCTGCTTAAGGTGCATAGAGGCAGTATCCTGGTATTTCGGAATGAGATAATGGCAGAGAAGGACGAGCACCACCAACTGGACAGCAGAATCGATGACAAGCTGTTTCCGGCTCACCTCTTTCCTCTTCCTCATGAAAAAAGCGACCAGCATAATGAACAGCAGGGCAAGCCACGGAGCAAAAAGATGATGTGGCGCGATCAGTTCGTGATGGAAATAGGCTGCCGGCATGCAGGCAAAGCGAACCGTTTCAGCCCAACCTGTCTGAATGAAGATATACACCAGCACCGCCAGTTCTACAGGAGCAATAAGTACCAGATAAAAACGCGGCACATGCAGGAAACATTCGTAGAGCACGACGGCAGTCACGAACAGCGTGGCGACAGCGCCTGCAAGATAATAAAGCAGCGGCACCATCAGCACAACGGCAATCATCCGCACGCGGAATGACTTCAGATTCATGTAGAGCAGCAGGAACAGCTCAGCGATGAGGAAAGCCACCGTACCGTGATAAAGGTAGTTGACATCGAAATGAAGCATCAGGAGCGCCAGCGGAGGAAGCAGATAAAGGAGGAAAGCATCCGAAGAAGGAGCCAGCCGCCGCAGAATGCCCTGCGCAATGATTCCCGACAGCGTCAGCAAGGCAGCCGTGATCAACGCTCCGGCATAAGGGAGCGTGAAGAACTGCACGAGAAACTCTCCTGTCAACACACCGAAGCCGCCGGCTTGAGCCATCAGTCCCGCGAGGTAGCTTCCTGAAAACTGAAACAGCTGGAACTGTTCGATATAAAAGAAGTGGTACGCCTCCGTGATTTGCAGGAAAGCAAACAGCAGCACGTAAACCACGGCCCAGAAGGGAATGAATATTTTCCTCATCAGTAGTTACTTTTCATCTGTATTATAGCAAAAGAGAGGGAAGGCAAAGATGACGTGACCTTTTTCTTTTCAGTGATCTCTCGCTTTTCGCTAAAGAATTGTTTGTCAAAGGTACTCAAATAACACATTGCCTGCTTCGCTCGTCCCATTTTTTAGTTGCCTTAGCGATAACGTCCCACATCGTTCGGCTGGCGAAGACGCCGGCGACGCTCCGAATAGGTGGTGTTATAGCGCTTCTTCATGATGCGTGACAAACCGGTCAGCGTTTCCTGCCCGCACCGTTTGATAATCTCCTTTACCGGCAGATCGGTATAGCGCAGGTAATCTTCTATGCAGCGCAACTTGTATTCATTGCAGAAGTCGCGCGATGACATTCCCGTCAGAATACGTACAAACGAATTGAGGTCCTGGGGAGAAAAGCCATCTTCACAGCCAAAGTAGATCAGCGATCTATAGGGATATTCGGCACACCATCCGACAAACTGATCGAGGTAATCGATGCCCGAATGCGGTCCATTGTTCGCAATCGGCCGGTATTCGATCTCTCCGTTATCATGAAACACTCGCTCTTCTTTAAAGGGTAAAGAATAAAGCTGATCCAATGTAAATTGGGGTTTAA
>CAZIVE010000052.1:0-2002 GCA_964542435.1 uncultured Parabacteroides sp.
GTGATGGAGAAAGAAGAGGTAAGGAAAATGGGTGGAAGTTCCTCCCATACTTCCATCAGTTTCTCTTTGTAGTTGCGTATGTTATCGATCAGTTTGTTCTTTCCCAGTTTGTCCGTCTTGGTAAAGATGATGGAAAAGGGAACGCCGTTGTTGCCGAGCCATTCCATGAAAGAGAGATCGATGTCGAGCGGTTCGTGACGGCAATCGATCAGAACGAAAAGATTGGTCAGCTGTTCTCTCTTTCGTATATAACTTTCAATGATACGTCCGATGTTCTCACGACCCTCTTTGCCTCGCTGAGCATAACCATATCCGGGAAGATCCACCAGATACCATTGCTTGTTGATGAAGAAATGGTTGATGAGTTGCGTCTTGCCAGGTTTCTGTGAAGTCATGGCCAGATTCTTTTTCCCTGTCAGCATATTGATGAGAGATGATTTACCCACATTGCTTCGTCCAATGAATGCAAATTCAGGTAAATGGCCCTCAGGACATTTGGTCACGTCGGTGTTGCTGATTACAAATTCTGCACTGCTTATTTCCATGCTGTTGATGTGTTGAGGGTTGATTGATGTTTATTAAAATAGGAAGAGATCCAGAGTCCTGCGAAGGTGATGGCTCCGTTTACCATGAGCATTTCGTATCCGAATGTATATCCTGCATATGTCTTCACCAGATAATAGCTGGCCAGACAAATGATTGGAGAGGCAATACAGATATAAGGAACCCATTTGTCACGAGGCTTTCTCTTGGTGAACAGACCGAATACAAAGAGTCCTAACAACGGGCCGTACGTATAGGCTGCAATGAGATAGATGGCATCGATGACACTGCGGTCGTTCACTGCTTTGAATACGAGAATGATCAAGGCAAAGACAACAGAGATAAGCAGATGGACTTTCAGTCGTGTGTGTTTGGCCTTTTTAGCCTCTTCACGTTCCACACCCATAATGTCCACACAGAAGGATGTGGTAAGTGCTGTTAGGGCTGAGTCTGCACTGCTGAACGCAGCAGCAATGATACCGATGGTGAAGAATATCAGAATGCTTCCCCCTAAGATTCCACTCGTACAGAACATAGGAAGGATATCGTCACTCAAGGCGGGCAGAGTAATGTTTTCCTGTTGTGCTAAAATGAGCAGCAATGCGCCCAGAGAAAGGAACAGAAAGTTGACAGGAGTGAAAGCGAAACCATACGTGTACATATTCTTTTGCGCATCTTTAAGACTTTTGCAGGAGAGGTTCTTCTGCATCATGTCTTGGTCGAGTCCCGTCATGACGATGGTGATGAAGATGCCGCTGAAGAACTGCTTGAAGAAGTTCTGGGTGCTGTGCCAGTCGCCGAATTCGAAGATGTGGAAGTATTTGCTATCGGCGATTGTAGTTGCCATACCTTTTGCGTCAAGTCCCATTTTGTCGCCCACTTGCCAGATGATGACGATCAGCATTGCAACGAGACATACCGCTTGAATCGTGTCAGTCCAGATAATTGTCCTGACGCCGCTGCGGAAGGTATAAAGCCAAACGAGGAAGATACTGAGAATGACAGTGACGACAAAGGGTACGTGCCAAGTGTTGAATACATAGGTTTGTAGTATAAGAACAACCAGATACAGTCTGGCTGCCGCTCCGACAATCTTTGAGAGCAGGAAGAATGAGGCACCGGTTTTATAGCCGCGTTTGCCGATTCGTCCGTCGAGATAGGAGTAGATGGAGGTCAGCTTTAGACGGTAGTAGAGCGGTAACAGTACTTTGGCTATAATGATATAACCAAAGAAAAAGCCAATGACCGTTTGCATATAGGTCATGTCGATGCTCCTCACCATGCCTGGAACGGACACGAACGTCACCCCGGAAAGTGAAGTGCCGACCATGCCGATCGACACGATATACCACGGTGACTTGCGGTTGCCGAGAAAGAATGCATCATTGCCGCTGCTCTTGCGTCCCGTGATCCATGCGATCAGCAGGAGAAGAGAAAAGTAACCGGCAATGATGAGTAA
>CAZIVE010000052.1:2102-8983 GCA_964542435.1 uncultured Parabacteroides sp.
GATCTTTCTTTGATCAAAGCTGAAAGTTCAGCCTGTTTGTAGTTTACCTTCCAACGATAGAAATCGGTTGTTTCCTGATCATAGTTGTTAAGTACTTGGGAAAGGATGGTATGGTCGTTCGTATTGCAGAATGCATCAGGTGCAGTACGGATCCACTTATCGGCCTCGTCCTCCTTGGTCAGATCGGGGAATGTCTTCTCTTTGCTATTGTCTCTTAAGGCAACAAGATAGGAGTGGTGGACAGGTTCCCAGCAGTTCTCGAACTCTTCGGTGACGCCGCCGCAACTCTTTGAAAAACGGGCATCACAAATAACGCCATTATGCATCAATACTTCTCCGTGAGTCTCTTTGATAGCCGTCTTTACCAATGGCGTCGATTCGCGTGTGATTCCTTGATAACGCTGACAATGATCGTCAGCACATACATCAAAGAGCACATGATCTTCACGGTCGTACCATTTGATCAGTTTGTCCTTATCTTGATAACTGCTCTGATAAACGCGGTTCGGACGGTGTGCAATGTGGAGGTTCTTCTCGATTTGAGCCAGCAGCCAACTGCGGGAGATTACGGCGTGAGCCATCAGCAATGCTTTGGAAGCTGTTGCACTCATCTCTGAGGAGATGACGCTCGTAAGATATTCTTCCACTTCCACCTGGTTGATTGCCGTGATGCCATCACCGTTGACAATCAGATTGAGCGCTCCTTTGAAGCGCTGATCTTCGTTGCGTTGCCAATGGAAATTGACTCCGATGGTCACAGCCTTCAAATCGAAGGATACATCCGGTGAACTGGGTTCGAAAAAGAGTTCGTTATACATTTTCCCATTAAAAACCACTTTGTTTCCCACTAAGAGAGCTCGTTGTTCTCCCGTAAGAAAACGACCGGTTTCGGTCCAGATATATTCTCCGTTGAATACAAACGAAATGGCCTTTTGTGTCAGGATCCCTACATTTACTACAGGTGCTTCCATATTTATTCAGTCTTTTTTGCTTTTAATGCACTCATGCCTAAGTAAGCGATAAGTGCTATGTATAATGGAATGGAAAGCCATTGAGCAGCATTACTGTCTGCCCAAGCCTCATTCATAAGATTGATTCCTCCAAAGCGGAGAGCTGCACTCACTACGCCCATCAAGGCTCCTCCGGCGATGAATCCGGAAGCGATCAGTGTACCGCGTTCTTGACGGAGGCGATTGATCTCTGCATCTTTACTACGTGTACTTACGAACCAACTGATGGCACCACCAATCAGAAGCGGCGTGTTGAGGTTGATCGGTATGAACATGCCGAGAGCAAAAGCCAATGCGGGAACTTTACAGAAGTTGAGTACGATGGCAAGGACGGCTCCGATACCGTACAGTAACCAAGGTGCTCCGGATCCGCTCATCAGAGGTTCTATTACTGCTGCCATGGCGTTTGCCTGTGGAGCAGCTAAGGCTCCGCTCGTAAAACCATACGTTTTGTTCAATATCATGATGACGACGCCCACCGTAGCAGCAGCAACCAACGTGCCAAGGAATTTCCAACTCTCCTGTTTTGCCGGTGTACTTCCCAGCCAATAACCGATCTTGAGGTCGGTGACGAATCCACCCGCCATGGAAAGGGCTGTGCAGACGACGCCTCCGATAATCAATGCCGATACCATACCGGCTGTACCGCTCAGCCCGCAAGCCACTAATATGATACTTGCCAGAATCAAAGTCATCAATGTCATTCCTGAAACCGGATTCGAACCTACTATGGCGATGGCATTGGCGGCAACAGTTGTGAAAAGGAATGCTATGATTCCTACGATCAGCAGTCCGATGACTGCAAACATCCATTTATCAACCACGTCGAACATGAAAAAGAGGAACATGACGATGAAGGCAGCTACCAATCCGAAGAAGATGACCTTCATTGGAATGTCCTTGCGTGTGCGCAACTGAGACTCTGTAGTCTTGTCGCCTTTGCCTTTAAGCTCTTTGGCAGCCAGTCCGACTGCACTGCGGATGATACCCCAAGACTTGATGATACCAATAATGCCGGCTGTGGCAATACCTCCGATACCTATATGACGGGCGTAGGTGGTGAAGATCTGTTCGGGAGTCATGCTGCCTACGGTTGTCGTGATGGCTGCAGAATTTCCGAAGGTAAGAATATCGTTTCCGAAGAAATAGCCCATTCCAGGAATGATGATCAGCCAAACGAGGAACGAGCCCGCGCAGATGATCAGTGAATATCTCAGTCCGATGATATAACCCAAGCCAACGACAGCTGCGCCTGTGTTGATTTTAAAAACCAGCTTGGCTTTGTCTGCTAGCATGGTGCCGATTCCTACAATGCGGGTAGTCAGTGTCTCGCTCCACCAGCCGAAAGTGGCTACAATGAAGTCATATAGACCACCAATGATACCGGCAAACAACAAAGGCTTTACCTGTTCGCCTCCCTTTTCTCCGGATACGAGCACCTGCGTGGTAGCTGTAGCTTCGGGGAAGGGATATTTGCCGTGCATCTCGGAAACGAAATAGTGGCGGAATGGAATCAACATCAGGATGCCGATTACGCCACCCAGAAGTGAACTCATGAAGACGTCGAAGAAGTTGACGGATATCTCTGGATATTTAGCTTGGAGGATATAGAGTGCAGGCAACGTGAAGATGGCTCCTGCCACAATGACGCCGCTGTTGGCACCGATCGACTGTATGATGACATTTTCCCCTAATGCATTCTTGCGCTTGAAAGCACTTGACACTCCCACGGCAATGATAGCGATGGGAATGGCAGCTTCGAACACCTGGCCAACCTTTAGTCCAAGATAGGCAGCGGCTGCACTGAATATGACAGCCATCAACAACCCCCATAGAACAGACCATGGTGTTACCTCTCGGTATTTTTTATCGGGCGACATCAGTGGCTTGTATGTCTCTCCCTCTTTCAGCTCGCGAAACGCGTTCTCCGGTAGTCCGGAAGGCTTCTCTTCGTTGTTCTCCTCCATTTTGTAAAAATGTTAGGTTTATATCCTTTGTTTTACCTTTTTGTGTGCTTTCGGTTGACAAATGTAAATCAATTCTTTTGATTATGCAAGAAAGTCAAAGAATCTTGTGACGAAACAAAAAAGATGAAATTTACTTATTTCTGTCTTTTCCCTATATAAGTAACTGCTTGCATCTTTTCTTTAAGCCACCATAGAGAAAAGTTACTTTTTCTCATGAAAATGGTGGCAAAAAGATAATTGACAAATCATGATTATTTGTGCTCTTTTCGGCTTTCTTCGTTCACCTGTCAATCGATTTTGTGAAACTTATCATTTCTAAAGATCCTGGAAAATGGAATGTTTTATAGGATGAGGAGATGTTGGATGCTTTCTTTTATCATCGAGAAGAGACTTATTTCCAAATATAAGACAGTAATTTCAGAAAATAAGACAATGTAGATGTTCGGCAGTGGAGTATTTTTACAGAAAAATAGTATAATGAATCGAAAAACCTTTTTACAGATGTCGGGCTTATTAGTGTCGAGTACCGTGATGGGGAAGATACCTTCCGCAGAAATGCATTTTATTGAAGGAGGCAATAGCAGTGCTTCTAACGGTAGTAGCTTCCCATTAATGGACTTACATGTTCATCGTTCTCGGAATTTAACTATTGACGACATTGTCGCTAAGTCCAAAGAGTTGAACATGAAGATCGGTGTCATGGAGAATATTTCGCCTTGGGGCATTAAAGATGATGAGAAGTTGAAAGAGTATATCGATACATTGAGGCCTTATCCTGTCTTTATCGGACTGCAGCCGATGAGTCTTGGGTGGTCAAAAAATCTTTCTCCTGATTTGATTGCTCAGGCTGATTATGTAGCAATGGATCCTCAGGTCGTTCCTAACGGTAATAGTTATGGCGAGACTATTAATGTTTGGGAATACAGCACTTATATTGATGATGCCGAGGCTTTCATGGAGCAAAACATGAAACATTATATGAACATTTTGACGGGCAATGAACCTTTGGATATTTTTGCCTGTCCGCTTTTTTTGCCGAGTAGTCTCGAACGACACTATAATACACTTTGGAACAAGAAACGTCTGCAGCAAATTATTGATGCGGCCAAAGCCCGAAATGTTGCTATAGAGATCAACGATGTCGTGCAGGTTCCTCATGAAGAGTTCATCCTCATGGCGAAACACGCCGGATTGAAATTTACATTCGGTTCTGACGCACGTAATCAGTTCGTTGGACGTCTTATTTATTGTAAGCGTATGGCTCAGAGATGCCAGCTTACTGAAAAGGACTTTTTTATTCCTCGGAGTCGTACCTGATGAAACGATATGAATAGATCGACACAAGTTAGTGTTGTTATAGGAGAGCGTGCAAAATAATGTATAGAAAAAAGTCGTTTACAGAATTCAGCGCATGCTCTCCCTTTTTGTGAATCAATTATTGCTGTCCGATAAAAAACGGAAATAGCATAAAAATCGTTCCCGAAACGCAGTTATATAGCATTTCGGGTTCTTTTCTCTTTGTGACAAGCCCCCTTAATTAGATTGCAACCTTCTCGAGCCTCTAATATTGCCTCTTGAAACCAAGCGGCATAATCTTAGGTCTCGGATTGTCCTGGCGCTGTCTAAAGATTATGGCTGTCTGATAAAAAATAAGTCATTGGAAATATTCTCTGCTCATCAGTTTTAATGACTTATGTTTTTATCGGACAGCAATATAAATCAATAAACCTGAATTGGTCATAGGGAATAACACTGCTCATGCATTTTAGAGGGTGAAATACATGAATTTCAATATTATTTTATGACCTATTTGGAAAAAAGCTGTTCTTTCGTAAGGTGTCATTGCCTATAGCGAGAAGAACAGCTTTCTACCAATCCTGATCTTAATTCTATCTCGAGGATTTGATCCAGTTTTGTACTTTAGTCTCGGACGCAGCCTCATTGACCGCACTTCCTTTGATCTCGAGACCACCAAGAACTTTTGCTTTCGGACAGAGCCTTCTGATATCCTGTACGCTGCTCCCCAATCCACTGCCTTCATTTGTACAGAAGGGAATGATGGTTTTGCCTGCAAAATCATATGTGGTCAAAAATGTATAGACGGCCATCGGCATCGTTCCCCACCAAATCGGATAACCGAGATAGATAACGTTGTAGTCGTTCATGTTGCTGACTTTTGATTTCAAAACCGGACGCGCGTTGGTATCTTTCTCCTGTTGCGCAACCTTTGTGGTCTCAGTGTAGTCTGCCGGATAACTTTTCACCGTTTCGATTTGGAAAATGTCACTTCCCGTAAGTGCCTGAATCTTTTTTGCAATCACTTCCGTATTACCTACCTTCAGATCCATGATTTTCCCACCCACGTAGTTCATTCCTCTACGCGAATAATAGACTACGAGCGTTCTCCCGTTTGCCTGAGGTTCTGCTTTCAGCAATTCTGTTCCAGTTGCCAGCATGGCAGTCATCGCCAACAAAAACTTTCTTCTTTCCATACCGTTCCTTTTTCGGCAAAGATAGTATTCATGCAGTTATCTACATTTATTTATATGCCTAAAAAAGAAATATATGGCATGAAAGCGAAAAGGGAATACTTATTCTTCGTTGGCTATTTCGAACGGCGCGCGGACGGAAATGCCATGCTGCATCAAATTGGTCAAGTTGGGATAGACGCGAGACTTGAACGACGACCAGCTACGATTGGACATCTGCGTCCATCCGGCTTCGGTGAGAGCGAAGGCACGCGGAAAAGTCATGTAGAATACACGGTTGATGTCGAGCATCGCTTCACCCCAAAGCGTTCCCATGATACCGACAATCTGGCTCTGATCGGAAAACGTCATGCCATAACCTGGATCGAATTTGTAGCTGTCGCGGAGTGTTGTGATGGGCATTCCCCAGTTGTTGAACTCAGGTAAATCGCCTTTCAGCTGAGGATAGTCGAGATAGGCATATTCCCCAGGAGCAAGCAGCAGTTTGTTGCCGGACTTTTGGGTCAGTTTGATGCATGTGGGAGTAAGACCGGCTCTCCAGCTGACCAGTTGTACGTCTTTCGGATAGGGGAAGAGATAGTCGTCGGCTGGAGGATAGATGTTGTTTGGCTCGCACCAGAGAATAGGCGTTTTGCCAGCATCGCGAACATATTGCAGCATCTTTTCGAAGAAGGGAATCATCAGTTGAGATGCATTCGTATAACCTTTCTCTTTCATCAATGCCTGACAGCGTTCGCATTTGGCCCAGTTGTTAGCAATAGCCGCTTCGTCGCCGCCGAGATGAATGTAAGAGGATGGGAAGATGGCGCAGACCTGCGTCAGAATATCTTTATAAACTGTGTAAACTTCGGGAACGGCAGCACAGACCATCATGTCGAACGTTTTGCCGAGAACCTTTGGAATAGTGTCGTTTGAGGTACAACCGAGTTCCGGATAGGCATGCAGGAAAGCAACCGTATGACCGGGAATGTCGAGTTCGGGGACAATCTCGATGCCTCGTTCTTCAGCATATTTAACGAGATCTTTCAGCTCGTCCTGTGTATAGAACGGACCTGTTTCTGTCAGCTTCTCACGACCTTTGATCTCTACGCGCCAGCCTTGATCATCGGTAAGATGAAGCTGGAGAACGTTGAATTTATATTTCATCATCTGATCGATGTAAAGCTTGACATCTTTCAATGGAAGAAAATGACGGGCAGGGTCGAGCATCAGGGCACGACGCTCAAAACGAGGCGAGTCTTCAATGTAAACAGGTGAGATCTCATGATGACGGGACAGATAGGAGTCGCCAAGTAGCAGTTGGTCGAAGGTCATCACACCATGAAGTACACCTTCCACGGTCGATCCACTGATTGTGACGCCTGTTGAAGTTGCATTTATGATATAGGTCTCTTTCCCCTTGATGGAGGAATCCA
>CAZIVE010000052.1:9083-16354 GCA_964542435.1 uncultured Parabacteroides sp.
TTCATGGCGTTAATTTTTAATTTTGTAACAAAGATAATGCAAGTCGAGAGGAGAAGCAAAGCTTGCTTTGGTTATTCCGAGACGCAGCTTATCTTCGTTATTTCATAGCAAAAGTAAGGAAAAGTCGTCAGAGTCTGATTCGTAACAGGTGAAATATGCAGCTTTCTCTCATGCCTGTTGTCTCTCTGCAAAGATAACGCTGGTGATGGAAAGCAGTGAGAATATGAGGAAAATGACGCCTGTTGTGATCATGATATTTCCGATTCCTACCAACGGTGATACAATGCCTCCGACAGCAAAAGCCAGTGCTCCTAGAAGTGCTGATGCGGTTCCTTTGTTCTTTAGTTCTGCATTGAGAGCCTGTGCAGCAGCAGCGGGCAGCGTGATTCCGAGGAATGTGAGCAGCAGGAAGAAGCAAACTTCGATAATATACACAGAGGCATTCATCATCATGGCTGTCATGGTGACGATGGAAAGAATCAGTGCCGCAAGAGTCCCGAATCGGACTGCAATCTTGGACGTACGAAACTGCGTGGACAGAGCCGATCCCAGTCCGATGCCTATGGCATTGAATCCGAAGCAGATGCCATAAAGGAAGGAAGAAAGGCCATAATGCGTCTGCAGGATAAACGGCGAAGCAGAGATATAGGAGAAGAGAATTCCCATGATGAATGCTTGCTGCAAAATGTAGAAGATGCAGGTCTTGTTGCGTACGACCGTTCCGAAGTTTGAGTAGGCTTTGAAGATGGAGCCTGTGTTGCGCTTCTCTTTGGCCAGCGATTCGTGAAAGAGATAGCTCAACAGCAGGATAACAGCTCCGACGCCGAGTAAGGCCTCGAAGATGCCGCGCCAGTTGGTGAAGTTGAGAATGGCCGCTCCAATGATAGGCGCACAGACCGGCGCCACGCCGTTGACCGCTGCAATGATGGCAAGGAATTTGGCCAGTTCGCGACCGCTGTATAAATCGGCGGAGATGGAGCGGGAGAGAACAATGCCGCCGGCACCTGCCAAACCTTGTATGAAACGGATGGCATTGAAAACATAGATGTTGGGAGCGAAGATTACCGCTAAAGTGGAAAGCAGGAAAAGCCACATCGAAATGAGCAGCAACTGACGCCGCCCGAACTTATCGCTCAACGGACCGACGACCAGTTGTCCCACGGCAAGCCCAAGCATACTGGTGGTAAGTCCTAATTGTACCAAAGAAGTCGTTGTGCCAAAATTGTCCTGCATCTCCGGCAGGCTAGGCAGATACATGTCCGTGACGAACGGACCGAAAGCAGACAAAAGTCCGAGTGTGATGATCAGCAGTACCCTGTTGTTTCCATTATTCATACATTGATCTGAATTGATACGCAAAAGTACGGAAAAAACGGTTCGGATGTGATCAGCCTCGACCTGTCCAATTGCTCTCGGAGGTCTCGAAAGACGATTTTGCCTTTCGCTTCAACTAAAAACAGTGAAGTCAATAACCAAATACTTCGGCCGCATGCTTCATGTTGTCGATGATCTTCACCTTGAACGGACAGCGCGTTTCACAGGCTCCGCAGGCCACACATTCTGATGCGTGTGCCTTGAGAGACTTGTAATGTTCGCGTACCGTTTCGGGAATCATACCTTGGGCGATAGTGAGATTCAGAAACTTCGTTACGGCTGCCACGTCTATTCCTGAAGGACAAGGCGCGCAATGACCGCAATACATGCAGTGACCTTCGAAGGTGAAACGTTTCATTCCGGAGAGCGCCGTGGCATAGTCTTTTTCTTCATCGGTTGCATCGCAATAGGCGAGTGCGGCATTCCATTGCTCGATGGTCTTACAGCCGAGCATCACAGCAGCCACAGCCGGACGTGTCAGCGCATAATGGATGCATTGTACAGGTGTGAAGGCTTTTCCAAAAGGTGACATCTTCTCATCCAGAATATCACCACCTCCATACGTTTTCATTACATCGATACCGACACCTTTGCTTTCACACAGCTCATAAAAGGCCTTGCGCTCTGTATCCTGATTGCGCAAATCGTGGTCGTAGTTCTCGTCAGCCCAGAGATCTTCCACGTTTTCAGTGGCCGGTTGCATGTCATAGCAGGGATTGATAGAAAAGAGTACCACCTCAATCAAGCCTGATTTTACAGCAGCTGTCGCCACTTCGGGATTGTGGCTGCTCAGTCCGATGTGAAGGATTTTCCCCTCCTCTTTCAACTGTTGGGCAAATTCGATGATCGGTCCGTTGATGATTTTGTTCCAATCCTCCATGCTGTCGGAATAGTGGATCATGCCTACGTCTATATAATCTGTGCCGATCTCTCTGAGCATCGTTTCGAAGCCGGGCTTTACCAGTTTTATGTTGCGAGACCGTGTATATTGTCCGTTGCGGAAAAGGGAGCAGAGATGGCTTTGCAGAACCATCTTGTCTCGACGGTTGCTGATGGCCGCTCCTACATCGTGACGCATGGCCGGTTCCGGACTGTACATATCCATGAAGTTGACGCCTCGGTCAAAGAGATAGTCGAGATCGTTCTTCACTTCAGCTTCGTTTTTGCCGATAAATCCTTCGCAGCCCATGGAGATGACGCTCACCTTCAGACCTGTATTTCCCAAATTGCGGTATTCCATTATTACTTCTTTTTTTGAATGCTACAAAGTTAATCCTTCATTTATCATTCTCAATGATAAAATCTACGGAAATAAATACCCTTTTTACCTGTCGTTTTTTCCCTGACTCTGTTCTAAAACGCATTCACAACTAATTCGTCCTCTCAATTTGTAACAAGACTTCAATATCCTTCATGGATTCTTGTGCTACGGTGTTTTTTACTATATTTGCTGAGTCGATTATAAAGCTTAATCTTATGACATCTCTCCTTATTATGGATAGTTTTTTTAGTTTCCGCAGTTTATGAAATTCGAAGAGGAAGAAGAATGTAGAACTTTGTCGATGACGCGCACCCGCAATAATCGTGTAAGCTGGCTCATTCATGATTATCTGGAAGACAATCCGCATGTATTATTTGCGGAGCAGTTGAAGAGCATGGAGATTCCAGCGGCTGAAGGTGTGTCGCTCTTTCGTATGTTCTTCATCAACTACTGCAAAGAACTGGATGAGGAAAATGGACAAGAAGATTCCGTGACAGACTATCTGGAAGCCTCTCTCCGCGTTCTTGATCCGCGAATCTATGCTTCCGATCCCTATTATATAAATATTCGGATTCCGCATGCAAAAGAGGGTCACTGGGAACTTTACACGGAATCGTATCAGCCTTTTGAAGCATTCGTCTGTGATGATATCCGCCTGGATGATGATTTCCGTGAGACGCCTCAGGTGGGCTTCTTTACGGAGCCATTTTCGTTTCCTGCGGTGAAGGAGAGTGATCATGAATGGATGTCAGTGAAGCCTAACGAGGTGGAGACGATGCGTTCTGCGATTGCAGCTGCCGAAGGAGAAGTATTGGCTTTTGGTTTGGGACTTGGCTATTTCGCCTATATGGCTTCACTGAAAGATGCTGTCAGCAGTGTCACAATCGTGGAGCGCGACAAGGCGGTGATTGATCTGTTCCAGGAATATATCCTCCCGCAGTTTTCAACGAAAAGAAAGATTCGAATCCTTCATGCAGATGCTTTCGACGTGGCCAAAGACCTGGCGATGTACGGAACGTTTCGCTTTGCCTTTGTGGATCTCTGGCATGATGTCTCGGATGGCCTTCCGCTCTATCTCCGTATGAAGAAGCTGGAAAAACTGTCTTCCAGCACACAGTTCAGTTATTGGGTTGAAGAGTCGTTGCTCTCGGCGCTGCGCTGGAAGGTGTTCAACGCGGTACTGGCGCATGCCGATTCTTACGATCAGATTATCCGTGAACTCAGTGACAGCAATCTGAAGCGTTTTGCCACGAGATAATACATTTTACGGTAATGATGACCATTATTACTGATTCGGGAATCACGGCGTTGCAGTGAATGATGGAATCACTATTTTTGCTCAAAAAAAGAAAAACATGGAACAAATTGTAAAGTTGGATACCGTTGGACAGTACAACGAGTACATGGGCGTGGAGACTTTCCATCCATTGGTAAATGTAGTGGATCTTTCGAAGGTGAAGCCAATGGCTTTCCATCGTCATCTCTTCGGATTTTATACGATATTCTTGAAAGACGTGAAGTGCGGCAATCTGATTTACGGTTGTCATACCTACGATTATCAGGAGGGAACGCTTGTCTTTATCGCTCCCGGGCAGGTAAGCGGTGTGGAGACAAAAGGCGAAAAGATACAGCCCAAAGGTTACGCTTTGGTTTTCCATCCTGATTTGCTTTACGGCACATCGCTCGGAAAGACGATCCGTTCCTACAATTTCTTCTCCTATGAGGTCAGCGAAGCTTTGCACATGTCAGAGCAGGAGCGGAAAGTCATCATCGAATGTCTGAACAACATCAGCTACGAACTTCAGCACGCCGTTGACAAACACAGCAAGACGCTGATCGTACGTTATATCGAACTTTTCCTCGACTACTGCACGCGCTTCTACGATCGCCAGTTCATCACGCGTGAACATGTCAATCAGGATATTCTCGTCCGTTTCGAGAAGCTGGTGGAAGACTATTTCAATTCCGATAAGCCGCAGTCCATCGGTTTCCCGACTGTCAGCTACTGCGCGGATCAGTTCAATCTCTCACCCAATTACTTTGGAGACATGATCAAAAAAGAGATTGGCAAGACGGCTCAGGAATATATCCAGAACAAGATGATGGATGTGGCACGTGAAAAGTTGACAGGAACAGACAAGCCCATCAACGAGATCGCCTATGAGCTGGGATTCAAGTATCCACAGCATTTCAGCCGTATGTTCAGCAAGCAGGAAGGTATTTCGCCGAATGTCTATCGTTCGATGAATTAACATTTCTATCGCAACAACAGAACTTTTTTTCTTGTTCCTTTGCAGAAACACTCACTTCAATCAATAAATCAAATTTATGACAAACAGTATTAAAGAAGCGCTTCTCCAGAGAAGAACAAATTATGCTTTATCCAACGGTTCACCCATTTCCGACGAAGACATCGAAGAAATTGTCAAGACAGCTGTCTTGCATGTCCCGTCCGCATTCAATTCTCAGTCCACACGCATTGTATTGCTATTGGGTGAGAATCATCGCAAACTGTGGGAGATTACCAAGGACATCCTGCGTAAGATTGTCCCTGCTGCAGCCTTCGCTCAGACAGAAGCGAAGATAAATGGAGCGTTCGAAAGCGGTCATGGCACGATTCTTTACTACGAGGATCAGGCTGTCGTTCGTGGTTTGCAGGCCCAGTTCGCTGCTTACAAGGACAATTTTCCGATCTGGTCGCAGCATACTTCAGCCATGCATCAGTTCGCTATCTGGACCATGCTGACAGACGCCGGATTCGGAGTCAATCTGCAGCATTACAATCCGCTGATCGACGAAGAGGTTGCCAAGGCTTTTGACATAAATTCCGACTGGAAGCTGATCGCGGAGATGCCTTTCGGCGTGGCTCTGCAAGGACCGGGCGAGAAACAGTTCGCACCAGTTGAAGATCGACTGAAGGTATTTAAATGAAATCATAAAAGAGACAGATATGAAAGTTATCATGATCAATGGTAGTCCGCACAAAAACGGAAATACCTTTACCGCTTTGAATGAGATCTCCATGACCTTGGAGAAAGAGAACATTCAGACTGAGATATTCAATATTGGCACGAAACCTATGCAGGGTTGTATCGCTTGTCAGAAATGTGTGGAGACAGGCGTCTGCGTTTTCCATGATGATCTTTACGATGCTGTCGTGGAATCGGCCAAGACAGCCGACGGACTGATTGTGGGGACGCCGGTATATTATGCAGGACCGAACGGCGCACTGTGTGCATTCCTTGATCGTCTCTTTTATTCTGCCTCTGAGCTGTTGGAATATAAACCGGCTGCGGCGGTTGCTGTCTGTCGTCGCGGTGGAGCCAGCGCTGCATTCGATCGATTGAACAAGTATTTTTCCATAAATAACATGCCAATTGTAACCTCTCAGTATTGGAATATTGTCTATGGTCGTCTTCCAGGCGAGGCTTCGCGTGATGCCGAAGGCTTGCAGACGATGCGTACGCTTGCCCGCAACATGGCATGGATGTTGAAGTCTTTGTCAGAAGACAAACCCGAAGCAGAGGAACAACAGGTAACCAATTTCATTCGATAAGTCATGAACCGTTTTCTTGAATTGGCTTCTCAACGCCAAAGCGACCGGGCATTTGATGCTTCGCGTCCTGTGGAGAAAGAGAAGATCGACAGAATCCTGCAGGCCGGCTGTATTGCTCCATCGGCCTGCAATGCACAGCCCTGGCATTTCATAGTTGTGGATGATCCGGAGTTGAAGAATAAAGTGGCCGATGCCACCTCATCGACCGTGCTTGGCATCAATCATTTCACAAAGCAGGCGCCTGTTCATATCATCATCGTAGAAGAGAAGGAGAATTTCTCCGCCGGTTTCGGTGGTTGGCTGAAGAAGCGCGACTATGCCTTGATGGACATTGGTATCGCTGCTGCTCATCTCGCCCTCGCTGCTGAAGACGAAGGACTCGGAAGTTGCATCATTGGTTGGTTTGACGCGAAGAAGGTGCAGGAGCTGCTCCATATTCCGAACGGCAAGAAGCCCCTTCTCGACATCCTGATCGGTTATTCCACACAACCGGATCGTGCTAAGAAACGTAAGCCTTTCGATGAGGCTGTTTCCCACAACAAATATTGATCGTTGCCCTTGATCAGCCATTGATATCACGCCTTCCTTCGTCTTAATACTCAATTTTTCGTATTAATGCCAGAAGTGTATGAGGAAAGGAGTTGTTGCTTTACATTTGTTGCCGTTAAATGAACGAAGAAGAGAGATGTCAGTAAAAAGATTTGGAGTCTCATTGGAAGACGATTTGCTTGATGCACTCGACAAATATGTGCTGTCGAACGGATTTCCCAACCGTTCACAGGCCATCCGTTTTCTGGTGGAGAAGAACCTTGCGGAACAGAAATGGCAGTGCAATCATCTGGTGGCCGGTTCTGTCATCATCATGTACAATCAGGAGAAGAAGGAGATCGCCTCTCAGATCAATCTCATCGAACAGGACTTCCAAGATGTGATACTCTCGTCGTCCAACTACTATCTCAATCGTCATTTCTGCATGCACAACGTCACTATCATGGGTGAGGCTCAGCGGCTGACTCTGCTTTCAGACAAGCTGACGGCCATCAAAGGCATCACACATGGCAAACTGGTGATGAGTCGCGC
>CAZIVE010000052.1:16454-17947 GCA_964542435.1 uncultured Parabacteroides sp.
GTCACTGAAAAAGGAATCACAGGATTCGGAATCTCCGACGGAGCAGCAGGAACCATCAATATACGCGGCGTGGGACAGAGTAATAAGGTCCTCGTACTTTTCGACGGACAACCTCAGTGGGCAGGACTTTTCGGTCATTCCCTGCCTGACACGTATGTCGCTTCGGATGTAGAACGTGTTGAGGTGATTCGAGGTCCGGGCTCTTTGATCTACGGCTCGAATGCGATGGGTGGCGTCATCAACATCATCACGCGCCGTCCGAATGAGACAGGGCGTCATTCTGAAGCACGCGTGATGTACGGCTCGTTCAATACGCAGAAATACATGATCAACAATGCATACAGTACGGGCAAGTTCAGCAGTTTCATCTCGCTCAACCATGACTATACCGACGGACATCGTTCGAATTCTGACTTCCGCATCACCAACGGTTTTGTGAATCTGGCCTATAACTTCAGTAGTCACTACAAGGTGACAGGCGACGCGAGCCTGGCCAAATACCGCAATCATAACCCTGGTGCAGTCACAAATCCGATCTCGGAGAACATTGCGAATGTCTTCCGCGGGACGACCTCCTTGGGTTTCGAAAATCATTACGACAAAGTGAGCGGAGCGTTGAAGATGTTCTACAACTGGGGCGCGCATAAGATTAACGACGGCTATTATGCGGGTAAAGATCCGCGTGATTATCTCTTCCATTCGCACGATCATAATGTAGGCATGCAACTTTACCAGACGTTCAAGCTGATTGATGGCAATTCCTTCACGACCGGCTTCGACTATAAGAATTGGGGCGGTCATGCCTGGAATGCCAACTTCGACGGGACGAACAACGAGATCATCAATAAGAATGTGAATGAGGTGGCGGGTTACGTCATCATGCAGCAGGATCTGTTCCGAATGTTGAGCCTGAATGCAGGCGTACGTTATGAACACAACAGCACCTTCGGCGGCGAATGGATTCCGCAGGCCGGTGTGACGTTCCGACCGTTTGAAGGAAACGTCATCAAGGCATCGCTTTCGAAGGGCTTTCGCAGTCCCAATATCCGCGAACTCTATATGTTCATGCCTGCCAATCCCGATCTGCTGCCTGAGAGTATGATGAACTACGAAGTGTCGGTTGGACAGAGTTTCCTCGACAATCGTCTCTCCACAGAATTGACGCTGTTTTACATTGATGGAAAGAATATGATTCAGGTTACGCGTATTGACGGCAAGCCGAAGAATGTGAATACCGGAGCGTTTAAGAACAAAGGAATCGAGTTCGAGACCTCTTATCGCATCAATCCGCATTGGAACGTAGAGGCGAACTACAGCTATCTGCATACAGACATTGCGCTGCTCGCCGCTCCCAAGCACAAGGCTTTTGTGGATCTGACTTATCGCAACGGACGTTTTACTGCCGATGCCAACGTGCAGTCCATCTTCGGGCTTTACATCAATACGACCACCGCGCTCAAGGAAAACTACACCATGCTCAATGCCAAAGTCTC
>CAZIVE010000053.1:0-6795 GCA_964542435.1 uncultured Parabacteroides sp.
GCCGCGTTCGTTGGCAGCTTCGTAAATCAGCTCCCAGAACTGGCGTCGTGTCTCGGGATCAACGCCGCCTGTCGGTTCGTCGAGGAAGACGATCTTGGGTGAATGGAAGACGGCCACTGAGAAGGCCAGCTTCTGTTTCCATCCCAAAGGCAGATCCTTCACCAACGTATTCTTTTCACTCAGGAAGTGGAGACGCGACAGCACTTCGTCTGTCTGACGTGCAATTGCATCGTCTTTCATTCCGTAGATTCCGCCGAAGAGACGCATATTCTCCCACACCTTCAGTTCCTCGTAGAGGGAAAAACGCTGGCTCATGTAACCGATGTTCTTCTTGATCTGCTCATATTCACGGGCGATGTCGAATCCGGCCACACTTCCCTTTCCTTCCGTCGGCTGCGACAGACCGCAGAGCATACGCATGGCTGTGGACTTTCCCGCACCGTTGGCCCCAAGGAATCCGAAGATCTCTCCGCGATGCACATCGAAGGTGATGTGATCCACTGCCGTGAAATGCCCGAAGCGTTTCGTCAGTCCCTGTGTTTCTATAATAATCTCATTCATGACTTAATTTCAGATAACAGTCTTCAATGCCGGGCGTAATCTCATGCACGACGACATGCTGATGGCCCCTCGTTTCCAATGCCTGCTGCAACGCATCCGCCGTAAGCGATGCTTCGAGCACCGTGACGTGATGGTATTCGCCGAAGGTAAAACTCTCTCCCAACCCGTCCATCGTCCGGAGATCCGTCAGCAACGGATACATTTTGGAGGCCTTCACTTCAAACAATCTGTCGCGGTCCGACTCAACGATCTCTGCCGGCGTGGATTCAATCATGAAGCGTCCCTTTTTCATCAAAGCGATACGGTCGCATCGGTTGGCCTCGTTCATGTAAGGCGTGGAAACGAGAATAGCCAATCCCTGTTGCTTCAGTCGTGCTAGCATGTCCCAGAACTCCAGTCGCGAAACCGGATCAACGCCGGTAGTTGGTTCGTCGAGGAACAGGACGTCCGGTTTGTGAATCATCGCACAGCAGAGTGCCAGCTTCTGCTTCATGCCTCCGGACAGTTTTCCAGCACGCCTCGTCTTGAAAGGCTCGATCTGTTTGTAGATGTCGTTGACCAGATGGATATTCTCCTCGACCGTAGTATGAAAGACATTGGCAAAAAAACGAAGATTCTCCTCGACGGTCAGATCCGAATAGAGCGAGAAGCGTCCCGGCATATATCCCACATGTTTACGGATCTCGCGGAAATCTTCGACTATGCGGAACCCATCCACACGTGCCGCGCCGCTGTCAGGCAACAACAGAGTGGTGAGCATGCGGAAGAGCGTCGTCTTACCAGCTCCGTCCGGACCGATGATGCCGAAAATTTCTCCGGCTTCGACGGCGAACGACACTTCATCGACGGCCTTCAGCGTCCCGTAGCTTCTGCTCAGCTTTTCTACCTCTATCAGACTCATGACGGCTTTATTTTACGATCTCACCATATTGGCCGATCTTCAGATAGCCATCGTTGGTGACAGCCACCTTCATGGCATACACTTGGTTGGCACGCTCATCGCGGGTTAGCACGGTCTTTGGCGTAAACTCCGCCTTATCGGAGATCCAGGTGATCCTACCGTTGTAAAGGCGGCTCTCCTTTGCTCCTTTGTCCACACGCACCTTGACGGTCTGGTTCAACTTCAATTCCGAAATCTGATCAGACGTCACGTAAGCACGGAGGAAGATATTTCCCATATCAGCCAGTTTGAAGAGCGGTTTGCCTGCTGCAACAAACTCGCCCTGCTCCGCGTAATTGGCAAGCACGGTTCCATCGATCGGAGCCTTTACGTGGCATTTGTCCAGCATATCCTGCATCTGCGCGATCTGCACCTGCAGAGCGGAGCTCTCCTCATTCACGCCGCGGTTGCTTTTGTTCAGCGTGGAAAGCTGTGCATCGAGCTGTTTCTGGAGCACTTTCACACGGTCAGTCGCATCGTCCAGCTGTTTCTGATTGGCGGCACGCGCCTTGACTAGGTTCTCCATACGGTTGCGCTCTCTGACGGCGTTCGCGATCTGTTCGCGCAACGAAGCAACTTGCACATTGGTGTCCGGAGCCTTTGTCCGAGTTACTCCAATATTCTTCTCAATTTGCAGCAGCTTCAGATAAAGCTGCGTGGTGTCAATCAGTCCCACTTGTTCCTGCGATTTCAGAAGATTGCCTTCGTCCACGTTCCATGCCATCAGCCGGCCGCTTTGTTCGGCGGAGACGATCACTTCGGTTGCCTCAAATGATCCCGAAGCGATGAAATTGTCCTTATCGTTGGAGCAGGACGCCATCAGTCCGGCACAAACCAGTGTGCCAATGCTCATCAGGGTTTCTATCCTTTTCATCTTATTTTCTGTTTTAATTGTTCGTTATGTATTTGCGG
Organism: uncultured Parabacteroides sp.; assembly: GCA_964542435.1. Classification (GTDB taxonomy): domain Bacteria; phylum Bacteroidota; class Bacteroidia; order Bacteroidales; family Tannerellaceae; genus CAZIVE01. The sequence continues at coordinate 2,414 of CAZIVE010000053.1, forward strand.
TTATATTGTGCCTGCAGGAGCTGCAGATCGTGAGAAGCGCGGTTGCGTCGCGCCACATCAAGCTTCGCTAGTTCGGTCAGATAATCATTGACCGTTGCTGTACCGTTGGCCATCTTGGCTTCCATAGCTTTGCCGATGCTTTCACGCAGACGGACAATCTCGTCGTCATCCGAGGCCAGCTTCCCCAGCTTCGTAATCTCCTGATCTTCCTGAACCACCTGCAACTGATTGTTGAAGCGGAATGTGGATTCCTCCACTTCCAAATTGCGTTTCGAGACGTCAATTAGCTTCTCTTCGTTGCGCTTGGTGTACAGATTACCGAAGTTCCACGAAAGCCTGACGCCGCCCATCCACATGCTCTGCAAGCCGGTCTTGAACATATTATATCCAGGATTTCCGAAACCTCCATCCACGAACAGACCCAGCATCGGACGATTCTTGGCTTTGATCAGGGCCAGCTGTGAATCCAGTTCCTTGGCCTGAAGACGATACAGATCCAGCTCCATCCGGTTGTTCTCGCCGCTGGCTGCCAAGGTCTGTTCCGGTTTCACCAATTCGTCGGCACTGTTCACCTTCTGCCCGATGAACTGTGAGAGCATTTCGAGATAGGCGGTCTGAGCACTTTCCAGTTCACATCGGTTCTGTTTATATTTCAGCAGCTCCACGCCTACCGCGTCCTGATCGCTTTCGTTGGCCACGCCAAAACGATTCATCGAAGCCACCTGTTTCGAGGTACGTTCCAAATCTTCCGTCATAATCCGATTCTGCTCCAGCTGTTCCCTGAGTAATAAGGAACCGAAGAAGAGTTGGTTAATCCGGTCGTTGAGCGCATACAGATTCACCTCAAGCGCCTGCTGCTGCGATTTTGACTGTGCTTCGGCCAATTTTTTCTGATTTCCAATCAGGCCGCCGTCATACACCTTCTGAGCCACTTCCACCATGGCACGATACTGCCCTTTGTTCATCCCTTTATTTATCTGGAGAGAACCCATGTCTAGATTGATCTTCGTCGCATCGTTCTGATACGTAGCTTGTGCATTCAGACTCACCTGCGGCAAAAAGCCCTTGGAAAGATTATCCACCGTATAATCTGCCGTGGAAGAGATCAGTTCCGTCCGCGCTATCATCGGATAATGATCGTGAGCCAGCTTCTGACATTCCTGAAGCGTGAGCTGCGCATCGATAGAGCCTGTTCCCGTTAGCATCAAAGCTATAAGGAGAAAAGACGAATGCCAATTGAACATACTCAATTTTAACATTTTTGTTAGCTTACACATCTGATTAATGGATTTATGTTTTATGTATGATTATTCTCAAACCGTGATCGATCAACTGGGACGAATACGAGACAGTATTAGTTCCACGTTCTCCTGTTTCCGGTGCTGAATAAAAAGATCAGTAGCCGCTTCATCTCCGTTGAACATGATAAGAATGATGGGACGCGCCACGAAGGTCATCGCATTTATGGCCACTACATTGAAAAAGAAATCAGGAACGGAAATGTAACGGATGTTCCCTGCAGCAACCTCTCTTTGAAGAATCTTGCCCATCTTTTCCATGAACATCTTGAATCGGGGCGCAATGATTTCTTTACACATCCGGCTGCCCTCCTCACTCGACATCACCTCATTGATCATAAATCGAGGCAGATTGGGATTCTGCGACATCAACTCGAAATGCTTGCTTACAAAGTCCACAACAACCTCTAAAAGCGGTGCGTCATCTCTGATGGTCGAAGTCAAGACAAGGGCGAACGAGGCGACCTTCTGCGACAACACCCGGTTGAAGAGATTCTCTTTCGTTTGAAAATAATAATGCAGCATGGCATGCGTTACGCCTGCCCTACGAGCAATCTCAACGGTGCGACTCGCTGCAAAGCCCTTCTCCAAAAACTCCGTTTCCGCTGCTTTCAATATCTCCTCTTCCTTATTCATGATTATATTAACAGAATTGTTAGATGCAGCAAATGTATTAACAAAATTGTTAGTTGCGTATCGGAGTCCTTAGATTTAACGAAATTTAATAAGGATACAGAGGAAGATATGGGCTGAAAGGGAGAATATGTCAGAATAAAATGAGGTTATCGATGAATCAGCATCAAAATGTGATTGATTTAAAGTTTTCTACCAATAGATTCAGGTCTAACGGCTTGAAAGAAAAGAGAGCGAAAGATAGAGGGGCGAAAGATTTTTCGCCCCTTAGAGGGTCATCACCCCTCAACATTATCGATCCAGACTTTCAGCTCGGATTCGGAAAACCGGTTCAACAGTTTGCCCTCCTTCCAATGGATGTCCGGATAAGCTTTCTTAAGATCGGCAGCAGCTTTCTTCAGGTTGGTGCCTCCCGATGTGGCAAACGGAACGACTGTCTTGCCACTGAAATCATATTGTTCCAGGAAGGTGTTGACGATCGTCGGCGCCGTGTACCACCAAATAGGGAATCCTATATATATCACCTCGTAGCGGTCCATGCCATCTACCTGATTGGCAATGGCGGGACGGAAACTCAAGTCGTTCATTTCGACTGAACTTCGAGACCGTTTGTCGTTCCAGTCCAGATCGGCATCCGTATAGGTCTGTTCCGGACGGATCTCATACAAATCGGCTTGTGCCGCTTGAGCCACTGTTTTTGCAACCTTCTCGGTCGTTCCTGATGCGGAAAAATAAGCAACCAATGTCTTTTTCATTCTGATTTCACCTTTCTTTATTATCAATTCTATTATTACGATGCAAAGTTCGTACCTTTTTTACACGCGAAGATTATAAAAATTCACGAAGAAAATACCATTATCACCGATCATACAGACGGTTTTTGTAAATTTGTTGCCTACTAACAGTAACGTGATATCATGAACAGACGAGATTTCATTTCCAGAAGCGGACTGATCCTCTCCGGCGCCGCTCTCACTCCTATTTTTGGCGGATCATACGCATCCATCTTCGGACAAACAGCTCCCAGCAACAAGATAAAAGTGGCTCTCATGGGCTGCCGAAGCCAAGGCTTTTACGACCTGAGCACTTTCCTCGACTATCCCAATGTGGAATGTGTTGCCCTCTGTGATGTGGACGACGAATGGCTCAACAAACGCGCGGCTGACGTTGAGAAGAAGACAGGTAAAAAGGTGAAAAACCTCTATAAGGATTGGCGCCGCATCATTGATAATAAAGAGGTGGACGTTATGATTATCGGCACGCCAGACCATTGGCATTGCCTTCCGGAAGTGTTCGCCTGCCAGGCAGGAAAAGATGTATATGTCGAGAAACCACTCTCCAATACCATCGAAGAATGTGACCTCATGGTCGCTGCAGCCCGTAAATACAACCGCGTCGTACAGGTCGGACAATGGCAGCGTAGCGATCCACATTGGAACGAAGCTGCCCGATTCCTTCGCGATGGAAAGATCGGACGCATCCGCACCGTGAAAGTATGGGCTTACCAAGATGGCAAACCGACGCTTCCTGTCAAACCCGACGAACCGGTTCCGACTGGCGTCGATTATGACATGTGGCTCGGACCAGCTCCCAAACGTCCGTTCAATCCCTATCGCTTCCACTACAACTTCCGCTTTTTCTGGGATTATGCCGGCGGACTGATGTCAGATTGGGGCGTGCATCTGCTCGATTATGCCATGGAAGGTACAGACGCCGGACTGTCTCCGCGCGTCTTCGGTGCCGGTGGAAAATTTGCCTATCCCGATGATGCCATGGAAACTCCCGACACGCTTATGGTCACCTATGCATATAAGGATTTCAATATGATCTGGGACCACGCCTGCGGCATCAATCACGGACTCTACAACCGAAAAGAAGGTCTTGCCTTCTTTGGCGAAGACGGAACCATGATCCTCGATCGCTCCGGATGGGAAGTACAACCTGTCGTCGTAAATGATAAGCCCAGAATGGAAGTGGTGCCTTTTAAGAAAGGCGAAGGAAAAGGACTCTACAACCATGTCGGGAACTTCCTCGAATGTCTGCAAAACCGTCAACAGCCTAATGCAGACGTAGCCTTGGGCTGCAAAGTGGCCAAACTCGCACACTTCGGCAATATCTCCTGCCGCGTAGGTCGTGAGGTTCGTTGGGACGATTCACGGAAACTCTTCATCGGCGACGAACAAGCTACAGCCCTCGCTAAAGCCGTCTATCGCGCTCCTTGGGAACTTCCTAAACTGTGAAAACAGAAAAAGAAAGATAAGAGGAATGAGAAAGGGATTCTGTGACTACCAAAGTACGTATTTAGATTCCTGGAAAGGGACTCTGTCATTATCAAAGTAGGTATTTAGATTCATGGAAAAGGACTCTGTGACTATCGAAATACGAATCTTAGACCTAGGGAAGGTACTCGGATAGTAACAGAGTACGAATCTTAGACCTAGGAAAGGTACC
>CAZIVE010000053.1:6895-17868 GCA_964542435.1 uncultured Parabacteroides sp.
TTATGCGAGGGCGTGATGCAGACCGGGACAACCACGGAGGCAAGCGGTGAGCCCATGATAGTCCAGCTGACGGTCAACAACGGTGATTCGCCGGACTTCACGCCTTGTATGCAGACCGTAGAAGCCGTCTGGAAGCGCGGTATGAAATCCTTAAAGGGCATCATGACGTCGCGGCTGTCGTCAGAAGGTTCGTAGTCGTAAAGATTGATATGGGTAAGTCCGTGGATTAGATAACGCGGGATCTGCAGCACATTTTCAATGGTGAAACCATGAGTCTGTGCTAGGCGCAGACAGATGTCCGAGATGGCACTATAGCGGCTGATTCCCTTATCCATCGAACGCTCGCCGGTATAGCCGAAATTGGTGCGGACGATATAGCCCAACGGAGCGATCTTCGGGTCGTTGACATCGAACTTTACATAACCTTTCGCACCCGTTTCGTAATAGGCACAACCGCCCTGCGCATCGATGACGCCATAATTGGAGTCGCAGTCCATCGGTTTCCGTATCGTGTCGAGCATGTTTTCGAAATCCTTCAGTGAAGCGCACTGTTCCAATGCCATACGCATATAGACACCATCTTTGTTGGCATCGCTCGGTCCCTCCTTCCCGTTCAGGTTGTAGGCTGCTGTGTTGATGATGGCAAATCCTGCTGAATTATGTCCGTACCAGACACTTTCACCTTTTCCAGGATAGTTGATGTTGGCCACATAGTCATATTTTGCACCGTGCACTAGCACGGTCAGGTTGTTTAGTTCACCTGTATCGCGGTTCTTGAACAGAAGCGGACGGCCGTCGGGCGTCGCTTTCCCGGAAACGATGAAAGAGGTACAGGCCTGCATGGAGCCGTCAACAGCCAAAAGCAGTCCGACAAGGAGTAACACGATGGAAAATATACGTTTCATATGGTTTTCTATTTAAAGATCATTCAGAAGTAGAAAAGGGAGACGATCCTCCGCCCTGCGTCTTTTTCCATTCCCGAGCAATCCTTTGCGCTACCTCACGGATACGGTCTTTGGCAAAGTCTGGCTGCATGGAACGTTCCAAAGGAACAGGTGGATCGGTGAGAGGAAAGGCTTTAAGGATTGACGGAAAGACGACATCGGGTTCAATGCGTCCCGCCACGGCATACACGGGGATCTGCTGACGCGATGCGGCTTCTGCAACACCCACCGGCACTTTGCCCTGCAATGTCTGCGCATCCATCCGGCCTTCGCCCGTAATCACAAAAGAGGCGCCACGAAGCTTCTCATCAAAATGAAGCTGTTCGAGCACGAGCGTGATGCCAGAGACCATCGAAGCATTCAGAAAGGCGAGACAGCCTGCGGCGAAGCCTCCACCCGCTCCTGCTCCGGGGATCTTGGAGATATCTTTATGGAGAGATCGCTTCACGACCTCCGAAAAATGACGCAAGCCTTCGTCCAGCATAGGGATCGTCCGATCGTCGCCGCCCTTCTGACGTGCAAAGACATAAGCAGCACCTTCAGGGCCGAACAGCGGATTCTTCACATCAGTAGCCAGGCGGAAACGGCACGTTGACAATAAAGGCGAGACATGGGAAAAATCCACATCGGTTATCTGCAGCATCGTCTCGCCGCCCTGTCCGAGCAGCCGTCCGGAGGAATCCGTAAAACGAAATCCGAGAGCCTGAAGCATTCCGATCCCCGCATCGTTAGTGGCACTACCTCCTACGCCGAGAATAAAACGGCGGCATCCGCGCCCGACAGCATCAAGGATCAGTTCTCCGGTTCCGTAGGTCGTTGTCCGGAGCGGATTACGCTCCTCTTCAGAGAGCAAGGTCAGTCCACTGGCTGCAGACATCTCGATGATAGCTGTCTGTCCGTCGCCTGAAAGGCCATACGAAGCCCGGATCGGGCGCATCAAAGGATCATGGACAGAAATCGTCGCCATCCGTCCGTTCGTCCCTTCAACCAGCGCCTCCACCGTCCCTTCACCTCCATCGGCAACTGGGACACAGAGAATCTCGGCATCAGAAAACACGTCGGCTACTCCTCGCGCGGCAGCTGCTTCGACAGCTTCAGACGAGAGACAGCCTTTGAACGAATCGATGGCGACGACTATCTTCATCTTAATTATTCAGGAAGCGAATGAATCACTTCTTGATTGACCTTGCGGACAGCATCCGGATGGATCTTGATCACGGCGCGGTCGTAGGTCATTAAACCGTTGACTTCACCTTCGCAATCGGTGGTCTGCGTATAGACAGCCGCACAGAAGCCGCGTGCAACGAGCTGCTTGAGCTGTTCGGCATACTTCACATATTCATTGGTCACATCGTCGGTGCTCTTGAACTGGATATAACCCCAATTCTTCTTGTTCCACCACAGATGGTCCGGAACGGCATAACCGATGCCGCCATATTCACCCAGGACGTTCACGCGGGCAGCATCGAAGAGATACATCGAAGGAGCCGGATAGTTGTGCAGGTCGAGGATATCACCGCAAGGACGATAATTGCCGCCGCTGGCAGGATTGATGAGACGCGAAGAGTCGAGGTTGCGTGTGAAAGCCACGGCCTTCTCGGTCTGGAACTGTCCCCAACCTTCGTTGAAAGGAACCCAGACGACCACGCATGGGAACGGAGAACAGAAATTGATGATCTCCTTCCACTCCTGATAATAGTCATCAACAGACGCTTCGGAACGGTTCTGATCGGTACCGCCATTATAGATATGAGGCTGCCAGTCGTTGCCAAGGTCGCCGCTCGGCATGTCCTGCCAAACGAGGATGCCCTCCTTATCGCAATCGTAGTACCAACGTGCCGGTTCTACCTTCACATGTTTGCGGATCATATTGAAGCCGAACGATTTCAAACGAACTACGTCAGAAGCCAGAGCTTCGTCGGTCGGAGCTGTATAGAGTCCGTCAGGCCACCAGCCTTGATCGAGCGGACCGTACATGAAGATATTCTTGTTGTTGAGCTGCATGCGCATGATTCCGTCGGCATCGCGTTTGGTGGAAATCTTGCGGAAAGCCGTATAGGACTTCACTTCGTCGAGATTCTTTCCGGCTTTTACAAGAGAGACGCTCAAGTCATACAGATAGGGATCCGACGGACTCCACAGTTTCGGACTGTTGACAGCGATACGCAGCTCCTTGCCGGAGATTCCGCGGGCTTCGCCAACCACCTTGCCTTTGTCGAGGATTTTCACACTGACGATGTCGGTGAGACTCTGCGAAGAGGTAGAGACGGTGACGTTCATCACGCTGTTGTCCACATCGGCAACCGGTTTAACCGCCGTGATATGGTTGGCTGTGACCGGTTCAAGCCATACGGTCTGCCAGATACCCGTAACTGAAGTGTACCAGATTCCTTCCGGATCCGTTACCTGTTTGCCGCGAGGCTGATAACCGTCGGACGAGGGATCCCAGACGCGGACCGTGAGCTTCTGGGCACCGCTGCCGTTCAGATAAGGAGTGACATCGAAGGAAAAAGGCGTATATCCGCCCTGATGCGAACCGATGAGAATATCATTGATGAATACATCTGCGATCCAATCGACAGCGCCGAAGTTGAGCATCACGTTCTTGCCTTTCCAGGCAGAAGGAACCGTGAAGGTGCGCTCATACCATAGTTCGTTGTCCTTCCCCACTGTCTTTCCGACACCGGAGAGTGCCGATTCGATGGCAAACGGTACCAAGATCTTTCCGTCGAAGGATGCAGGCTCCACCTGACCTTTCTTGAGCACCGCGTAGTTCCATTCGCCATTCAGGTTCACCCATTGAGAACGGACCATCTGCGGACGAGGATACTCGGGTAATACATTGGTTGGAGAGACTTTGGACGCCCATTCCGTCATGATCTTGTCACCGGCTGGCTTCCATTGAGCAGATACTTGAAAAGAAGTTGTTAATAAAGCAACTCCACAAAACAATATCAATCTTTTCATTTTTATAGTATATGAGGATTTATGATTCTTGTTCTGCAAAGTTAAAAGAATATGAGCAGAGACAAATTGTTTCCGAGACAAATATTTGAATATTGCATATATTGAAGTACATTTGCACCACAAAATAGAGAATACTGATGAACATTCAAAAAAGCTTTTATCTATTGACAATCATGGTATTATGCGGGTTCCTCATGAGTGCTTGCAGCCATACCAAGACAGGAAAAAAGAATGATATCCGCTTCACTTCCATACAGAAGAAGGAACAGTACCATCTGCTCGGCGATACGGCCAATCCCGCTTGTAACCTGGAAATAAACTTCAGTTACCCTTCCAAATATTCCGATCCGAAAATTCTTGCCCTACTGCAGGAGAACTTTATTCTGTCGTACTTCGGCGAAAAATATCAGAAGATGACACCTCAGGAGGCTGTAGACAAATATACAGCAGACTATCTGGCCAACTATAAGGACCTTGAAAAGGACTATGTATCCGATCTGAAGAATGAAGAAAATGCACCTGTCGGTGCCTGGTACGGCTACTTTGAAATCTCGTCAGACAAAGTCACTTTCAACAAGAACGACATTGTCTCCTACACGGTCTCCTACAACTATTATACGGGAGGTGCACACGGCGCTCACACCTATATGAATCATGTGCTTTATCTGAAGACAGGCAAGACGCTATCGGAAGAGGATATCTTCAATGACGACTATAAGGAGAAGCTCTCCAAGCTCATCGTGGACAAGATCGCCAAGCAGAATAACGTGGCAGATCCCAAGGAACTGGAGAATGTAGGCTATTTCAGCATCGATGAGATTGAGCCGAACGGCAATTTCACCGTGGATGGAAACGGATTGACGTACATTTATAATGAATATGAGATTGCAGCGTATGTGATCGGTGCTATAAAGGTGCATTTCACCTTCGAGGAGCTTAACACGCTGCTGAAGAAAGAGAGTCCTATCTCCTCTCTGTTTTCGTAACCCGCAGATCGTCATGGAGAACGGAACAGAAAAGAACACTCAATTAGAAAGCCTGTTCGGCTATTTCCCGGAACTCAACGAAGAACAACGTGCGAGGATGGAAAAGCTGGGAGCGCTCTACGCAGATTGGAATGCAAAGATCAATGTCATCTCGAGAAAAGACATCGACAATCTATACGAACATCATGTGCTGCATTCCCTGGGAATCACCAAGATGCTGCACTTCAAACCTGGTTCGTCGGTGATGGACATCGGGACAGGTGGAGGTTTCCCTGGAATCCCTCTGGCGATCCTATTTCCGGATGTGCAGTTTCATCTGCTCGACAGCATCGGGAAAAAGATCAAAGTGGCAACGGCCGTAGCAGAATCGCTGGGACTGAAAAATGTCACGACGGTACAATGCCGTGCGGAAGAAGAGAAGGGAAAGTTTGACTTCATCGTGAGCCGTGCCGTCCTTCCGCTGTTGGATCTGACGAGACTCGTGAAGAAAAACATCAAAAAGGAACAGATGAATGCCATGCCCAACGGGCTGATTGCACTCAAGGGAGGCGAACTGGACAAAGAGATCTTCACGTTCCGCCATACCGCTGTCACTGTAGAACTGAAAGATTATTTCAAAGAAGAATATTTCCAAACCAAAAAAGTAGTTTACGTACCCTTATGATTACGGTAAAATCTTTCGAAGTAAATTGTTTCTCTGAAAACACCTACGTGGTTTCGGATGATACGAAAGAGGCTGTCCTTATAGACTGCGGCTGCATGCTGCAGAAGGAACAGGAGGAGCTGAGCGATTACATCAAACAGAATGGACTGGTTTTGAAACGATATATCTGTACCCACCTGCATCTCGACCATACCTTCGGAAACGAATTTGTGTTCAAGACCTACGGACTGAAGCCTGAAGCGCACAAAGCCGATGTGGAAGGACTGCCCAGCCTGGCTGTACAGGCTCGTTCGATGGGGCTGCCCGCTACTTTTAAAGAGGTCAAGGTGGAAAAATATATTGTCGGCGGTCAGGTGATCTCCTTCGGTAAATCGGAGCTGCTGGCATTGCTCGTACCGGGACATTCTCCGGGCGGACTGGCCTTCTACAACAAGAAGAACGGTTTTGTCATGACCGGCGATTCGCTCTTTGCCGGAAGCATCGGACGCACCGATCTGTGGAACGGCGATGCAGACATGCTTGCAGCCGCCATCAAGGACAAACTGTTCACACTACCCGACGACACAATCGTCTATCCGGGACATGGACCGGAAACGATCATTCTCGACGAGAAACTCAACAATCGTTATTTATAAATATATATTTATGGACACAAACAAATTCGTGAACCGTCACATAGGTATTTCCGAAGAGGATCTTCCGGAGATGCTGAAGACTGTAGGCGTTTCATCCTTGGATCAATTGATCGACCAGACGATTCCTGCAGGCATCCGTCTGAAGAAAAAACTCAATCTGCCTGATGCGATGACTGAACGCGAACTGGCAGAACATCTGTCTGAACTGGCCTCCAAGAACGAGGTCTTCACCTCTTACATCGGCATGGGCTGGTACGACACAGTTTGTCCGGCTCCTATCATGCGCAACGTATTGGAAAACCCAGTTTGGTACACTTCTTACACGCCTTATCAGGCAGAAGTTTCACAAGGCCGTCTCGAAGCACTGCTCAACTTCCAGACTGTCATCACGGAACTGACCGGTCTGCCGCTGGCAAACTGTTCACTGCTGGACGAAGCCACCGCAGCTGCCGAAGCCATGACCATGTTTCACAATACGCGCAGTCGCGACAAGGTGAAAGCCGGTGCCAACAGCATCTTCGTGGATGAAAGCGTCTTCGCCTCCACACAGGCTGTGATTCATACCCGTATGATTCCACAGGGCATTCACATCGTCGTAGGTGATTACAAGACATTCGAATTCACGCCGGACTTCTTCGGAGCTCTTGTACAGTTCCCGAATGACAACGGTGAAATCATAGATTACAAAGCATTCGTCGCCAAGGCTAACGCTGCCGGCGTGAAGGTCGCTGTCGCAGCGGATCTGATGAGCCTCGTCCTTCTTACGCCTCCGGGTGAATGGGGCGCAGACGTCGTTCTGGGAAGCAGCCAGCGTTTCGGTATCCCGATGTTCTTCGGTGGCCCTTCAGCTGCCTACTTTGCTACGAAAGCCGAATACAAACGTACCATTCCGGGACGTATCATCGGAATTTCCAAGGATGTCTATGGACACGAAGCCTACCGCCTTGCTCTCCAGACACGCGAACAGCATATCAAACGCGAGAAGGCTACGAGCAACATCTGTACGGCTCAGGCTCTGCTGGCTACCATGTCCGGATTCTATGCCATCTATCACGGTGCTGACGGACTGCGTGACATTGCCGGACGCATCCATGCGTATGCCGGATTCCTTGCAGAAGAACTCCAGACTTTAGGATATAAACAGCTGAACAAAAACTATTTCGATACACTCAAGATCGTGCTCCCTGAAGGAGCTTCGCTGAGCGCATTGCGCGAGATCGCCGTTGAATGCAAGGTCAACCTCCGTTACTTCAAAGGTGGCGAAGTGGGCGTCAGCATCGACGAGACGACACAGACCACCGACATCGGCGTACTGCTTTATATCTTCGCTGGTGCCATCGGCAAAGAATACATGCTGGAGAAATCGGTTCCGAGAAAGACCTACTTCGACGCAGCATTCGCTCGTACCAGCGATTTCCTGCAGGAAGATGTCTTCAAGAAATATCACACCGAGACCGAGCTGATGCGTTACATCACACGTCTGGGACGCAAGGATATCTCATTGGCGCAGTCGATGATCTCACTCGGATCCTGCACGATGAAGCTCAATCCGGCAAGTACGCTCTTCCCGCTGAGCCGTCCCGAATTCCAGAACATCCATCCCTATGCTCCGGCTGATCAGGTTGAAGGTTACACCGAACTGATCGAGAATCTCTGCAGCTATCTGTCGGAGATTACCGGAATGAAGGGCGTCACCCTGCAGCCTAACAGTGGCGCAGCCGGTGAATATACGGGACTCCGCATCATCCGCTCCTATCTGGAAAGCATCGGTCAGACGGAACGCAACATCGTGCTTCTCCCCGCTTCGGCTCACGGCACCAATCCTGCCAGCGCCGTTCAGTGCGGATTCACGACGGTCACCGTCAACTGTGACGAGAAGGGCAATATCGACCTCGAGGACTTCCGCCAGAAAGCCGAAGCCAACAAGGAACATCTTGCTGCCACGATGATCACCTATCCTTCCACCCACGGCATCTTTGAAGCCGATATCCGCGAGATGGGAGAAATCGTTCATGCCTGCGGCGGACAGTTCTATATGGACGGCGCCAACATGAATGCTCAGGTGGGCCTGACCAATCCTGGAACCATCGGTGCCGACGTCTGCCATCTGAACCTCCACAAGACCTTCGCATCGCCTCACGGCGGTGGCGGTCCTGGCGTAGGTCCGATCTGCGTGGCTGAACATCTCGTTCCGTTCCTTCCGCAACATCCGGTTCTGTGGGAAAGCGATTTCGACACAGTGGCTGCTGCGCCTTATGGAAGTGCAGGCATTCTTCCGATTGCCTATTCCTATATCTGTCTGCTCGGAGCAGAAGGTCTTGAGACCGTTTCCAAGATGGCCATCCTCAATGCCAACTATCTCGCCGCAAAGTTAAAAGACACCTACGGCATCGTTTACACCGGAGCACAGGGACGCGTCGGTCACGAGCTGATCCTCGAATGCCGTAACATCAAAGAGGAATCGGGCATCGACGAAGGCGACATCTCCAAACGTCTCATGGACTTCGGGTATCACGCTCCTACGCTCTCCTTCCCTGTTCACGGCACCTTGATGGTGGAACCGACCGAAAGCGAAAGCAAAGCCGAACTGGATCGTTTCGTGGAGGTCATGGAATGCATCTGGAACGAGATCAAAGAGGTCAAAGAGGGCAAATATACGCTCGAGGACAATGTTCTGAAGAATGCGCCCCATGCTGAATACGAAGTGGCTGGTGACGAATGGAACCATGCCTACAGTCGCAGCAAGGCAGCATTCCCGTTGGACTGGCTGCATGAAGGCAAGTTCTGGATCAACGTGGCTCGTGTTGACAATGCGTACGGCGACAGGAACCTGATTCCTTCGCTCTGCGGTTGCGCTATACAATAATAAAACCTTGAGGAGCCTGCAGGGGAGCATTCCCGGCAGGCTCTTCTTATAATCCAATATCTCCTATGGAAGAATTACTACGTTTGCTGAAAAGGTACTTCGGGTACTCCTCTTTCCGCCCGATGCAGGCGGAGATCATCCAAAACATTGTAAACAAAAAAGATTCACTGGTGCTCATGCCGACCGGCGGAGGTAAATCCATCTGCTACCAGCTTCCTGCCATCTGCATGAAGGGCACGGCCATCGTCATCTCGCCCCTTATTGCCCTGATGAAAGACCAGGTGGATGCCTTGGTGTCCAACGGCATTCCGGCAGCTGCCATCAACAGCACGCTCTCGTTCGACACGCAGATGCAGGTGGAACAACTGTGCCTGCAAGGAAAAATCAAGCTGCTTTACCTCTCACCCGAACGGGTCGTCAGTGAAGCCGATCGGCTGATGCAGTCTCTCGACATCTCGCTCATCGCCATTGACGAGGCGCATTGCATCTCCCATTGGGGACACGACTTCCGCCCTGAATATACGCAGCTCGCCTTTCTCAAAGAACGTTTTCCGAATGTGCCGCTGATCGCGCTCACCGCTACCGCCGACAAACGGACCCGAGAGGACATCATGGAACAGCTCAAGCTGGACCATCCCAACATCTTTATCTCTTCGTTCGACCGCCCCAATCTCTTTATCTCCGTCAAAAAACTTTCCGGTAAAAAGGAGAAGATGCAGGCCATCTTCCATTTCATCAAGGACCGGCTCACCGAAAGCGGCATCATTTACTGCATGAAACGCGACGACACGGAGACCGTGGCCAGGGAACTGATGATGAAAGGCGTCAAGGCGGCTGCCTATCATGCCGGACTGGCTTCGGAAGAGCGCGAGAAGGTGCAAAACGATTTCATCAACGACCGCATCGACATCATCTGCGCAACGGTGGCCTTCGGCATGGGCATCGACAAGAGCAATGTCCGCTGGATCATCCATTACAACATGCCCAAAAGCATCGAGAACTACTATCAGGAGATCGGTCGCGCTGGACGCGACGGCATGCCGGGCAACGCGCTGCTGTTCTATTCACCGGCCGATATGATCGTGCTGCGCCACTTCGCCGAGGAGAGCGGACAGATGGAAATGAACATCGACAAACTGGAGCAGATGCAGCGTTTCTGCGAAGCCAATATCTGCAGAAGACGCATCCTGCTCAGCTATTTTGGCGAAGCCTACGACCACGACTGTGGCAACTGTGATGTTTGCAGGAATCCAAAGCAGACTTTCGACGGAACGATCATCGTACAGAAAGCCTTGAGTGCCATCACGCGGACCGGAGAGCATGTCGGGATGCTGATCCTGATCGGCATTCTCCGTGCGTCAGCCCAGAAGGAGATCATCGCACGCGGTTATGATCGGCTGAAGACATACGGCGCCGGTCGCGACTTTTCGCAGAGCCAATGGCGGGACTACATCGAACAGATGCTCCAGCTCGGATTCATCGAGGTGGATTACAACGCCGCCGGTGTGCTGCGCGTTACGGACTTAGGACGAAAGGTGCTCTTCGAAAATATGAAAGTGGAACTGGCCAAGCCCTTCGAGCGTGAGATCAAGCCGAAGGTGGAGAAGGAAAAGAAGCATACGTTCAGGGCCTCGCCCATCAAACCTGTCTTCTACGAGGATACCGACCGGACCATGTTCGAATCACTCCGGCAGCTTCGCATGCAGATTGCGCAGAAGGAGAACATCCCGCCGTACATCGTATTCACCGACGATTCCTTGAACGACATGGTGGACAAAAAGCCTCTCACCATGGAAGCCTTCAGCGAGATTCGCGGTGTGGGCCAGATCAAGCAGAGGCGCTTCGGCAAAGTCTTCGTCTCCCTCATCCGTTACCTCATGGATCTGCCGCCATTGAAATAAGTCCCGATTC
>CAZIVE010000054.1:0-1674 GCA_964542435.1 uncultured Parabacteroides sp.
AGCACACGGCTGCTTCACCGTTATCTGTTGGTCGAAAGAGGAAAGCCTGTGCCGAAGGATCTTCCCGCCGGAACGGTGGTACAGATTCCCATACGGAACATTGTCGTTTACACATCGCCTCATGCTGCGATTGTGGATCTGCTGGGCGAGAGCCATCGGATCATCGGTGTCTGCGAATCTCGGTACATGAAGATCCCGTCCATTCAGGATGGCATCCGCAAAGGTACTATCGTGGATATGGGCGAATCGACTTCACCCAATGTGGAGATGATGATTTCGCATAAGGCGGAAGCTGTCATCGCTTCTCCTTTCGAAAATGGAAGTTACGGCCCTGTGGAAAAGATGGGAATTCCCATCATCGAAGCTGCGGATTACATGGAATCGACACCTCTCGGACGTGCCGAATGGATTCGTCTCTACGGTCTTCTGCTGGGAAAAGAGCAGATGGCTGATTCCATCTTCCACCAGACTGAGAAACATTATCTGGCCATGAAGGCTTTGGCGGCAAACGTGAAGACGAAGCCAACTGTATTTGCCGAAAAGAAGTTCGGTGATGCCTGGTTCATTGCCGGCGGTGACAGTTATATGGCACAGTTCTTCAAAGATGCAGGAGCTTCGTATGTCTTTTCCTATCTTCCTGGCAGCGGCAGTACAGCCATGCAATATGAAAATGTATATGAGAAGGCAGTCCATGCTGATTTTTGGTTGATCAAGTATGACGATGAAAAGGAGATGACGTATGACGGACTCCGTGCAGAATACAAACCGTATGCCAATTTCGATGCGTTCGCCAAGAAGCATATCTATGGATGCAACACGATGTACAACCATTATTACGAAGAATTTCCGATTCATCCCGATCGGCTCTTGCAGGACTTGATCTTGATCTTTCATCCCGATCTTATTCCGGGAGCCAAGATGAGTTATTATAAACCGGTCTCAGAATGATTTGTATTTAAAATAGTGGAAAATGAACGAGCGTATCGGAGAGGATTCGATGCGCTTTTTCTTTCTCCTTTCTGAATCCTTTCCTATATTTGTAAACGATCGCCCAACCCATTTAAATAGTTGCATCATGAATACATATACCACAAAATCTGTCCTCATTGGTGTCCTTTCATTCATCATCGTATTGTTTACCATGCCGCTTGCACACGCCATGATGATCATTATGGAACAGTTCATGGCGCCGCCCGTTCTTTATTATGCAGCCTTTGCCATGGGCGCTGTCGGTCTGGCTTTTGCCATTATCGGCGTTTATGCCAAAGGTGATACGCGGCAAACACTTTGGGGATTGTTCGGCGGACTGTTGTTTTGGGCCGGTTGGGTTGAGTTTCTGTTTGTCTATTACACCCATCGTTTCGGTGTTGCTCCGTTGACCGATGCTACGGGCGCAGTCGTCACCAAACCGGAATATCTGATTCTTCCGGCTACATTTGGTCTTTGGGCGATGATTATGGTTTACTACATCTTCAATGTCAAGAGCGGTTGCTATTTCATCCAGTTCTTCCAAAAGCTCTTCTTCCGTAAGGGAAAGAATTTCGAAGCACTTCGTCCCGTGGCGCGCCACACATCCATCGTGACCTTCATGGAACTGAATATGGTGACGTGGACCAGTTATCTGGTTCTTCTGTTCTGCTACGACGACCAATTCCTCGGCGATCATCATCCTGT
>CAZIVE010000054.1:1774-17838 GCA_964542435.1 uncultured Parabacteroides sp.
ATCTGGTTCTTCTGTTCTGCTACGACGACCAATTCCTCGGCGATCATCATCCTGTAACGGCTATTGTCGCTTTCGGATGTCTGATCGCGTCTATCTTCATGTTTAGAAAACTGATTCAGATTAATGCGTGGGGCTATTCCATCCGCTATGCCATTGCTACGGTCATCATCTTCTGGTCGTTTGTTGAGGTGATTGGCCGTTGGAACCTTTTTCAGGAGATCTGGATTCATCCGATGGCTTACAAGACGGAGATGATCATCATGCTCGTCGCTTTTATCGTCTTCCTCGCTATCTTAGGTTATCAATCGAAGAAGAGGAAAGGCGTTGCAAAGAAGGAGTAGAAGGGAATTATCTGATTCCTTTAGGATAGCACAACCTCTTTCTGCAGATGTCTCATCTTATGACCGCCCCAAACCGCATCTTCCACATAGTGGAATCCAACGGAACGATAGAGATGTTCAGCGGAGGGATTGGATTGATCCACGAGCAATCCGACGCGAGGAATGCCCAATCGACGCGCCTTCTCTGCGGAAGCCAGTAGAAGCCGGCTCGCAATACCTCTCTTTCTGTAGTCCGGATTGACTGCTAACGAGTCGAGATATAGTTCTCCGGCCGCTGTCTCGTCATCGATCTGACTGAAGTCTTTGCCGAAAACGCTCTTCATCCCGTCGATGAAAGCGGTGCGCAGTTGATGAAGGCGAGCGCCGTCGTAGGAGACGAGTGCGCCGACAACCTTCTCTTTGTCGGCAGCAACGATCGTGTTGCGGTAACTGTATTGCGAGTTCTCCACTTTTACCAGCGACGTCATGAATCGATGAAACTCTTCAGCTGTATGATCCTGACCGTAAAAGAAGGCACAGCATTCTTCCGACATGGCGTTCATGATGAACGATGCAATCGCCTCGGCATCTTCCGGCTTGGCGTCGCGAATCTGTATGATGGGTTTGTCCTTTTCCATGACTGCAAAGGTAATCCTTCTATTCGATTGAAATGTAATGCTATCGGGAAATCAAAGTTTCAAGGCTAATCATTTGAAATGTATGAGAATTATTTCTCTCATTTATTCTAAATTAATGCTAATAAATGCTGAAAATCGAAAATAAATAACTTATTTTGTGCGCTTGTATAGGTGAAATACACCTATCATTAAATGTGATTGCAATATGAACGATACTCTTGACAACAATTTACCAGAGGATTCCGGTAAAATTGAGGAAACTGAAAAACCGGCTGTAACACCGGAGATTACGGAGAAAGAAGAAAAAGTCGAAACGACGGAGGCTGCTCCCGCTGCAGAGGAAACTACTGCGACGGTGGCTGAAGAGACTGTCGTGCCGGCAAGTGAAACAACCCCAACGAGTGAACCAGAAGCTCCTGTTGAAGAAGCAGCACCGGCTGTTGAAACACCGGAGCCTGCACCTGAAACTCCAGTTGAGCAGCCCAAGGCAGAGGAAGCTCCTGCGGCTGCTGAACCCGCCGAGAAAGAAAAACCTGCCATCGACTTGAGTAAATTGTCTAAAGAGGAACTTCTTGACAAAATAGAAGAGGCTGTCGGCGCCATCGAGAGCACAGCCCGCGCAAGCGTCGAATCTTTGAAGCAGGCTTATTTCAAGCTTCGCCATGCAGAGATTGATACAGCGAAGAAGGCTTTCCTGGATGCCGGAAATGAAGAGGCTGCTTTTGTAGCTCCTGTTGATCCGCTTGAGGATCGCATGAAACAGCTGATGGCTGCATACAAAGAGAAGAGAGCTACTATCCTTGCTGAAGAGGAGAAACAGAAAGAGGCCAACTACGCATTGAAACTGCAGCTGATCGATCAGCTCAAGGCTCTTTGCGAGAGTCAGGACGACTTCAATAAATTGTATAATGAATTCAAAGATATCCAGCTGAAATGGAAAGAGGTCAAAGCAGTTCCGCAGGAACATGCCAATGAACTCTGGAAAGAATATCAGCTGTATAGCGAGAAGTTCTACGATATTATCAAGATCAATAACCAGTTCCGCGATTACGATTTCAAGAAGAATTTGGAGATGAAGACCGCTCTCTGCGAAACGGTAGAGAAGTTGGGTTCGGAAGCAGACGTCATTTCCGCTTTCCATCAGCTTCAGAAACTGCATCAGCAGTGGCGCGAGATTGGTCCGGTAGCTAAGGATCTGCGCGAAGATCTTTGGGCACGTTTCAAGGCTGCGTCTGCTATCGTCAACAAACGTCATCAGGAACATTTCGATCAGCTGAAGGAGAAGGAAACGGAGAATCTCGCTGAGAAGACCGCCATCTGCGAACAGCTCGAAGCCCTTGATCTTACCGCTTTGAAGAGCTTCAAGGATTGGGAAGAGAAGAGCAAGATCGTCATCGACCTGCAACAGAAGTGGAAGACGATCGGTTTCGCACCGAAGAAATCCAATGTCAAGATCTTCGAACGTTTCCGTGCCGCTTGTGATAACTATTTCAATAAGAAAGCTGAATACTACAAGGCTGTCAAGGCTGAGATGGAGAAGAATCTCGCTCTCAAACGCGAACTGTGTGAGAAGGCTGAAGCTTTGAAGGAAAGCACCGACTGGAAAGATACCAGCGAGAAGCTGATCGCTATTCAGAAAGAATGGAAGACGATCGGTCCGGTTGCACGTAAGTATTCGGATGCCATCTGGAAACGCTTCATTGAAGCTTGCGATCATTTCTTCGAAGAGAAGAACAAGAACGTGGTTTCTCAGAAGACGGTTGAACAGAATAATCTGGCTGCCAAGAAGGAGCTGATTGAGAAGGTGAAGGCATTGGATCCCGAAATGGATCACGACGATGCTGTTGCAACGCTCAAAGGCTATCAGGCTGAATGGTCATCCATCGGATTCGTTCCGTTCAAGGAAAAAGATAAAGTATTTAAGGAATTCCATGATGCTATGGACGAACAGTTCGACCGCCTGAAGGTGGGCCAGAGCGAACGTCGCATGCAGAGCTATCGCAACAACCTCGCTGAGAAGGCTGCCGGCGAAGGCGATAAGGGAAAGAGCAAACTCTACGGCGAACGCGAGAAGATGATGCGCGTTTACGAACGTATGAAGAGCGAGCTTCAGACTTATGAGAACAACATCGGATTCCTTAGCGTAGCTTCTAAGGGCGGCGGCGGTCTCGTCAAAGAGATGGAGAACAAGATTGCCAAACTGAAAGAGGATATGCAGGAGGCGATCAAGAAGATCGAAGCCATCGACGAAAATCTGGAATAATTGTTTGTAAATCTATAATCAGGCACGGATCGCATTTTGTGTGGTTCGTGCCTGATTTGTTCTTATACGCATGCGCAAGATCCATCTGTTTAATCCGGGAAGTGAAACGGCTGTGCTTTTCAATAAGGCACATTACACGCCGCCGGCAAATGTCGCCCAGATGCGGCGCGACTTGGCCTGCCTGCCTTTGGCGTATGCTGATCCCGATGATTATGTGCTGGGCGCGTCCGACGCGGATCTTGCTTTTGCTGCCACGCTTCCCGATCAGCAGGAATCGTTTGCCAAGGTTGTGACTGCTTTGCCCGAAAATGAATCTGCCGAGGCTGAGCCTTGGGGAATTTCTCCCGATTCTCCCGATCTTTTCCGTCATCTTCTTGTACCAAAAGATGCAGCTCGTCTGACGATGCCTGTCTGGAAACCGGAATTTCGTCAGCTGATCAGCCGCGAAACGGCTGCCGAATGTCTCCGCCTGCTGAATCTTCCGAATAAGCCGCTCCTTCCTCGATTCATGCAAAGCGTCCCGGATCTGATCGACTTTATCCAAAACAGCCGGACAACCTTTGTTCTGAAAGAGCCTTTTTCCTCTTCCGGCCGCGGATTGCTGTGGCTGAACGACGGCGTGGTCAGCGCGATAGATCGGAAATGGATCGAAGGCGCCATGAAAAGACAGGGACAGCTTAGCATTGAAAAGGCTTTGGACAAGCAGCTCGATTTCGCCATGGAATTCTCGAGCGACGGCGAAGGTCATGTCCGTTTCCTTGGCCTTTCCCTTTTCGATACCGCTTCGAAAGGCGCCTACAGCGGCAATGTACTTGCTTCGCAGGAAACGTTGGAGCAGCGCATCGTGGCACTTTCCGGTCGTGAAGCCTTTGAAAGGGTAAAAAAGGAGCTCAACCGCGTGCTCGAACATCTGATCGGCCCCGTGTATCGCGGCATCCTCGGCGTGGACATGATGATCTACCGCGATGAGAAGTTCGGCTGTCTGATTCATCCGTGCCTCGAAATCAATCTTCGCCATACGATGGGCACAACGGCTCTCGCCCTTTACGAAAGGCATATTCATCCCTCTTCGGAAGGTTTTTTCACCGTCTCTTTCGAGAAACAATCCGGCGAGGCTCTTCGCAAACATCAGAAGATGTTATCCGACTTTCCTTTGCTCATCCGCGAAGGCCGCATTCAATCAGGCTACCTGTCTCTTTGTCCCGTTACTTCGGAAACGCATTATCGCGCCTTCCTTCTCGTGAAATAGAAATCGAAAAGCTCTTTTATCCTCCTTTCGCTCTCATCTATTATGGAAATTTCTATGGGAATTTTCTTTTGTTATTATTTGTTATCAGATATCCCTATGGAAATTTCTTTTTTCATTGAAATATAATTAGAAATTCCTATGGAAATTTTATTTCGCTATCATTTGTAATTAGAAATTGCTATGGAAAATATTTTTCGCAATGATCTTTATCTCAGATTTGACTAAAAATAAATTTCCATAGTAATTTCTAAAATGAAATCATCGCGAAATAAAAATTCGCTATGATATCGACTAAGGAATAGACGCGAAATATTATTTCTATAGTGTTTTTAGTAACAAATCATAACGAAATGGGCCGAAAAGGCTAAAAACAGCTTCGGATAAGTCCACAACGATGCGGATCAAAGGAAAACTATTCCTCTGACGAACGAATCACAGCGGATCATACTCCGCGCAGAATAAAAGTTGAATCAAGAAAAAGCAGACAGAGAGATTCCGAAGCTAAGGAAGCCTTTGCAGCCAGATGGACATGAAACGATCGTAAATGACATAACCTTTCTCGGATTTATAAACCAATTCCTTGTCGATAAGCTTGTCTAAAGAGCTTTTCACGCTGCTGGCAGCTTTCAGATTGTATTTGGAGATGAATTCTCCCGAATTGATTTGTGCGACAGCTCCCTCTTTTGCAATAGCTTTAAGAAGCCTGACATTGGAACTGGAATACGCATCCAGTAGATTCTGATAACCGGAGGCGTTTTCCTCTACCAATTCCTCGATGGCTCTGGTAACGATTTGTTTTTCTACTATGTTCTCGTTGTATCCGTAAAGCCGGTTCAAAAGCGCTTGCATATACCACGTATAGCCATCAAAGTCATCATACATTTCGTTGAACAGCTCTTGCTGGAAAGAAAAACCTTTCTCATTGAAGAAGTGCTGCGCAAAAGTGTAGTAGGCATTTTTGTCGATGGCGCCGACGGAGATGATTTGCGTGCTTTGGAAAAACGGTCTTTTGGCAGACATGAACATTTCTTGCATGATATGCCGTTTGCTTCCGGCAAAGATAAAACGTGTGTTGTGAACAAACTGTGTATAGGAACGCAGCAGCGCCTCTACTCCTTTTTCGGGATAGGCTGCAATCTGTTGGAATTCATCGATGGCTAAGACGCATCGTTGGTTGTTTGAAGCGAGATAGTTGAAGATCTCTTTGAGGGACGTTTCCTCTTTGTCTTGCGAAATTTCGATGGTAATCTGAGGCAAACCTGTCAGTTCATCGAACTGGATGGAAGGTCGGAAGCTTTTGAAGAGTTTGCCCATCTTGCTCAAGATCTTTTCGAAGTCTGAGTCCAAAGAACCTATGACAGATTCTGCCAAAAGCCTTACGAACTCGTTCAAGTTCTGGGTGGAAAAGATATCGAGGTAGATGGTAACAATCTCGCCGCGTTGCTGCATTTCGTAAAAGATATTCTTAATCAGTCCTGTTTTACCCATGCGTCGTGGAGCAATCAGCGTGATGTTGCGATCATTCTCCAATGCCTGTTTGATACAAGTTCCCTCTTCCTGTCTGTCGCAGAAATATTTCGGACTATGATAGCCGGCAATCAAAAACGGATTGTTCAATTCCCTATTCATATCTTTTCATTACGTAAATTGCGTTACGTAAATTACGTAATTTTTTATCACAATTCCAAATAATAGGATGACAACGATTTTATTTGTCGCTCTTTGGGACCAAAGACCGCCGTTTACAAACCCAGCGAAGTGCGGATGGCGGTGTCGATGATCGTGTCGTAGCCTTTCAGGATGTCGCTCATGGTCATGGAAACGGGAATGTCGGGATCGATGCCGAATTCGGTACAGTTCATCTCCGAATCATACATCGGGCAGGCGGAGAAACGGATGCTCCATCCGTTGGGAAGTTCCGAGTTGAATGGGAATCCGCTGCCACCTCCGGTGCGATCGCCCATGATGGTGACGTTGGGAAGCATGCGCATGGTCTGCACGAAAGCGTTCGTGGCGCTGAAGCAGCGGCGGTTGGTGAGGACGATGACGGGACGCAGCCATTGCACGCGATCGGACGGCGAGATATACATCGGATAAGGCTTCGAGAAATCGTTGTGGCCGTGTCCGGTCTTGTGACTCATGTAGCCGGTCAGCGTTTTCTCCTTCACAAAGCGCGAAGCAATCTGGTCGGAGTAGTTGAGCATGCCTCCGCTGTTGTCGCGCACGTCGATGATGAGTGCTTTGCACTCCTTGAAATAGGAGAGGATATAGTCGAGATTGGTCTCGCTTACGCCGCTTGCAAAGCTTCCGTAGTAGATGTATCCGACCCGGCCTTCGGCAAGCTTGCGGTATTTCATGCCTCCGGCAATGCGGTAATCGGTGCCGAGATAGTTGTCGCGGATGTCTTCGTAGTAGTTGGGTGCATATTCTTCATACCACGACCAGTAACGCGAAACGTTGAACGAGGAGATTAGGTTCGTATGTCCGTCTTTCAGTTCGGCCAGCATGTCGCCCATGACATTGAAGAGGCTGTCCTGGCTCATCGTGTCGGTGATGAGCACGCTGTATTTGTCGTGGATGGCATCCCAATCGACGCCTTTGAGTTCGAAGAAGCAGTAGTTCTGATCCATGATTCTCCACAGATCCTCGAAGTTGTCACGCCGCGAGTTGTTGTATTCCGTATCGCTGTCACAACCGGGAAGAAGCAGCAGGGCTGCCAAGAGGAGAAAGAGGATATTCTTTTTCATACACTTCCCGAATTAATAGAATGCACTGCGGTATTGGTCCGGATTCTTGATGTGACGTCCTCCGAAGGAGATGAACTCCTTCACGAAGCCGACCATGAAAGAATGGGAGATGATATGATCGTGAATCCCGTTGACATCCGACTGATACCAGCTGCCGATGTAACCGAGGCGCATCGTCACCTTGCTGATGGGAAAATCCACCGTCAGATAATTCTTCATCGCCAGTTTGTTATGGAACGAGCTGAACTTCACGATGCCGGAATTATTCCCGAGGTTGAATATCTCGTAGTAGGATTGTCCGTAATGCGGAGAGAAGAGCACGCCGGCGAAGGGAATGTCGGCCTGCAGGCGGATGACGAGCGGAAGCTTTCCAATCCGTGTCTGCCAGATGCCGAGAGCCGAAATATCCAGATCGGCATCGATCTTTCCCGTCGCGGGATTATTGCCGTTGCGCGTGTTATAGATGAAACCACCCATGGCATGAACGGCCGCTCCGGCGAGAAGCTTGAGCTGCGGATCCAGTTGGAACTGGTAATGATAAGCCAGACTGTAGTCCACAAATCCGGCGAAATCCGTTGCGGTGCCTCCTCCGTTGTTGGTGGAAGCCATGTCAGCGCTGATGATCTGTTGGCGTGAGATCTTCTCATCACAGAGGTGCGTCATCTTCATCCGTTCGTTGAGGATGCGCAGTCCGGCACCTTTGTAATTGGCATGTTCGCCGGGCGTGAGATAGGTGTCCTGGATATTGTAGCCGCCAACGCCGAAGAGCGTGGAGGCATTGATTGAAAAAGGTACTTCATCACCGTCCGTGTTCTGTGCAAAGAGAGAAACGGACATCATCAACATCGCTGCAAGAGTACAAAACTTGCTATTCTTCATCTTCCTTCTTCTTCGTATCTTTAAAGAGATTCATCTGTCCTGTCAGTTCATCATAGATCTCAGAGTCGGTCTTTTCACCATTCTCATCGGTCGTAGATTCTTCATCGGATTCTCCTTCGTCGCCTTCTGTTGTTGCTTCCGGCAATGTACCGTCGGAAGTGAAGCGTACCGGATCGAGTTCGTTGACCGTATCGACCGCGAAGTTGGAGAGACGTTTGCCCTTCGCCTTGAATCCTTTGATGGAGATGAACGATTCGGCATCCACAACGAGCGGATCGCGGAACGCATCATTGCCTCCGAACACCACTTCGAGGCGCGGGAAGGCTTCGTCGGTCAGAACGAACAGACGGTTCTCGGGATTCTCTCCGAGGAACGATTGCTTGCGTGCGGTGGCTTCCATGCGGAAGCGTTTGAGATAGGCAAAGCCTGCGTCGGCATCGAAAAGTGCGGCGGTCCAGACCTTGTTGGCATCGTATTTCTCAATGGTGAGGATGTTCTCCTCGTAATGATTGCTGAGTTCGAAGTTGGTCGTGTAGTATTCACCGTTCTGCAGGACGACCAGAATCTGATCTTCGCTCTGGAATTCTCCCAGTTCGTCGCCGCGACCGTCATAGTTGAGGCGCAGCACATCCCAATCGAACGACACCTGACGTCCGCCCAATGTGGACGAACCTTTCTGCTTGAGCGTGATGCGATGAACCTCGGCTTTCGTGAGGATGTTGCCCATCGATCCGCGCCCTTTGATGTGGATATCGCTGAAGTCCTTATCGAACACGAGCAGCTTCTGACGCGGACGAGGTTTGAGCACTACGCGCACCGTCTCGGCTTCTCCGTTGGGATTGGCACTGAAGTAGAGCACGCGCGAATCGGGATTCCCCTGCGTCACGTCGTATTCCTTGTCGCGCGTGATGCTGGTGATGGCGAATCGTTTGATGTAATAGAACCCATGCTTTCCGTCGCGATAGATCACGTTGTAGATCGTGCGGTTGTCGTTGCGGTTGAAGACGTTCACGTAAAGCAGGTTCTGTCCGATGAACTGCTTGTCGCTGACCTTTATGATTTTGTAGGTTCCGTTGCGATAGAAGACGATCACGTCGTCCATGTCGGAGCAGTTGCAGATGAACTCATCCTTCTTCAGGCCTGTTCCGATGAACCCTTCGGCGCGGTTGATGTAAAGCTTCTCGTTCGCCTCGGCCACCTTCGTGGCTTCGATGGTGTCGAAGGAGCGGATCTCCGTGACGCGTGGATATTTCTTGCCGTATTTCTTCTTGAGCATCTCGAACCAGCTGATGGTATAATCCACGATGTGGTCGAGGTTGTTCTGGATGGTTTCGATGTCGCTCTTGATCTGGGCGATAAGGTTGTCGCACTTCTCCGAGTTGAACTTGAGGATGCGTGCCATCTTGATCTCCATGAGCCGCAGAATATCGTCGCGGGTGATCTCACGGATAAAGGATGGTTTGAAAGGCGTCAGACGACTGTCCACATGAGCGACAGCGATGTCCATGTTTTCTGCCTGTTCAAATTCCTTGTCTTTATAGATGCGTTCTTCGATGAATATCTTTTCGAGGGAGGCGAAGAGCAGTTCTTCCTCTTTCTCCTTCTTGGCAATCTCCAGTTCGCGGGTGAGCAGCATCTTCGTCTGATCCGTGGAGTGACGCAGCACTTCGGATACCGTCAGGAAATGCGGCTTATCATCCTTGATGACGCAGCAGTTCGGCGAGATGCTCACTTCGCAATCGGTAAAGGCATAGAGTGCATCGATGGTCTTGTCAGAGGAAACGCCGGGTGCGAGATGTACGAGGATCTCTGCCTCTTTGGCCGTATTATCGTCCACCTTGCGGATCTTGATCTTGCCTTTGTCGTTGGCTTTGAGGATCGAGTCGATGAGCGTTCCGGTGGTTTTGCCATAAGGAATCTCAGTGATGACGAGCGTCTTGTTGTTGTCCAGTTTGGTGATCTTGGCGCGGACCTTAACCACACCGCCGCGTTCTCCGTCGTTATAGCGGGAGACGTCGATCGAACCACCTGTCTGGAAATCCGGATAGAGCTGGAACGGCTCGTCTTTCAGATAGCTGACGGCTGCGTCACAGATCTCGTTGAAGTTATGGGGAAGAATCTTCGAAGAGAGTCCGACGGCGATACCTTCGACGCCTTGTGCGAGCAATAGCGGGAATTTGACCGGCAGTGTGACCGGTTCTTTCTTTCGTCCGTCGTAGGAGAGTTGCCATTGCGTCGTCTTGGGATTGAATACGGTGTCGAGGGCAAACTTCGAGAGGCGAGCTTCGATGTATCGAGGAGCTGCAGCGCCGTCACCTGTGAGAACATTGCCCCAGTTGCCCTGACAGTCGATGAGCAGATCTTTCTGACCGAGCTGAACCAAGGCGTCCCCGATGGACGCATCGCCGTGCGGATGAAACTGCATGGTACTGCCCACAATGTTCGCAACCTTGTTGTATCTGCCGTCTTCCATCAGCCGCATGGCATGAAGGATTCGGCGCTGTACCGGTTTCAGACCGTCGTCGATATGCGGAACGGCACGTTCGAGAATGACGTATGAGGCATAGTCGAGAAACCATGTCTCATACATTCCGGAGAGGTGATATTGCACACGTCCGCTCTGTTTGTCGGGAACTTTATATTCGCTGTGGGCCGCATCGGAAGAAGACTCATCGTCCTGCGCTTTCTCTTCGTTGTCTTGAGGAAGCTCTTCGTCGCGGTTTTCCTTATCTTCGTTATTGTCTAATTTATCGTCGGGTGTCATGATCTGCTTTTAGGATCTGTTCGTTATAGGGCGTAAATATAGTCATTTTTTCCTTTATTCCGTTTCTTCGTCCCGCGCGACAGCTTCTCAAACCAGCTCAAAGTCGAGCTGCTTACGTTCGAGGTTGGCTTGTGCCACACGAATCGTGAGCGGATCGCCCAGGCGGTACTGACGTTTGGTCCTACGGCCGATGAGGCAGTAGTTCTTCTCGTCGAATTCGTAATAATCGTCGTCGAGGTCGCGGATCGGAACCAGTCCTTCACACTTGTTGTCGTTCAGCTCCACATACAATCCCCATTCGGTAACGCCGGAGATGACGCCGTCGAATACCTGGCCGAGCTTGTCGCTCATGAATTCCACCTGTTTGTACTTGATGGAGTCGCGTTCGGCATTGGCAGCCACCTGTTCCATGTCGGAGCAGTGCTTGCAAAGATCTTCGTATTTATCCCGGCTGACACTTCGTCCGCCTTCCATGTAATGCGCCAGCAGACGATGCACCATCATATCGGGATAACGGCGGATCGGAGAGGTGAAATGGGTATAGAAGTCGAAGGCCAATCCGTAGTGACCGATGTTGACGGTGGAATAGATGGCTTTCTGCATGGAGCGGATAGCGACAGATTCGATCAGATTCTCTTCCGGCTTGCCTTGAACGGTGTCGAGCAGACTGTTGATGCCTTTCGATACATCCGATTTCGAACCTTGCGTTTTCAGTTTGTAGCCGAAGCGGCGGATGAACGAAGCGAAGTTCTCCATCTTGTCGGGATCGGGCAGATCGTGGATACGATAGACGAAGGTCTTGGACTTCTTGTCGTCTTTCGTCTTGCCTACATATTCAGCCACGGCACGGTTGGCGATGAGCATGAACTCCTCGACCAGTTTGTTGGCATCCTTTGATACTTTGAAATAGACGCGCAGCGGTTTGCCTTTCTCGTCGATATCGAACTTCACCTCATACCGGTCGAAGTTGATGGCACCGTCTTTGAAACGTTTCTCGCGAAGTTTCTTGGCCAGCGCATTTAGTGCCAGCAGCTCGTCTTTGCAATCGCCTTCGCCCGTTTCCAAAACAGCCTGTGCCTCTTCGTATGCAAAGCGGCGGTTGCTGCGGATCACGGTGCGGCAGATGTGCGTATTCAGGATATCTGCGTTCTCATTCAGTTCGAAGATGGCAGCAAAGCAGAGCTTATCCTCGTCGGGACGCAGGGAACAGAGCTGGTTGCAGAGACGCTCGGGCAGCATCGGAATGGTGCGATCGACCAGATATATGGAAGTAGCGCGGCTCTGCGCCTCTTTGTCTATGATGGTATCCGGATGGACATAATAGGTGACGTCGGCGATATGCACGCCCACTTCCCAATTCCCGTTCGGCAGGCGTTGTGCGGAGATGGCGTCGTCGAAGTCCTTGGCATCGGCGGGATCGATGGTGAAGGTGAGCACGTTGCGATAGTCTTCGCGTTTGGCAATCTCCTTGTCGTCGATCGTGTCGGGAATCTTGTCGGCTGCTTTCTCCACAGCTTCCGGATATTTGTAAGGCAGACCATATTCAGCCAGGATACCGTGCATCTCGGCATTGTTCTCTCCGGCTTGTCCCAGGACGTCAATCACTTCGCCCAGCGGATTCTTTGCTCCGTCGGGCCATTCCATGATCTTGACCACGACCTTGTCGCCGTCCTTGCCGCCTTTGAGCTTATCCTTCGGAATAAAGATATCGTTGGCCAGCGTCTTGTCTTCGGTGATGAGGAAGGAGAGACCTTTGGCAATCTGGAGCTTTCCGACATAGGTGCGTTCCTTCGTCTCGAGCACTTCGATGACGATGGCTTCCGGTTCGGCACCGCGACGTTTGGCGAGCAGCTGCACGCGAACCTTGTCGCCGTCCATGGCATGACCGGAGTTGCGTTCGGCCACGAAGATCGGATCGCCTCCATCTTCCGGCAGGAACGAATTCTTTCCGTTGCTGCGGCGTGTGAAGGTGCCTTCGGCCGTCATGTTCTTCGCACTGTAACGATAGCGTCCTCGATCCACTTCGCTGATCAGTCCGTCGCCGGCAAGATCGTAGAGCGTATCCACCACTTCCAGTTGCTGTGCATGATCGGTAAGGCCGAGCAGCGTGGAGAGTTGTTTATAATTGAAGGCCACTTTCGGTGCGTTGCGGAAGATCTCCAAGATAGAGTCGGAGAGTTCTTCGGGCTTGATGCGGCGTGGTTGGTTCTTGTTGCTGGAGAAATGTCTCTTCTCTTCTCTGGATCGTCTTTCGTGCTTCGGTCCCTTCTTATCTCTTTTGTCGGATCTGTTTCTTGTCATAATCTATCTAATTTTGTGCGCTTCTCACGTGCGCTGTCTGTTACTTACAAAGTAAGCAATAATAATCGGTTTTTGTTTTGCGTAATGATGAAATCGTGGGAAAAAGATTTGTCCGAAAACGGCAGAAGTGCAAAACAACCCTTGTTTTGCATTCCCGCCTGTTCAATGGCTGTTTCCTCCCGTTATGCCGGCACCTTCTTCGAGTCGCCCATGTTCCAATTACCGGCAATGCGGTCCACGATGACAGCGATGGCGCCATCGCCGGTGACGTTGCAGGCTGTGCCGAAGCTGTCCATGGCAATGTAGAGTGCGATCATGAGTGCCTGCATCGTATCATTGAAGCCAAGCATGCTTTGCAGGATTCCGAGTGCAGCCATGATGGCTCCGCCGGGAACGCCGGGAGCTGCTACCATCGTAATGCCGAGCATCATGATGAAACCGCCGAATACGGAAAGCGTCACAGGCTGTCCGGACATGATCATGATGGCCATCGCGCAGGCTGTGATCTTCATGGTGCTGCCGGCGAGATGGATCGTAGCGCAGAGCGGAATGACGAAGACGGCGATGTTCTCACGAACGCCGTTTTTGATGGCTTGGGCGAGTGTCACGGGAATCGTGGCAGCCGACGACTGTGTGCCGAGTGCTGTGGCATAAGCCGGCAGCATGGTCTTCAGCAGCTTGAGCGGGTTCTTCCGTCCGATGCTTCCGGCCACGCAGAACTGTATGAGCAGCAGCAGGACGTGAAGTACGAAGATGACGGCAATCACCTTGACGAACATTGAGATGATGCTGGCCACCTGTCCGCTGACCGTCATATTGAGGAAGATACCGAAGATATGAATCGGCAAAAGCGGAATGATGATCGTGGCAATCATCTTGGTGACGATGTCGCGGAAGTCCACGAATGCCTTATGCAGTGTGTCTCCTTCAATATAGGAAAGGCCGAGGCCGAGAGTGAACGAGAGCAGCAGCGCGGTCATCACCTCCATGATCGGCGGCATGGCCACTGTGAAATAGGGCTGCAGCATGAAGTTCTCGGGATTGTTCATGGCTGCCAGTTGCGTGTTGGCAGGAATCATGCTCGGAAAGATGTTCACAGTGGTGAAATAGGTAAAGAATCCGGAGAATATAGTCGATGCATAAGCGATCAGAGCAGTCAAGGCGAGCAGTTTTCCGGCACCTTTTCCCAGTTCTCCGATGGCCGGCGTGACCAGTCCGACGATGATCAGCGGAATGGCAAACGAAAGGAAATTGCCGAAGAGGGAGTTGAAGGTAACGAAGATGCGGGCGATAGCGACCGGCATGAACTGACCGAAGATAATGCCGCCGCAGATTGCAATAGCGACCCATCCTAAAAGCGAGATTCTGAATTTCTTTTTCATCTTGTCTGATTTAATCTAAGCGTTAACAGTTCCCGGATCGTCTTCCTCATTCTCTTTCGTGATCGAATGAATGATCTTGTAACCTGTTGCGGCGACAAAGATACTCATCATTGGGCTAATAATATTAAAGAAACAGTAAGGAAGATAGGTTACTGTCGCCACGCCGAGTACCGTGGACTGTGTCATACCGCACGTGTTCCATGGAATCAGAACGGATGTGACCGTTACAGAATCCTCCGTTGTCCGGCTGAGGAGCCGGCTTTCGTATCCTTTTTTCTTGTAGATATCCCGATACATGTTCCCGGTCAGGATGATCGACATATATTGATCCGCTGTGCAGATATTCATGAAGAGTCCTGTGAAGACAGTCGATGCCACCATACCTACGCGGCGTTTCATGAAACGGAGGAAGACAGAGGTGATGCTTTGCAGGAATCCGCTTCCGGCCATTGCTCCGCCGAAGCACATGGCGCAGATGATGAGCCAGATGGTGTTGAGCATGCCTGCCATGCCACGAGTGGAAACCAGATTGTTCAGTTCGGCGTTGCCGGTCTCGATTTGCGTGCTGCCATAGAAGGAAACCATCATACCTTTGAAGGTGGATTCGGCAGAGTGAATGTTGAGGCCGGAGATCTTATCCAGCAGATCGGGTTGGAAGAAGATCGCGAAAATGCCGGCTATGGCAGCCGACAGAAAGAGCGTGATGAGCGGCGGCACCTTCTTGGCAATGAGAATGCCTGTGATCAGCGGGACGATCAGCAGCCACGGTGTGATGTGGAACGAAGCTTCGAGCGATGAGGTGAACTGCGCCACCTGATCACCCGGAACAGCCTGATGGGAAAATCCGGCAATGGTGAAGATGATGAGTGAGATCAGCATGGATGGCGTCGTTGTGATCATCATGTAGCGGATATGCACGAAGAGCGGCGTGTGCGTAACCGATGAAGCCAGCACGGTCGTATCGGAGAGCGGCGAGATCTTATCGCCGAAGTACGATCCGGAGATGATGGCTCCGGCTGTCCAACCCGGACTGAATCCTTGTGCCTGGCCGATTCCCATGAGTGCAATGCCGATGGTTGCGACGGTCGTCCATGAACTGCCCGTCATGACGGATACGATAGAGCAGATGATGCAGCTGGCGGCGAGGAAAAAGGAGGGATGCAGAATCTGCAGACCATAGACGATGAGCGTAGGCACTACGCCGCTGATCATCCAGCTTCCCGAGAGAGCTCCGATGAGCAGAAGAATGATGAGTGCAGCAGAGACGCCGAGGATATTGTCACAGATGGCATCTTCAATCTGTTTCCATTTGACGTGGCAGAAGGCGATGGCCAAGGCGGTTGCGATGGCCGCTGTCGTGAGTAATACGATCTGGCTTCCTCCGCTCAGTGCATCGCTTCCGAATACTCGGATCGTGATGAAGAGCAGTGCGATCATCACGAGCAGCGGGATGAGAGAAAGCCAAGGTGAAGGTAATTTCTTATTTTCCATTATCATTGTTTGTTATCTGTTTCTTCTTCT
>CAZIVE010000055.1:0-17827 GCA_964542435.1 uncultured Parabacteroides sp.
CGACATTCCGCCGTCTTCATCGTTTTTCCCGTCATCGCGAAAAAGTGACTGGCCTACGCGAAAAAAAGAAGATCTCTGCAGAACCATAAAAGCCGAATATACGATAGTGATAGTTGTCGTTCCGGATAATCTTCGTAACTTTGAGGATGTTAAATCAATATGAAATGAAAGCCATAAAAGCCCTTATCCTTTTCATCATCGTATCAGTCACGCCGCTTTTGGTACAGGCGCAGACTCCCGAGTTGAAAGGCGATGTCATCGGTTCCACCTATTCGGCCGATTACAGCGTCAGTGGTGGAGTGTCATCCACAACGGTCAACACGAAGAATCTTGTCTTCGACAACGACCTCAACACCTTCTTTGCTGCTTACGACAGAAGCGGCGGTTGGGTAGGATTGGATCTCGGTACGACGCATGTGATCAAGAGTGTCTCGTTTGCCCCTCGTGCAGGATATGCAAGCCGGATGCTTTTGGGTGTCATCGAAGGAGCCAACAAGGCTGATTTCGGAGATGCTATTCCTTTATATATAATCAAGCAGACGCCGGAATCGGCAAAAATGACCACCGTTGAGGTTTCGTGCAGTCGTGCTTTTCGTTATGTCCGTTATGTCGGTCCCAATGATGTTCGCTGTAATATTGCCGAACTGCATTTCTACGGTGAAGAGGGATCGGGCGACGACAGCCATCTCTATCAGCTGACCAACATTCCGACTGTGGTGATCCACACTGTCAATAATCAGGACATCACCAGTAAAGAGACCTACATTCAAGGCATCGTTTCCTTCATTTCGCAAAACGGAGCGAAGATCTACAGCGACAGTCTCAACATCCGTGGTCGAGGCAATGCCAGCTGGGAGTTTCCGAAGAAACCCTATAAGATTAAACTGTATAATAGTCACAAGCTGCTCGACTTCCCTGCAAAGGCCAAGAACTGGACGCTGGTCAATAACTGGGGCGACAAGACGCTGCTACGTAATTTGGTGGCTTTCGAGATCAGTCGCCGCTTCGGCATGGCTTATACACCGGCAGGAACAGCTGTCGATGTCATCCTCAACGGTGAATACAAGGGCTGCTATCAGCTGTGCGATCAGGTCGAGGTGCGTAAGAACCGTGTCGATATTACGGAAATGACGCCTCAGGATATTGCCTATCCAGCCATTAGCGGCGGATATATGTTGGAGGTTGACGGATATGCCTATAAGGAGAAGTCGTGGTTTGCTTCGAGCATGAAGAAAATTCCGGTCACCATCAAGACTCCCGACGAGGATGAGATCGTTCCGGAACAGACTTCTTACATCCAGAGCTATTTCAATAAGCTTGAATCTACGGTCTTTAGTTCCATTTACAACGATCCTTCCAGTGGTTATCGTAGCCTCCTCGATTTGGATACGTTCATCAAACATCTTTTAATTGGAGAATTGACAGGCAACACGGATACCTATTGGAGCATGCACATGACCAAGGATCGCAATCAGGATAAGTTTTTTGTCGGTCCGGAATGGGATTTCGATATTGGTTTTGACAACGATTATCGTACCTACCCGATCAATCAGAAGAGCGACTTCCTTTATCGTTCGGGCGGGTCGTGCGTGACGGGCATGTTGGATTTTGCCAATCGCATCGTCGATTCTTCGGCTGCTGAGCAGAAGGCAATCTGGAGCGAAGCGCGAAACCATGGCGGCATCAATGCGGCGTCTCTGCTGGCTTATGTGGACAGTGTTGCAGCTGACATCAGCCAGTCGCGCGAACTGAACTTTATGCGTTGGAATATTCTGAACACCCGAGTTCACATGAATCCCATGGTTTACGGTTCCTATGAAGGCGAACTGAACGCCCTGAAGAACTTCCTCTCTACTCGTGTCGCGTGGATGGACAAGAAGGTCGGTCTCACTGTTGAGACAGCCAATGAGTCGATGGCCGCCATTCAGACCAAGATAGATGCAGTCAGCGGTGGTGTTCGTCTTTCCGAATGCACTTCGGGTGATCGTATCGTTGTTTATAATCTCTTGGGGCAGATGATGACGACCACGAAACTGAACGGAGCCGATCTGTTCATTCCGCTGTCACGAGGCATTTATTTCATTGTTCTTCATCAGGCTGATGGAAAGATCGCGTCGAAGAAGGTGAGCATCCGATAATAGGAATTGGGGAAAGATATGTCTGAAGGGAAGCGATACAACGACTTTACCGATTATCTCCGCGGGCGCTTTCCCGGAAAGCTCTTGAAGATTCCGGTGGATGCCGGCTGCACCTGTCCCAATCGCGACGGAACGAAAGGCCGTGGCGGTTGCACCTATTGTAGCAATCGCACCTTCACGCCGGCATACTGCCATGCGGAGAACAGCATCACGCAACAGCTTACCGACGGCATCCGTTTCTTCTCCTATAAATATCCTTCCACACATTATCTGGCCTATTTCCAAAGTTTCACCAATACGTATGGCGACGCGACGCATCTCATTTCGATGTATGAAGAGGCGTTGCAGGTGGAAGGCGTGGAAGGTGTGATCGTCGGGACGCGCCCTGATTGCATGCCGGATGAACTGCTGCATTATTTTTCCAATCTTGCTCGCAGAAGCTTCGTCATGCTTGAATACGGTGTGGAGAGCACGCTCGACAAGACACTGGAGCGGATTCACAGAGGCCACGACTGGACGTGTTCTGCAGAGACGATCCGCAGGACAGCTGAAGCCGGGGTTTGTTGCGGAGCACATCTGATCCTTGGTCTGCCGGGCGAGAATCGTGAGGAGATGCTGCATCATGCCGATTTGCTTTCGGAGCTTCCGCTTACTTCGCTCAAGCTTCATCAGCTTCAGATCGTTCGCGGCACCGTCATGGCGCATGAATATGCCACGCAGCCTGAGAAGTTCCATCTCTTCGAACCTGCCGAATATGCCGATCTGGTGATTGACTTTCTCGAACATCTCGATTCGCATATTGCCATGGATCGTTTCGTCTCACTTTCGCCGGGCAAAGATCTTATCGCTCCTCGCTGGGGCATGAAAAGCGATGCCTTTCTGAAGATCCTTGAACAAAAGATGGAGGAAAGAGAGGCTCGACAGGGTGCAGCGCGTAACGTGATTTGAATCCCTGCGTCCAGGGAATGCCGTTTATCCCTCGGATTCGAACTTTTTCGTCCAGGGATTGCAATCTTAGCCCTCGGATTTGAACTTTCTCATCCAGGGATTGCAATTTTAGCCCTCGGATCGGTACTTTTTCATCCAGGGGTTGCATCTTAGCCCTCGGATTCGAACTTTTTCATCCAGGGATTGCAATCTTAGCCCTCGGATCGGTACTTTTTCATCATGAAGTTGTAATCCGAGCCCTCGTTTGGGTTTCCCTGCGTCGTGGGATTGTGATCCGACCCCTCGGACGACTTCCCAGCGTCCAGGGAATGGTTATCTGCGATCACGGATGGCCATTCCGGCATCACAGATCTGATATCTGATTGCCAAGACGACTGCTTCTGCCGGTTTAACTATTGAACCGCGATCCAATATGCCGACTGTGTCTCTCGATATAAAGAAAAACAGTATGAGCCTGTTGGCAAATAGGCGAGAAACTTCTACCTTTGCCTTCATCTAAAAGAAAAGAACGATGAAACATACAGTAACAATGATTCTTCTTTCTGCAGCTGTGGCCTTCGGGGCATCGGCACAGAACGGAAGCAAACAGGTGACCTTAGAGGAAATCACAAGCGGTGCATTTTCACAGAAGACCAGCGTCAATGAGATGCGCTCTCTGCCCGATGGAGAGTTTTATTCCGCCATGAGTGCCGACAAATCGGCCATCGTCAGATATTCTTATCGTACAGGCGCCGCAGTCGATACGCTGTTCAATGCAAAAAAGGCCCGCGAGTGTACTTTCAAGGATTTTGACGGATATACTATCAGCAGCACAGGTCATCACATCCTCGTTTGGCGTAAGACGCAGTCCATCTACCGCCGTTCGAAAGATATGATTGTCTATGACTTCGATGTACGACGCAATTACGTGAAGCCACTTGTTGACGAGACGACGCGTCTGATGATTCCAACCTTCTCACCCGATGGAAGAATGTGTGCGTATGTACGCGACAATAACATTTGGATCAAGAAATTCGATTACGATACAGAGGTGCAGGTGACGAAGGATGGCGAAGCCAATAAGATTCTCAACGGCATCACAGACTGGGTTTATGAGGAGGAGTTTAGCGTAACCAATATGCTGGCTTGGAGTCCCGACAGTCAGGTGCTGGCATTCCTTCGATTCGATGAGAGCGGTATTCCCGATTTCAAACTGCCTATCTTCGGCAGCGGACTGTACCCCAGCGAATACACCTATAAATATCCTTTGGCAGGACAGAAGAATTCCGAGATCTCGCTTCGTACCTATAACGTGGAGAGCAAGGATACGAAGACCATGAAATTGCCGCTCGACGACATCGAATACATTCCACGCATCGTCTTCACTACGCAAGCTGATCAGCTCGCCGTGATGACGCTCAATCGCAATCAGAACCGTTTCAATATGTATTATGTCAATCCGAAGAGTGGCGTGTTCCGTCTGATCCTGAAGGAAGAGAATGAAAAATATGTCGATTCGGACTGGTTTACCTCCATTCAATTCTCCACTACAGGCTTTACTTATGTCAGCGAACGCGACGGATATGCCCATCTCTATCTCTTTTCACCGACGGGAGTCATGCAGCGTCAGGTGACCAAAGGCAATTGGGACGTGACACGTTTCATCGGTCTCGATCCTCTTACGGGCGCAGCCTATTACGAATCAGCCGAGGAGAGTCCGATGCGTCGGGCCGTCTATAAGATAGATGTAAAAGGAGTGAAGACGAAACTTTCCTCTGAGGTCGGGACTAACAGTGCCGAGTTCAGTGCCAATTATGCATACTTTGTTAATCGTTTCGAAAATATGAAGATTCCATCCCGTATTACAGTTAATGAAACGAAGACAGGCAAGGTATTGCGTGTGCTTGAAGACAATCAGGCTTTGACAGCCAAGCTCAAAGAATATGCTTTTCCGCAGCGGGAATTCACCACGGTTCATACTGAAGCAGCTGGCGATCTGAATGCCTGGATGCTGAAGCCCCTCGACTTCGATGCCAATAAGAAATATCCTGTCGTCATGATCCAATACAGCGGACCTAATTCGCAGCAGGTGCTCGATACCTACAGCTTCGGATGGGAAAATTACCTGACGCAGCATGGCATCATCGTTGTCAGCGTGGACGGTCGTGGAACAGGCGCTCGCGGTGAGGCATTCCGCAAATGTACTTACGAACAGATGGGAGTCTTTGAAAGCCAAGACCAGGCTGATGCTGCTCGTGCTCTCGGAAATCTTTCCTATATCGACGGCAAACGGATTGCGATCTGGGGCTGGAGTTTCGGAGGATATAATACATTGATGGCATTGAGCACAGGAAAAGGAGCTTTCAAATGTGGTATAGCCGTTGCTCCTCCGACGGATTGGAAATACTACGACTCTGTCTATACGGAGCGTTTCATGCGTACTCCACAGGAAAACTTTAAAGGATACGAAGCTACTTCTCCGCTCCTTAAGGTCAACGATCTGCAGGGTAAGCTGCTGCTTGTACATGGCACTGCCGATGATAATGTCCATTTCATGCAGACCATGGAATATGCCGAAGCCCTTGTACAAGCTGGAAAACAGTTCCAGATGCAGGTTTACAAGGATCGTAACCATAGTATTTTCGGTGGCAACACAAGATTGCATCTTTATACTCGTATGTCAGAATATCTCTTCGATAACCTTTAATAGATATGGTAGAACATCTGCGTAAGCCGGAATGGCTCAAGGTACAACTAGGTGGTGACGAACGTTTCATCCGCACCAAAGAGATTGTCGAATCACATTGTCTTCATACCATCTGTTCCAGTGGATTGTGTCCGAATCGCGGCGAGTGCTGGAGTCATGGTACAGCGACCTTCATGATCGGAGGAGAGATATGCACCCGTTCATGCCGTTTCTGCAACACCCTTTCCGGGAAACCGCTGCCGCTGGATCCCACTGAACCGACGCACGTTGCCGAGAGCATTCAACTGATGAAACTGCACCATGCCGTCATCACTTCAGTGGATCGTGACGACTTGGACGATCTCGGAGCAGCACATTGGGTGAAGACGATTCGGGAAATACGCCGCCTCAATCCGGAGACGACCATCGAGGTGCTCGTCCCCGATTTCCAGGGAAAGTTTGATCTGCTTGATCAGATTATCAACGAGCGCCCAGAGATTATCTCTCACAATATGGAAACGGTCAGACGACTCAGTCCCGAGGTGAGAAGTGCCGCCAAGTACGACGTCAGTCTCAGTGTGCTGCAGCATATTGCGGCGAGTGGCGTGACAGCCAAGACCGGCATTATGGTAGGGTTGGGCGAGACACGAGAAGAGGTGGAAGTCTTGATGGACGACGTGCTGAAGACCGGTACTTTGGTGCTGACCATCGGTCAATATCTGCAACCCTCGCGCAAGAATATTCCGGTAGTGGAATATGTGACGCCGGAGCAGTTTGCCCAATATGGTGAGACCGCATTGAAAAAAGGATTCAGGAAGGTTGAAAGTGCTCCGCTCGTCCGTTCCTCTTATCATGCAGAAAAGCATCTTTGACGATTGAACAATTGCCCCCGCGTCTTGTTATATGAATGAAAAATAAAACAAGACAAATGGGAATCATTAAAAGAGGCATAGATAATCAGGCAATGGGATTGCTCCCATTGCTGCTTTTCATGTTTCTTGACAACTTCTTTTCCTATCTTCTTTCATTTATTATAGCTGTAGCATTCTGTCTTGTTAGCATCATTTCTTATCAATTGTTGAGAAAGGACAAAATCTATCAGTTGATGCTGCTACCTTCAGCGGGAGCGTTTGCGTTGTATTCCATCTTCATGTCGCTTCAGCTCGAGGGTATGTTGCTTTTCTATTCCTCCCTGATTGTAGAAATCATGCTGGTTGTCTCTTTAGCTTGCATCAGCTTCTCACGGCGGCTTGTACTGCAACATATTCGTGATTCGAAAGAGCCAGGTTTTGCGCGAACCTACAAACGTACGGCTCTCAATGAGTTCTATTTTGTTGCACAGATCACGCAGAGTCTTTTCACACTCCATCTGTTCGCCATACTTATCTACAGTCTGCTTCCAATGGAACTGAGACATGAAGCCACGGGCAGGTTCCTTTACCGCGAAGCGGGCATTCTCATCGGCGTTGGTATGATCCTTTATGAACAAGTTCGTCTGATGATGATGAGCGGAAGTCTGAAGAAGGAGATGTGGCTGCCTGTACTCAACGATAAAGGCCATGTCATCGGATGTATGGCGCGTTCTGTCAGCCGTACGTTACCTAAGAAATACTGTCATCCGGTGGTTCGCGTGGCTTTGGTATATAACGGAATGCTCTATTTGGTAAAGCGTAACAACAATGAATACGTATCGCCTGATACGCTCGATTATCCTTTCCGTTCCTACGTGCTTTTCCATCATAGCATTGACGAGACCATTGTCAAATGTATCGGACCTTTGGCCGATGATAAGACCATCGTTCCTCGTTTCCTTATCCGCTATGTCATGGAGGATGAGAAGGTGAAACACATGGTTTCGCTTTATGTCATCTGTCTGCGCAATGAAGAGCAGTTCAACCTTTGCAAGAGAGCGGGTGGAAAACTATGGAGTGCCAAGCAGATCGAGGATGACCTCAAATCCGGTATCTTCAGTGAATATTTCCTCAAGGAGTTTTCGTATGTGAAAAATACAATCCTTCTGGCTGAAAGCTTCTGCTGTGAGAAGTGGACACCTCAGAATCCGCAACATGAACAGATCGATTCCGATACTGCCGAAGGCAACCTTGCCTTGACGACGATCGGAAAATCACAGGGATGATCCTCTTTTTCCCAATTCAATTACCTCAAGATCCTTGATCTCTTTCCCGTCAATGGCAAAACGTACCAGCGTCCTGACAAGATGGAATCCGCTGATGCCGGCTGCTCCGGGATTGATGTAAAGACAGTTCAGATGATGATCGAACTGGACTTTCAGAATGTGTGAATGGCCGGCGATGAACAGATTGGGACGCGTGGCATACAGCTCTTCACGGATCTGCGGATCATAACGTCCGGGATAACCGCCGATATGTGTCATCATCACATTCACCTCTTCCGCCTTGAAATGTGCCACCTTGGGATAAAGCTGCCGGATGTTCTGCCCATCCACATTGCCATAAACGGCACGGAACGTTTTCAGTTTGGCGAAGCGTTCAGCTAAAGCATCCGAACCGATGTCACCCGAATGCCATATTTCGTCGCAGTCTTTAAAATACTGTTCATACTTGTCATCCCACCATCCGTGTGTATCAGAAAGAAGTCCAACTTTTAACATAACTATTTTATTTTCTCGACAAAAGTAATTACTTTTAGCGACCTTTAGATTTAATACAATGGAGGAATCATACAAATACTTCAGACGAGACATAAGCTGGCTGTCGTTTAACTACCGCGTCCTGTTGGAAGCGGAAGATGAAACATTGCCCATCTTCGAACGTGTCAAATTCCTGTCTATCTATTCATCTAATTTGGAGGAATTCTATGAGATTCGCGTGGCGGAGCATCGCGGTGTGATCATGAAGAAAAACTATGCGGATGAAAGTGCGTCAGAAGCTGAGGCCACTCTCGAGGCCATCACTGACGAGGTGAACCGCCAGCAGCGCGAGTATTATCGTATCTTCCATAAGGTGCTTACAGAATTGAATCGCCAGAACATCTACTTCTATCAGAACAGCGATCCGGAACCTTTCCACAAGGATTTCGTAAAGAAGTTCTTCAGTGAAGAGATCTTTCCATTCCTTGCGCCTGTGATGATTCAGAAGGATGATGTCCGCATGTTCATACGCGATCGTCGTCTCTATCTGGTGATCCGTATGTTCAAACGGGAACCAAAGGAAAATGAGTTGCTTCCACAGCCTTATTACGCGATGATGAAGATTCCTTATGCCAAGGTGCCTCGTTTCATTCCATTGCCATCGCATGACGGAAAGTTTTATATCATGTTCATCGACGATGTCATTCGAGCCAATCTCTCTTGGGTATTCCCTGGATATCTCATCGACTCCGCATACAGTATTAAGATTTCACGCGATGCCGACATCTATTTGGAAGATGAGAATAAAAGTACCATTGTAGAGAGTCTGAAGCAGAAGGTCAAGAAACGCAAGATCGGTGCATTGAGTCGTTTTGTGTATGATCCGGAGATGCCTCAGGATTTCTTGCAGTATATCTGTGATGCTTTTCATATATCTAAGGAAGATCTGGTAGCTGCGGGTCGCTATCTCAATCTTCAGGATCTGGCCAAGTTGCCCAATCCCGGAAGCAAGTCACTCGAACAACATCCACCTGTGCCGATGAATATTCCCTATATCGACGAATATGGTTCGGTCTTTAAGTCCATCAAGCATCGTGATATCCTGCTTTGTTTCCCTTATCAGCGGTTCGATTATCTGATTCGTTTCCTCATGGAGGCTGCTTTTGATCCGAAGGTGGAGGAAATCAAGATCACACAATATCGTGTGGCAGAGGATTCGGCGGTGATCAATGCTCTGATTAGTGCGGCACGCAACGGGAAAAAGGTGACAGTCTTCGTGGAACTGAAGGCTCGCTTTGATGAGGAGAACAACATGAACACGGCTGAACAGATGGAGCAGGCGGGCATCCGTATCATCTATAGTATTCCTGGATTGAAGGTGCATGCGAAGGTGGCTCTCATCATGCGCCAAGCTTCCAGCAACGGATCGCCCCGCAAGAACTTTGCCTATCTCAGTACAGGCAACTTCAACGAGAAGACGGCCAAGATATACAGCGACATGGCATTACTCACCTGCGACAAGGAGATGATCATGGACGTGAATAAGGTGTTCGCCATGCTGGAAGGAAAACTCCAACAGCCGACCTTCCATTATATGTTGGTGGCTCGCGTTAATATGGTGAATGAACTGAATGCCATGTTTGCAAGAGAAATCCAGCATGTGAAAGAGGGACGAAAAGGACGGATCATTCTCAAGATGAACGGACTTCATGATCAGCACATGATCAACGAGCTGTATCAGGCCAGTGAAAGCGGCGTGGATATCGATCTGCTGATACGAGGCATCTGTTGTCTAGTGCCCAATCAACCCTACAGCGCCAACATCCGTGTGACGAGGATCGTGGACATGTTTCTCGAACATGCACGTATCTGGTATTTCTGGAACGACGGTAAAGAGGATCTCTTTCTCACTTCAGCCGATTGGATGCGGCGTAATCTGAATCGTCGTATTGAAACAGCCTTTCCGATTCTCGATCCTGAGATCAAGGAACAGATCATTCAGATTCTCAAGATCCAGCTTCAGGATAATGTCAAGGCTTGTCTGATTGACGAGCATCTAAACAACAATTTTAAGCATGACGACAATCCTGTCAAGGTTCGTTCGCAGCTTGCAATCTATGAATATTTGAAACGGAAATACCTGCTGTAATAAATGATTACAGCTGCTTCCTGATGCGCCACTCTTGAGGATAGAGATTGTTGGCTCGATTTCCTATGTTCTTGACGAATCCAAGACGTATGCCTTGATAGGATACGATCACATAACCGCGCGACTGGCCTTCGGGCAGTGTGA
Organism: uncultured Parabacteroides sp.; assembly: GCA_964542435.1. GTDB lineage: Bacteria > Bacteroidota > Bacteroidia > Bacteroidales > Tannerellaceae > CAZIVE01. Next base: position 10,656 of record CAZIVE010000055.1, read on the forward strand.
TGGCCTCTTTTCTGAGATATTGAATGGCAGTGTCATAATCCAATTCTACGATAGGAAAAAGTTGTTGCGGAAGAATGCGGCTAAGGGCAAGTTCTGTGGCGGGGATAAGATCGTTGCCTTTGAGTTCACCGACGAGAATTCCGGCATTGAGAATGGCAAGTGACTGTCCTAACATTTTAGCCGTTTCAAACAGTACGGGACTTTGCTGATAGATGGAATTGCCGTATAGAATTGGTTTACAGGGATAGGTGTTGCTGAAAACCTCTGCCATTTTGTTTACGGAGTCGGGAAGAGGAGACGTTTGTTTTTGTTTCTTCTCTTTCTTCGGACGAATCGTTTCCACTTCGTCATCCGCTTTTCGAACGACAGCCAGGAAGAATCCTTCGCCACGTGTCTTGTGAGGCAGGAAGCGATAGACCGGATCGTCATATTTGAGTGCGCCTGTGATCTGCCAATCTTCGGGAATATCCACACGAACGGATTCTGCTCCGAGTGTTTCGTTGATCCAGTGGATGTTCTCTTCGTCCTCTTCGGTGTTATAGGTGCAGGTGCTGTAGATGAGCAGTCCGCCGGGGTGAAGCGCGTTCCAAACGTCTTGTACGATCCGCTTGCTGCGAGCTGCACAAAGCTTGACGTTATCCACACTCCATTCGTTGATACTGCTTGGATCTTTGCGGAACATCCCTTCGCCGGAACAGGGAACATCAGTGACAATGACATCAAAGAGATGCTTAAAACTGCCGATCTCCACGGGATCGTTGCTGGTGACAATCACATCCGGTGCGCCCCATTTGGCCAGATTCTCAGCCAGTATATGACTGCGCTGACGGATTACTTCGTTGCTGACCAGCAGACTTCCTTTGGGAAGTGCATCAGTGAGCAGTGTGGATTTTCCTCCCGGAGCCGCACAGAGATCGAGACATTTTACAGGATCATGCACCAATTGGCGAATGACATGGTCAAGAAACATGGACGACGCTTCCTGAACATAATAGGCTCCGCCGTGCAGCCTAGGATCGGTGATGAATGACGGACGAGACGGCAGATAATACCCCGAATCACACCACTTCACCGATTCTCCATCGTTTGGTTTGACCGACCCCTTTGCTTGATTGATGCGGATGCTGACCGGCGGTTCGGTTTGCAGAGCTTCTGTAAGCCGGTCGAATTCGTCTCCGAGGATCGCTTGTGTGCGTTGTGTGAAATCCGAAGGAAGTGTCATAATATTCTTTCTTTTCTGCAAAAGTAGTAACTTTGCATGAAAACAGAATCGTATGCAACCTGCTCTTTATCTCATCCCCTGCACTTTGGGCGAGACAGACGTCAACAACGTCCTGCCGAGCTATAACCGCGAAGTCATTCTTTCCCTGAAGCATTTCATTGTAGAGAATGAACGCACGGCGCGTCGCTTCCTGAAGAAGGTCGATCCAGCCATTGTGATTGACGACCTCTCGTTTGTGGAGCTGAACAAGCATACTCCCGCTGAAGTCATCTCGGGCTATCTGGCGCCTATGGATAAGGGTGAGAGCATCGGCATTATTTCTGAAGCGGGTTGTCCTGCTGTAGCAGATCCCGGTGCCGATGTAGTTGCCATTGCACAGAAAAGACATCTCAAGGTGATTCCATTGGTTGGTCCATCATCCATCATTCTTTCGGTCATGGCTTCGGGATTCAATGGACAATCGTTTGCTTTCCATGGTTATCTTCCGATAGAACAGGGACAGCGAACCCAGATGATCAAAAAATTGGAAAATCGGATCTACACGGAAAACGAAACGCAGCTCTTCATCGAGACGCCCTATCGCAACAATAAACTGGTGGAAGAGCTGATCCACACCTGCCGTCCATCCACACGTCTTTGTATAGCTTCCAATATTACCTGCTCCGACGAGTATATCCGAACGTTCGGAATCAAAGAATGGAGTGGGAAAGTTCCGGATTTAAGTAAGAAACCAACCATTTTCCTCATATATAAATAATCATGTACGAAGCACATCCAACAGCGATCATCGATCCCGACTGCACCATCGGCGACGGCACGCATATCTGGCATTTTGCGCATATCAGTTCCCATTGTACTATCGGCAGTTGTTGCAATATTGGTCAGAATGTCTATGTGGCATCTGACGTTATCATTGGCAACCATGTCAAGATCCAGAACAATGTTTCGGTCTATAAAGGTGTCACTTGTGAAGACGATGTCTTTCTCGGACCCTGCTGTGTCTTTACCAACGTCATCAATCCCCGCAGTTTTGTCGATCGCAAAGATGAATTTCGCAAGACGCTTGTAGGAAAAGGGGCTACGATTGGAGCCAATGCGACGATCGTCTGTGGCCATGATGTTGGAAGTTATGCGATGATCGGAGCAGGAGCTGTTGTCACGAAAGATGTTCCTCCTTTTGCACTGATGGTTGGAAATCCTGCCAGACAGATAGGTTGGGTGAGTCGTGCCGGGATTCGTTTGGAGTTTGATGCGAAAGGAATCGCAACTTGTCCGCAGACGGGAGAAGTGTATCAGTTGTCTGACGGAATGGTAGCTTTGAAGAAATGAAAGGGCTGCATTGTAATCATATTGTAATGTAGAAATAAGATTATCTATCAAAAGTGAATTTTTTTCCTCGATTCTTTGTCACATTAAATTATTACTCTATATTTGCAGCGTCAAAAAGAAAGATATTAAATGAGAACATTATTCATCCATCTTCATCATCATTACAGCGGGCAATAAGTTCGGTGGGCTGATGAATGTGTGTGATGTTCAAAAGAAATAAAGGCTTGCCGTTCTGCGGTAAGCCTTTTCTTTTTAATGGATAAGAAGCAAATAACTATAAACAGAATAGAAATGTTAAGAATCGCTGTTCAATCAAAAGGTCGTTTATACGACGAAACCATGTCGTTGCTCGAAGAAGCCGGCATCAGTCTTAAAGCGGGAAAACGCATCTTGCTGATTACCGCTAAAGATTTCCCAGTAGAAGTACTTTTCCTGCGTGACGACGATATTCCGCAGACTGTTGCCAATGGCACAGCCGATGTAGGAATTGTAGGTGAGAATGAATTCATCGAAAAGGGTTCGGATGCTCGATTAGTGAAACGTCTTGGTTTCAGCAGCTGCCGTCTCTCCTTGGCTATTCCCAAAGACGAAGATTACAAGGGCATCGAATGGTTCAATGGAAAAACCATTGCTACATCCTATCCGAAGATCTTGCAGAAGTTTCTTGATGAGAACGACGTGAAGGCTAATCTGCACATCATTAGTGGATCGGTTGAGATTGCTCCGGGCATTGGATTGGCTGATGCCATCTTCGATATTGTCAGTTCGGGCAGTACATTGGTCAGCAATCAGCTGAAGGAGGTAGAAGTCGTGATGCAAAGCGAAGCTTTGCTGATTGCAGATCCTGCTCTGTCGGAAGAGAAACAGGCCATTCTTGATGAGCTTCTGTTCCGCTTTGAGGCCGTGATGGAAGCAGATGGAAAGAAATACGTGCTGTTGAATGCGCCGAAAGAGCAACTCGCTGCCATTACGGAGATTCTTCCAGGTATGAAGAGTCCGACGGTTACGCCATTGGCAAACGGCGATTGGGTATCGGTTCAGTCGGTTATTTCTGAGAAACATTTCTGGGAAATCATCGGTAAGTTGAAAGCTCTTGGAGCTGAAGGCATTCTGGTTATCCCGATTGAAAAGATGATTTTGTAAACGATAGGAGGAATGGTAATGGAAATAGTCAGATATCCGAAAAGAGATCAATGGAAGGCATTGTCTGCCCGTCCGGCTTTGGACGTGACAACCCTATTCGATTCGGTTCGTGCCGTATTGGATGAGGTTCGTAAAGAGGGAGATTCTGCGGTCAAGCGTTACGAAGAGAAGTTCGACAAGGTCGTGCTCGATTCCTTACGCGTGACGGAAGAGGAGATCAAAGAGGCCGCTGCGCTTGTCCCTGACGATCTGAAGCAGGCTATCTTGGCAGCCAAGAAGAACATCGAGGCTTTCCATGCGGCACAGCGTTTCGAAGGTTGTACGGTGGAGACGATTCCCGGTGTGACCTGCCGTCAGAAAGCAGTGCCGATTGAAAAGGTCGGTCTTTATATTCCCGGAGGAACAGCTCCACTTTTCTCAACGGTGCTGATGCTGGCTGTTCCGGCACGCATTGCAGGTTGCCGTGAGATTGTTCTTTGTACGCCGCCGGCTCGTGACGGAAAAGTAAATCCTGCCATTCTCTTCACAGCCGAAGCTGCCGGAGTGAGTCGCATTTACAAGATTGGAGGCATTCAGGCCATTGGTGCTATGGCTTATGGAACGGAATCTGTTCCGAAAGTCTATAAGATCTTCGGACCGGGCAATCAGTATGTGATGGCTGCCAAACAATTGGTCAGTCTGCGTGATGTGGCAATCGATATGCCGGCTGGACCTTCCGAAGTGGAGGTGATTGCCGATGCGGATGCCAATCCCGATTTCATTGCGTCCGATTTCCTTTCTCAAGCGGAACACGGCATCGACAGTCAGGCTATGCTGCTTACGACCGACGAGAAGATCATTCCGCCTGTTGTCCAGTCTATCGAAGCTCAGCTGGAACAGCTTCCCCGCAAAAAGATCACGGAGCAGGCGTTGACACACAGCCGCATCATCCTGCTGAAAGATGACGAGGAATTGATGGACTTCACCAATCTCTATGCACCCGAGCATCTGATCATTCAGACAAAGAACTATGCCGAACTGGCTGAGAAGGTGGAGAATGCCGGAAGCGTTTTCCTCGGACCTTATACGCCGGAAAGTGCCGGCGACTATGCTTCCGGAACCAATCACACGCTGCCGACCGGCGGTTATGCACATGCTTACAGCGGCGTCAATCTCGACAGCTTTGTCCGCAAGATGACTTTTCAGGAGATCACTCCCGAAGGAATCCGCGGACTGGGCGATACAATCCGAATCATGGCTTCCGGTGAGAAACTTGATGCTCACCGCAATGCCGTAACCATCAGACTGAACACGTTATGAAACCATTAGAGCAACTGGTGCGTCCCAATATCTGGCGTTTGCAACCCTATTCTTCCGCTCGCGGAGAGTTTCATGGAGATGCATCCGTATTTCTCGATGCCAATGAGAATCCCTTCAACAGTGAATACAATCGTTATCCCGATCCTTTGCAGTGGAAGCTGAAGGAGAAGATTGCCGCCTTGAAAGGTGTGGACGTAAAAAACATTTTCCTCGGCAACGGTAGTGATGAACCGATCGATCTCTTTATCCGTACCTTCTGTGAACCGCGTATTGACAACGTTGTCAGCATTACGCCGTCTTACGGAATGTATCAGGTGGCGGCTGAGACCAACGATGTGGCTTTCCGCACCGTCAAGCTGAATGAGCAGTTCGACATTACAGCGGCTTCGCTGCTTGCTGCTGTGGACAAATATACGAAGCTCATCTATCTCTGTTCGCCCAATAATCCTACGGGAAATCTCCTGAATCGTGAAGAACTGAAGAAGGTGCTGAATCTGTTCGAAGGAATTGTCATTATCGATGAGGCTTATGTGGACTTTTCCTCGGAGCCTTCCTTCCTCAGTGAACTGAAAAACTATCCCAATCTCGTGGTCTTCCAAACCTTTTCGAAGGCTTGGGGCGCTGCAGGAATACGTCTCGGAATGGCCTTCGCATCGCCGGAAATCATTGCCGTTCTTAACAAGGTCAAATATCCATACAATGTCAATATCCTGACACAGCGAAGCGCCATCGAACTGCTCTCGCACGAAGATCGTATGCATCAGCAGAAGGCTGAAATCCTTTCCCAGCGTGCCATGCTTGAGAAAGAGCTGCCGACGTTTGAATGTGTCCGTAAGGTATATCCGAGCGATTCCAACTTCCTTTTGATGGATGTGGGTGATGCCAACGGAATGTATGATTATCTGGTGGAAAAAGGCGTTATCGTTCGAAATAGAAACAATATCACGCTGTGCGAAGGTTGTCTGCGCATCACGGTCGGAACGCCCGAAGAGAATGCCACTTTGCTCAACGCTTTGAAGGAAAGGAATGCAAAATGAAGAAGAGAGCTTTATTTATCGACCGCGACGGCACGCTGATCATCGAACCGGAAGTTACGGAACAGGTGGATAGCTTCGAGAAGCTGGAGTTCTATCCGAAGATTTTTCGCAATCTCTATTTCATTCGTAAGAATCTCGATTTCGAATTCGTGATGGTGACTAACCAGGACGGATTGGGAACGGCTTCTTTTCCGGAAGATACATTTTGGCCGCCTCATAATCTCATGTTGAAGACGCTTGAAGGCGAAGGCATCGTTTTTGATGACATTCAGATCGATCCCTCTTTTCCTGCCGACCATTCGCCGAATCGGAAGCCGGAAATCGGAATGCTTAAAAAATATCTCACTGAAGACTATGATCTTTCACAAAGCTATGTCATCGGCGATCGCCCGACGGATCTGAAGATGGCTGTGAATCTGGGAGCCAAGAGCATCTGGCTGCATGCCGACGATGAGGAAGCTGCGAAAACGCTTGCTGAAAATCCGGCCTTGAAACCTTCACTCATCACGCCTGACTGGGACAAAATCACGGAGTTCCTTTTTGCCGGAGAACGTTCGGCAGAGGTTCGTCGTACGACCAAGGAAACGGATATTTACGTTCGTCTCAATCTGGACGGAACAGGTAAATGTGATATCACCACAGGTCTCGGTTTCTTCGATCACATGTTGGAGCAGATCGGACGTCACGGTGGATTTGATCTGACTGTCCATACGAAAGGCGATCTGGAAGTGGACGAGCATCATACCATTGAAGATACAGCGCTTGCTTTAGGTGAAGCCATCCGAAAAGCGTTGGGTGATAAACGAGGCATCGAACGTTACGGATATTGTCTGCCGATGGACGATTGTCTGTGCAGTGTGGCATTGGATTTCGGCGGACGTCCATGGCTCGTTTGGGATGCGGAGTTTCATCGTGAAAAGATAGGAGAGATGCCGACCGAGATGTTTCTCCATTTTTTCAAGAGTCTTTCCGATGCAGCCTTGATGAATCTCAACATCAAAGCCGAAGGTACCAACGAACATCACAAGATTGAAGGCATTTTCAAGGCACTTGCCCGTTCTCTCAAGATGGCCGTACATCGTGACATCTACAAGTATGAGCTGCCAAGTACCAAGGGAACACTCTGAAAAGGTGCTCTGTGA
>CAZIVE010000056.1:0-5734 GCA_964542435.1 uncultured Parabacteroides sp.
TTTTCTTTTCTCTTCTCTTCTATTCTCCTCTCTTCTTTTCTCTTCTCTTCTGTGGCACATTTTGTTAACAGCGTGTTTACACGATGTTTGCAGACTGTCAACATTCAATTAGAGATTCCTTTTTCGTTCATGCATCTTTTCTTATCTATCTTTCCCTTTGATTTTCATTTACTTTTTGAAATTCACAAAAGGATATTTCGTCTCATTTTACTGTTCTTTCTTCCTTCATTTTATGAGGTTGAACAAATCTTTTTGTATCTCCTCAGATGTTAATATTTGTAAACCAGTAAAATTCATGTCACTTCTAATCACTTTCACGCTCTTCTCAGAAACATTTGCGTACGCTTTTACAATTTTTAAGCTCTTAAAAAAAACAATCTCAGACGTTCCAACGAACAGTTTACACAAATTAACGCCGTTACCATCTTCTCACACTTCCCATCCGGCCTGAATATCCTCTGTAGAAACGACGAGTTTGGATTATTGGACAAAATTTGCAAGATGAATAACTCTATAAAAATGCATTTAACTGCTGTATAGAATTTAAAATTTAGGCTTATAACTTTTGTTTATAAGGGATAATATAAAAATCATGTTTATGCATTTATTCACTAATTATTAACTATTTAGATATATAATTACAGACTGAAAAATCGTAATTATGACGCCTAATTGGGCGTTAGATTCATCCATATAGAACGAGTGTGCTTGTGAGGGGAAAAATAAGTTTCTACCTTAGCGCCTTGAAAAATCTACAATCATGGAGAAAGGAACAGAAAAGAACATCTTTCAATCTTTAGAAAAAGAAATTGATCGTCGTCATTTCCTCAAAGTAATGGCTGCTGCGGGATTATTGACATTCGTCGGGAGTGGACAGGCTAAGGCCTTTTCAAGCAATGCCAAAGGAAAAATCGTCATCATCGGAGGTGGTGCGGCCGGAATAAGCATGGGCGCACGTCTTGGCAAATGGCTAGATGATCCGGACATCACACTCATCGATCCGAGCGACCGCCAATTTTATCAGCCGGGATTCACACTGATCGCATCCGGTGTCTATCAGCCTGACGTCGTCTGGAAAAAACAGTCGGACTGCATGCCGGATTGCCTGAAATGGATCAAGGACAGCGTCACGGCAATCGATCCCGTTTCGCAGACCGTGTCAACCGCACGGACGGGAAGCATCAAATATGATTTTCTGGTTCTGACGCCTGGACTTCAGTTGGATTGGACACAGGTGGAAGGCATCACGCAAGCTACATTGGGACAAGGCAATGCCAACTGCATTTACGATTTTGAAGGGGCACAGAAGACTTGGAAAGCGTTGCAGGAATTCTCAAAGACAGGTGGACGCGGTGTCTTCACGGATACCTTTACCAAACACAAATGTGGCGGTGCTCCGAAAAAGATCTGCCTGCTGACCGAACATTACAACCGCAAGCAGGGAACGCGCGATAAGGTGACCTTGGACTATTTCACCGCCGAGAAAGCGCTCTACGATGTTCCCTTCTATACGCCACGGCTGGAACAGATTTTCAAGGAACGCCATGTTCCCGTTCATACCAACGTACGACTGAAAGGGGTTGACACAGCTGCCAAGAAGGTTCATTTCGAACAGATCACATACAAAGGAGAAGAGATGATTTCCACGCCTTTCGTAGAGGATTACGATTTTCTCCATTTCACACCGCCTATGAGCGCACCCGACTTCGTCAAGCAATCGGGACTTTCCTGGACAGAAGGCAAGCTGGCAACCGGCGGATGGGTGATGGTGAACAAAGAGACGCTGGTGCATAGCAAATACCCGAATGTCATTTCCTTGGGCGACGTTGCGGGCATTCCTACAAGCAAAACATCCGCTGCGGTACGCAAACAGGTGCCAATCGCCGCAAAGAATCTAATTTCCATCATGGAAGGCAAAGAGCCGACAGAGAAATACAACGGCTACGCCGCCTGCCCGATCGTCACGGATTATGGTCACGTGCTTCTCTGCGAATTCGACTACGACAAGAATCCCGCAACCTCGTTTCCATTCACTCTGCTCAACATGTCGAAAGAACAATGGGCCGCTTGGCTTCTTAAGGTCTATGTCCTCAAGCCTCTCTATTTCTATGGCATGCTGAAAGGCTGGGCATAAAAAAAAGAGCAATAATACTGAAAGAGCAGGTTTGTCGCCTGCTCTTTTTGTTATCCATGAAATTGGTAGTTTTAAGCGTAATACATATACCAATCGAAACCTCGTTCCTTTCTAATTTTGCATAATAAAGAACGCAATTCCATGAAACGTCGTAATTTTATCAAGCAAAGTGTAATGGCAGCAACAGGAAGTGCCTTGTTGGGAACGGGACTCTTTGCAGCAGCAGAAACCTCTAAAGATTCAAAGACAATGAAGATTACAGTATTGACAGGAAGTCCGCGCCGGAAAGGAAACTCCAATTTTCTCGCGGACAATTTCGTGAAAGGTGCCGAAGAAGCGGGGCACAGCGTATTCCGCTTCGATTGTGCATTCCATAAATTCGGAGGATGCTTAGGCTGCAACGCCTGCGGCATGAACGGGGAATGTGTACAAAAAGACGATTTCGAACTGGTTCGTCCACACCTCATCGAAGCCGACATGGTGGTTTTTGTTTCGCCGATGTACTATTTCAATGTCTCCGAACAGCTAAAATGTGCGATCGACCGCTTCTATGCCATCAACGGGACCATCAAAGGTGCACACAAGAAAGCCATGTTCATGGTGACGTATGCAGGCAACTCCGCCGACGACGAGGAACCGCTTCGCGTCTATTTCAAAAAATTATGCAGTTATATGAGCTGGGAAAATGCCGGCGTGTTGTTTGCTACCAACTGCTGGAACGCAGGCGATGTAAAGCAAACCGATTTCGGACAGAAAGCTTACCAGATGGGAAAGGCACTGTAACGACAGACAACATACGAAAAAGCCTCGATCTCAAAAAGGTCGAGGCTTCTATTTTATAGGATTACCGATGATCAGATCTTTATCCGCAACTGTTCCAGTACCTGACGAATGCTTTCGTAGGTGACAATGCGTGTCGGAACGAGCGGAAGACGCAGTTTGTTCTGAACCATTCCCATCAGATTGAGCATACATTTCACGCCGGCGGGATTGCCATCGACGAAGAGTAGCTTGAAAAGTTCCGTAAAGCTGTGGTGAATAGTGCGGGCACTATCGTAATCGCCGGCCAAAGCGAGACGAACCATCTTGCTGAATTCCTTGGGAAGTGCATTGCCAATAACCGAAATCACACCGATTGCACCTAACGTGATGAGCGGGAAAGTGATGCCGTCATCGCCGGAAATGACATTAAAACGCTCCGGTTTGTTCTTGATGATGTCGTCCATCTGCGTGATATTGCCTGAAGCCTCCTTCACAGCAATAACCTGCGGGAAATCGCGAGCGATGCGCAGTGTTGTCTCAGCAGTCATGTTCACACCGGTTCGTCCTGGAACATTATAGAGAACGATGGGAAGATTCGACGCTTCGGCAATCGTTTTGTAGTGCTGGTAAATACCTTCTTGTGAAGGTTTGTTATAATAAGGAACAACTGAAAGAATGGCATTAACACCTTCGAAATCAAAGGTACGAAGTTGTTCAACCACATTTCGCGTACAGTTGCCGCCAACGCCCAGAACGATAGGAATACGTCCGCGAACATGTTCGATCACGAGATCTAGGACTTTACGTTTCTCCTCTTCGGTCAAAGTTGGCGTTTCAGCACTGGTTCCCAAGACGACCAGATAATCTGCTCCGTTTTTCAGCAGATAATCGACCAAACGCCCTAATGATACATAATCCACACTCTCATCTTCGTTGAAGGGAGTGATCAGAGCTACGCCTAAACCTCTTAAGTTAACATCAGCCATATCGAAATCGTTTCTTTTATTTTTTGCCGGTTGCAAAGGTAAAGAAAATATGTAATTGGAAACATTTTGGCGACCAAATAAAATAAAATGATAACCAAATGAGCACTTTTCTAACCTTTTTTATACAAATCTGTCATTCTCCTTTTTCCACCGCTTCGCCGATCATCTCGAGGAATTCATTTTCACTGACAATCTTCACGCCAAGCTTCGTGGCCTTCTCCAATTTTGACGGACCCATATTGGCGCCGGCAAGGATGAAATCGGTCTTTCCGGAGACGGAAGCGACATTCTTGCCGCCGTTCTGCTCGATCAGCTCTTTGTATTCGTCACGCGAATGGTGATCGAACGTACCGCTGATGACGATGCTCAGGCCTTTGAGTTTGTCTGAGGCACTTTCAACAGGCGCTGCCTTCGACTCCATCTGCACGCCGTAGTCCTTCAGACGCTCGATGAACGAAACGTTCCGGTCGTCGGCGAAATAGTCGATCACGCTCTGCGCAATGCGATCGCCGATGTCATCGACCGAGGTCAGTTCTTCGAACGAGGCTTGACGAAGTGCATCCATGGAACGAAATGCCGAAGCGAGGCGCTTGGCAACAGTCTCGCCGACATAACGGATTCCGACAGCGTACAGTACACGCGCGAACGGTACGGCTTTCGAGGCGGCAATGCTGTCAATCAGATTGTGAGCACTCTTCTCCGCCCAACGTTCCAGACGAAGCATATCGACCACCTTCAGCAGATAGAGATCGGCGGCGTTGTGGACGTAACCTGCATTGTACAGATCTTCAATCGTCTCGGGACCAATATTGATGTTCATCGCCTTGCGTGTCACGAAATGTTCCATCTTTCCTTTGATCTGCGGCGGACAGCTCACGTCGTTGGGACAATAATAGGCGGCTTCGCCTTCCATACGAACCAGCGGCGTTCCGCATTCGGGACATTTCTTGATGAAGCTGACCTTATCGCCCAGCAGCATCGTACGCGCCTCTTTGTTTACGCCCACGATCTTCGGGATGATCTCGCCGCCCTTCTCCACATAGACCTGATCGCCGATGTGCAGATCCAATCCGGCAATGATGTCGGCATTGTGCAGCGAAGCTCGTTTGACCACTGTTCCCGCCAACTGAACCGGCTCGAGATTAGCCACAGGCGTAATGGTGCCTGTTCGACCGACCTGAAACGAGACGGAGTTGAGACGCGTTTCGGCACGCTCGGCTTGGAATTTATAGGCAATGGCCCAGCGCGGACTCTTCGCCGTGAAGCCGAGAATCTTCTGCTGACGAAGCGAATTCACCTTCAGTACGATTCCATCGGTGGCGACGGGCAGATTCTTGCGCTCCGTATCCCAATAAGCAATATAATCCATGATGTCGTCGATGCTGTGGCAGATGCGCATCACCGTTGGAATCTTGAAGCCCCAGTTGCGTGCGGCTTCGAGACAGCCGTAATGGGTATCGGCAGGCAGCTGTTCACCGAGAAGATAATAGAAGTAGGCATCCAGCTTACGTTCGGCAGCAACGGCGGGATTGAGCGATTTCAACGTGCCGGCAGCGGCATTGCGCGGATTGGCAAAGAGCGGTTCCTCCTGCTCCTCACGCTCGCGATTCAGCCGGTCGAACTCTTTCCAAGGCAGCAGAATCTCGCCGCGTACCTCGAAATCTTCGGGATAATCGCCATGCACCTTCAACGGAATGGAACGGATGGTGCGCACATTCGGCGTAACGACATCGCCGCGAACACCGTCGCCGCGCGTCACCGCCTGTACCAATCGCCCGTCGTGATAGGAAACAGAGATCGAAGTGCCGTCATATTTCAATTCGGCAACAATCTCGAACGGTTCGTTCAGATC
>CAZIVE010000056.1:5834-17705 GCA_964542435.1 uncultured Parabacteroides sp.
ATAGGAAGAGAATGTAAACGGATTCCGTTTGAGCAAACGAGAGATAGGAAGACAGTTACTTTTTTAATATACGAGCCTGACATTATCAATCCAGAAAGTAGTTCCGGGCGAGCCGATGTAGGCGCCGCCGTGACTGGAACTAAACTGCAGAACCATGTGCGTGGGCATTTCATTGGCTGAACCCCAATCGACCTCTTTGACCGGAACGTTCTGGCCTTTGCTATTGATGGTGTAGCGTTCCTCGGCCTGCACACGCATATAAGGCTTGAAATCGGAACGCGAGGAAATATCTCCGTAAAGAATCGGGAAGGTCGCATCGTTGATCCAACCGCTCGTCGTATCACTGAAGCGATGTACCAGCGTGCCGACGCGATGTGCATAGACATTGCCGTTCTTGTCTTCCCAACGTCTCTGGAGGAACAGCACGACAACCGCTGTATCCGAACCTTTGACATGCGTCATCCGACTGAAACCGGTGCTGCGAATACGATAATCTTCAGGCATTGTCTTCACCTTGTAATCAAACCGGATCGCCTTCGGTTTGAACTTGAACGGAACACCGCTGATCAGAATGCTCTGCGGATTCTTCGTACTTCGAATCGGTTCGTGCACCGAGCCGAGGAAAATGGAACCGGCCGCAATGACCTGGATATCCACCAATCCGAGCACCTTGACACTTTCGAGACGCGTCTCCATGCGGGCACAATAGCCGCTGCCTCGCCGTTCACGGAAGACCGAAGTGTTGGTCTTCGTCACGCCGGCTACTTTCGCCATCACGTTGGATGTGCCCCAAGGCGAACCGCCGAGATTGTGATAAGCTTCGTCGCCGACAATCGTCTGCGAAGGTCCGATGGCATAAACCGTCTTGGTGTTGCCGCCGATGATAGCCGATTCCTTGATCTGACGCACAACCCACTGGTCGAGATTTCCGTAGGCAAACGGGATGACCTTTTCTTGGGCGTGAGCGACGATGAGACACAAAAATGAAGCGGCAAGGATTGTTGCCAGACGTCGTTCAGAGCGAGTAGCCCCACTTTTCGAGCGCCATGCCCCAATATTTCTCCACGGTTTCAACCGTATTCTTTTCATACTTATATGCATTCTTGCGATAGCTCTTCTTCTTCTCGACATATTTTCCGATGTCCGCCTTCGACTCCTCGAAACCGGGCAATGTAAGCGCACGATAGATCTCTTCCGTCATCTCGAAAGGATCTTTCTCGTAATCTTCAAACTTCACCTCCACCAGATTGCCCGCAGGGATCAACGACTTCTCCTCTTCGAACTTGTAGAAGAGACGGCGATAAACCTCCACGAAATCCTTCACAAGCTGCTCTTCGGGAAAATCCTGCAGCTGCAGCGGCTTGATGGTATTGCTGAAAAAGCTCCTCGTGCTCTCGAACACCGTGTAAGGATTGCGTTTGAGATAGATGAACTTGGCATTCGGGAACATCTCGAGCAACGTCTTAACACGTCCGGTGTGCGGCGGATTCTTGCTGAGGAACTGTTGTCCGTGCGTGTTCCACAAAGAGATCTTGATCAGTTTGAGAAACTGCTCCTTGAAGACGCTCCGCTCCTCTTCGGTGATCGTATTGAACAGCAGATAACGCTCGGCATAATCCAGCCAATGTTCGGGAAAAAACCAGAAGTTGTAGTAGCTGTAAGGCATCATGCAGGCGAGCGAGAACTCCTCCTCCTGCGGCAGATCGACCTTCAGCTCCATGTTGTCGGTTGGACGATGATCCGGCATGAGAAACGCCATGTTCTTCTTGAAGAAAGGCTGTCCCCACATCATGAGATGCGGGAAAACGGTCTGATACGTAGTGGTGAATCCGAAATGGCGGTCGCAGGCGAAGACGTTGTGGACGAAAGTCGTCCCGCTGCGCCAATGTCCGAGGATGAACAGCGGTTCCATCTCGATCGGCTTGTCAGCAAGTTCGCGGAAACGTTTTTCTTCAAGCGGACGTGTCAGATTGAGCAGGCGGCAGAGCATCTTCGTCAGAGCAAACTTGTGCCGATAAGCCTCGTCAATGGTTTGCCCTGCCGTAACCTTCCGAAAGGTGTCAACGTCTGCACCAATCAATGTCGTGATCGGCAGCTTGCTGAATTCTATCAGTCCCATCTCATCTCTTCTATTTAATCAGTTTGATCTGCAATCCTTCCGAACGCAGACTCTTCACAACGCGTTCCACCGCCGGATAATTTTCGGACGCAATGCCCAGTTCCGGCAGATTGACCACATATTCCTCTTCATCGGAGATCGTCGCAGCCGTTTCTTCCAAAGCGCGTGTGATCATGCCGACTGCCGAAGTATTGTTGGTGATCGGATCGATCAAAATGAACGAACCGGTCTGTTTGTTCTCACGATAGGGATCGAAGAAAAGCTCTTTTCCTGTAATAAAGGTGACGCAGCCGATCTCGTTGAGCTTCATCGGAAGCGCCTCCTTCGTCAAGGTGCCGTCTGCAACAGAAAGATGTTCCATCGTATTGACATTGACCTTATAGATCAGTTGATCCAAGCGGGCGCGCGTCGTTGTTGTCGTCTGTTTGATATAGAAGTTCTTCGTGAAATCCATCGGCTCTTCATCCATCCAAACGAGCATGGCCTCGAAATGGCGGCTGACCGTCGGCTGATTGTCCGGATGAACCAGCATCTCGCCGCGCGACAGATCGATCTCATCTTCCAAAGTCAGCGTCACGCTCTGTGGCGGAAAAGCCTCCTCCAATTCACCGTCATAGGTGACGATGCTCTTCACATGCGTGCTTTTCCCAGAAGGAAGTGCCAACACCTCATCACCGCGCTTTACGATGCCACTCGCCACCTTACCGCAGTATCCACGGAAATTGAGATTGGGGCGCGAGACATATTGAACTGGAAAACGCAGATCGGTGTAGTTGCGATCGAGATCGATGGGAACGGTCTCGAGGAATTCCAGCAGGCAAGGTCCGTCGTACCAAGGCGTGCGTGCGCTCTTCTCGACCACATTGTCACCGTCGAGTGCCGACAGCGGAATGCAGGTGACGTCGGGAATGCCGAGCGGTGCGACGAATGTCTTATAATCCGCCACGATCTTTTCGAACACCTGCCGATTGAAGCTGAGCAGATCCATTTTGTTGACCGCCAGCACCACATGCTTGATGCCGAGCAGCGATACGAGAAAGGTGTGACGGCGCGTCTGTGTGATGACGCCACTGCGGGCATCCACGAGAATAATGGCGAGGTTGGCCGTCGATCCGCCCGTGATCATGTTACGTGTATATTGCTCATGACCTGGCGTGTCGGCGATGATGAACTTGCGGTTGTTGGTACTGAAGTAGCGATAAGCCACGTCGATGGTGATTCCCTCTTCGCGCTCCGCCTTCAGTCCGTCGAGCAGCAGAGCATAGTCGATATGTTCGCCGGCATTGCCCACGCGTTTGCTGTCACGTTCGAGAGCTGTCAGCTGATCTTCGTAGATCTTCTTGCTGTCGAAGAGCAGTCGTCCGATGAGAGTAGACTTTCCGTCATCGACGGAACCAGCCGTGAGAAAACGCAGCAGATCCTTCTGTTCGTCTCGGTCGAGAAACTTCTCAATCGAGGACTTTCCTTCGTTGATATGATGATTGTTTTGTTGTTCCATGTCGTTTTTCTTTCAAAAGTAACCTTCGCGTTTCTTTTGTTCCATGCTCGCATCCTGATCGAAGTCGATGACACGCGTGGTGCGTTCGCTCTTCGTTGTGGTCATCATCTCCTCCACAATCTTCTCGATGGTGTCGGCTTCACTTTCGATGGCTCCGGTCAGCGGCCAGCAGCCCAACGTGCGGAAACGGATCTTCTTCATCGTGATCTTATCCTTGTATTTCTCAGGCAGACGGTCGTCGTCAGGCATGATCAGATTGCCGTCGATCTCCACGACAGGACGTTCCTTGGCAAAGTAAAGCGGCACAATGGGAATTTTCTCCAAACGGATGTATTGCCAAACGTCAAGCTCGGTCCAGTTGCTGATCGGGAAGACGCGGATGCTTTCGCCCTTGTGAATGCGGGTATTGTAGATGTCCCAAAGTTCGGGACGTTGGTTCTTCGGATCCCACTGATGAAAACGGTCGCGGAAGGAGAAAATACGTTCCTTCGCCCGGCTCTTCTCCTCATCTCTGCGTGCGCCACCGAAGGCAGCATCGAAATGGTATTTGTCCAGTCCGTTCAGCAAAGCCTGTGTCTTCATGATGTCGGTGTGAACCTTGCTGCCATGCGTGAACGGTCCAACGCCCGCACGAAAGGCCTCCATGTTCGATTCCACGATCAGGTTCCATCCGAACTTCCTGGCATATTCGTCACGGAACTGGATCATCTCCTTGAACTTCCACTTCGAATCGATGTGCATCAGCGGAAACGGAACCTTTCCGGGATAGAATGCCTTCTCTGCCAGACGCACCATCACGGAAGAATCCTTGCCGATGGAATACAGCATCACAGGATTCTGGAACTCCGCCGCCACTTCACGAATGATGTAGATCGACTCCGCTTCCAGCTCCTGCAGGTGACTCAGCCGATAAGGACTGTCGAAATTCAACGATGTATCATTATCTATATTCATAGTGTCAATCTTATTTACTTGTCATCAAATTGCACCTTCGGCAGAATCCGCTCAAGCAGCAGCATCACAGATTCCTCCACGCTCAGCTTCGATGTATCGAGCGACAACGCGGGATGTTCGGGAATGTCGAAAGGTGCGGATATTCCCGTAAACTCTTTTACTTCGCCGCGACGTGCCTTGGCATACAATCCTTTCACATCACGACTCTCGCAGACTTCCAAAGGCGTACTGACATAGATCTCAAGGAAATCATCCTTTCCGATGATCTCCGCTGCCATCTGACGAAGCTCGTTCGTCGGACTGATAAAGGCGGCAATCGTAATGATGCCCGTATCCACAAAGAGCCGTCCGATCTCTGCGATCCTGCGGATGTTCTCCTTTCTGTCTGCGGGAGAGAATCCGAGGTTATTGTTGATGCCGCTGCGGATGTTGTCGCCGTCCAGCACACGACAAAGCAGACCACGCTGCTGAAGTTCGCGTTCCAAGGCAATCGCTATCGTGCTCTTCCCCGATCCGCTCAGTCCGGTGAACCAAACCATCACGCCGTGCTGACGAAGCAGCTGTTCTTTGTCTGTACGCCGAAGCATCTTGCTAAAGATGGGATATATGTTGTTCAGAAGTGCCATACCAATGGAATTACTATGATGGAGACGAGGAATGTAATGATGTTGAGCGGCAAACCCACTCTCACGAAGTCTGTGAACTTATAGCCGCCGATACCTTGTACAATCAGATTGGTCTGATAGCCGATAGGCGAACTGAAACTGGCAGAGGCTGCGATGCAGATCGTCATGAAGAAGGGCATCGGATTGACGCCGAGCTGCTGTGCCACGGCCAGTCCGATGGGAAAGCTGAGTGCAGCGGCGGCATTGTTGGTGATCATCTCCGTGAATATGTTCGTGATGATATAGACGATCGCTACCAGCGCATACGGTCCGAGGCTTTTCGACATGCCGATGATATGACTTGCCAGGAAAGCCGCAAATCCGGAGTTCTCCATCGCCTTGCTGATGCCAAAAGCGCAGGCAATGGTGATCAGAATGTCCCAGGAGATGTATTTGGTATATTTCTTCGGAGGAAAGATCTTCGTCCACGCCATGATGATCGTCGTGATGCAGACAAAGAAGAACATATCGAGCTTCATACCCGGAATAAGTTTCTGCATGAACGGCAACTCTCCGATCGTCGCGCCGACAATCATGAAGATCAGCAGACCGAGAGCCAGCCAGCGTTTCCGTTTCGGGACGACCTCTTCGTCATCATGTCCGTTGGCCAGCATCAGGAAGACGCTCGACTCGCCCCAAGTGGGAAGGAACGTATCATCTGCCCAAAGCACCAGCGTATCGCCTTCGTGCAATACCACCTTGTCCAGATTGTGCGTATAACGCTGTCCGGCGCGCTTCACCTCTTTGACGATCGCTCCGTAATGACGTACGAAATTAAACTCGCCCAAGCTCTTGTTGATACCGGGGAAACGCGGCCCGAGCACAGCTTCCACCCGATTGAGATGGCTGCCCTTTTCCTCATCAGACTCCTCTTCGTCCGGAGAAATGCGCTGATCGGGAAGCAGACGATTGGAGAAGATCAACAGATAAATGATGCCGGCCAATGCCACAAACACACCGACCTTTCCGATCTCGAACATCGACAGTCCTTCGTAACCGGCATCGGTGATCATACCATCGACAACGAGGTTCGTAGAAGTACCGATCAGCGTACAGACACCGCCGAGAATCGTCACATAGGAAAGCGGAATGAGGAATTTCGTAGCCGGCAGCTTTACTGTCTCCGCCCAATGTTTGATGATCGGTGCGAAGATGACCACGACAGGCGTATTATTAAGGAAAGCCGAGATGAATGCGATGGAGGGAAGCATCCGGAACTGTGCGGAACGGACCGTGGCATTGCGTTGCGGAAGAAGCTTCTTGATGAACTGTCCGAGAGCGCCGCTCTTGCGCACGCCTTCGCTGACAAGAAAGAGCAGACCGACCGTAATCATGCCTTTGTTGCTGAAGCCTTCGAGCATCTCTTTGGGTGAGAGAATGCCGACGCACATGAAGAGAATGACCACAGTGAGCAATACCATTCCCGGACGCATACGGTCCCAGATGAGTGCTGCTACCATTCCGGCCAGACAGAGAACGACAAAGGTCATTTCGAAATTCATGCGATCATCTCAATTATCATCTGCTCATTTAACATCACAAAACTACAAAAAACTCATTACGTTGTTTGGTCTGAAAGAAAAGAATAGAGTTCTGATTCATCGATTTTAGCGAAATCTCAATTTTTCTTCTTCACCACGAACCACGGATTATGCAGATCATACTTGTTATAGACAAGCGGCGTCTTCTCGTCGTTCTTGTATATCTGACGTCCTGCAGCCAAAGCAATGGCGTGGCCTGCTGCTGTGTCCCATTCCATGGTCGGAGCGAATCGCGGATAAAGATCAGCCGTTCCTTCTGCCACACGGCAGATCTTCAGACTGCTGCCGCTGGTGATGAGCCGCACTGATTCGCCGATGCGACGGAGATAGTCGATATATTCAATGGTATCATCGTTGAGATGCGTACGCGAAGCCACGACGACCAGTCCTTCGTGCGAACCTTCGAACGGTAGTTTGTATGCATGCTTCTGCAGCTCCTCCAGTTCCGTCGCTGCTCCTTCGGCAATCTCATCCACTCTGAAAGCGCCCAGATCGTCTGACGCATAATAGAGCAGATGCAGAACGGGAACATAGATGACGCCCATGACAGGAACACCGTTATCGATCAGCGCGATGTTGACCGTAAACTCACCGTTGCGCTTGATGAACTCCTTCGTACCGTCGAGCGGATCAACCAGCCAGAACTGTTGCCACGACAAACGTTCCGTATAGGGAGGAATGCCGCCCTCTTCGCTCAACAACGGATAGGGAGTTGTAGCCAAGGCTTCGGCAATGACGGAATGTGCCGCCTTGTCGGCTTGCGTCAAAGGAGAATGGTCTGCTTTATAGTGGACATCGAACGCTTCGATCGGTCCGTTGTAGATCTCCATGATGGCGGCTCCGGCTTTCAATGCGGACGCGATGGCCAACGGGAGAAATCTGTCGTATTCTTTCATCTGTATATACTGTGTTTAAATGCTGTTTAAACGATGTTATAACGAAGCTTTTGCCATCTGGAAATGATAGCTTCCGGACGGAACCTTCACGATCACTCTTCCTTCTGAACTTCCAACGACAGTAAGCTCCTTCTCTTCCGAAACGGAAAGTCCGCTCTCCATGATCGAGGCGGCATCGGATGCAGGAAGATAGACCAAAGCGGAACTTCCGACAGGGACTTCGAGATCCAGCAGGAAACTTTCGCCTGAAAGTTTCCACTCCGAACGGATCATTCCGTAAGAGGAATGATAGGTCACTGCCGCACTCTTCACTTCGCCGACGATCTCCGGACGAATGACGAACTCACGGAACGCCACGGCGTCATCTTTCACGCGCAATCCGCCCAGTCCGGCATAAAGCCATTCCATGAGGTGACCCAGCATCATGTGATTGTTGGAGACGAAACCGTAAGCCTGCCACGATTCTGTGCAGGCGGTGGCGCCATGCGCCAGCTGCCAGCCGTAACCCGGCACATCGTAACGGCTGTTCATCTTCACGATCACGTCGGATGCGCCGATCTGCTCCAAAGCCTGCACCAAATAGGTAAAACCGATGTCTCCGGCCGTCAATGCGTAGTTGTGATTCTTGATGTCGGCAAGGAGATTGGCGGCGACGGTCGCACGATTCTCCTCAGGTACCAGTCCGGCTACCAAAGCCATGGAATTGGCCGTCTGACTGTCACGATCGTATTTCTTCGTATCCTTGTTCCAGTAGGTATCGTTGAAGGCTTTGTAGATATCTGCGGCGAGCTGTGCATAATGGGCCGCGTCGTCCGTCTTGCCAAGAAGCGCTGCGGTCTTCTGCATCGTGAGTGCATCCATATAATAGATGGCAGTGGAGGTCACGCCGTAGCTGGTGAGCTGTGAATTGCCGGGAGACTTCGGACCGATGTCGTACCAGTCGCCGAGGCCATGCGAGACGATGTGGTTCTTGGCAGTCGAGGTGAGATAATCCAGATAGCGCTGCATCGAGACATAGTTGTCGGCCAGCGGACGGGAATCGCCATACCATTTATAAATATTCCACGGTGAAAGGATGGAGGCACTGCCCCACTCCGGTGAATCGAGGAAACCTACTTCGAAACGTACATATTCGGGAGCGATGTCGGGAATCAGTCCGTTGTCGAACTGCGTGGAGCGCATATCGTTGAAGACCTTCGGGAACATGCGGGCCAGATTGTAGTTGTACTGCATCGAAGGCTGCATCAGATGCGCCTGCTCCAGCCAACCGAGCTTCTCGCGGTGCGGACAATCGGTCAGAACGTTCGACATATTGCTGCGGATGGCCCAGTCGATCAGGCTGAACACGCTGTTGTAGAAATTGTCCGAGCAGTGGAAGGTTCCGACATTCTCGGCAGAGAGCGTCGTATGCAATCCGCTCAGCTCGTCGATGACAGGCAGTGCGTCGGGATTGGGCTGACCTGCCGGAACGGCTCCTTCGATCTGCACATAGCGGAATCCATAATAACTGAACTGCGGATGCCAGCTCTCCTCACCGTTGCCTGAAGTGGTATAGCCAAACCAATAGGGTTCGCCACTGGCACTCTGATTGACCGTACTGTCCGGATTGAGCAGTTCGGCGGGATACATCTTGATAGATTGCGAACGGGCAGCCGACACCTTCAGACTTACGATGCCCGAGAAGTTCTGTCCCAGATCATATACATATTTACCGGTCTTGCTCTTGAAGACGCGTACGGAGGGAATGCGTTCTCTGACCGTGACAGGCTCCGACTGCTGCGCCATGAGTTGCGCTTTCCAATCAGAAACGAGGACGGAGTTCCAGCTTTTGTCGTCGAAGCCGGGCAGCATCCAGCCTTTCTGCAGCTTCGTGGCGTCAAAATCCTCGCCGCCGTAGATACTACTGAAGGAAACCGGACTGGCCGTCACCTTCCAATCTTTTCCGGAGATTACATCAGCTGAAGTGCCGTCAGTATATTCCAGATGGATCTTCATAAGCATACGCGGCGCGCCATACGAAGAGACCAGCTTAAGATAGCGTTCACGCGGCATGTTGAAGAAGCCGTTGCCCAACATCACGCCCACAGCATTCGCTCCTTCGCGCAGCTGCTTCGTGATGTCGAAAGCCACGTACATCACACACTTGTCATATTTCGTCCAGGCCGGATCGAGAAAATGATCCGACACCTTCTCACCGTTCAGAAACAGTTCAAACTGTCCGAGTCCGGATACATACGCCATGGCGCGGCTGACCTTCTTGTCCACCTTGAACTCCTTTCGGAACTGCGGCATGCGATAGATGCCCGGCGACTTGTCGCCCAAAGCCTTCTTGATCTCGTCAGTCGAGAAAGCATGGATACCCATCGTGATCTGCATATCTTTCTGATCCTTTTCGAAGGCGATCCATTTCGCGCCGCTCCAGTCAGCATTCGTCAGCAGTCCCATGGAGAAGGTAGCAGGCTGACTCCAAGCCGAAGCCTCGCCTTTGTCATTCCATACGCGTACCTTATAATAATAGCGTTTCCCGCTCTGCAGGGTTTTACCACCGAACGGCACGAGAATCTGATCCGGACCGTTCATCTTCCCGCTGTCCCAAATGTTTCCTTCGCCTTTTGCCAAAGCCTGCGGATCATCACTCACGATGATCTGACGAGCCGACTGCACGAAGCCGCGTTCGTCCGCATTGATCTCCCAGCTGAAACGAGGCTGCGTCGTTTCGAGGGCAAGCGGCTGCGGATTCTGCTCACAAGTCAGATGATATACGGAGAATCGTACTGCCCAAGCCGGTAGCGACAGCATAAAAGAGAGCAGCAGAAGAACCAGAGAACGGCATTTCATAAGATGTATCTGTTTAAAAGTTATAAAGCATCAGCGAAGATACGGCTTTTTAAGGAAATCATCATAAGAATAGTCAGGAGAGTTCAAGAGGAAAGGGAGAGAAAATGATCCGTGTGAAAACAATAAGGGAAAAACCGGCGCGTTATTTTATCACGTGATCAAATGATTCGATACAGATGAGAAAATCCTTCACCACTTTACTGATACTGATGATTGTCGTCCTCGGATGGCAAGGCTATCAGATGCTATCGGCTCGCGAACATATTACGGCAGTGCACAATCAGGGCGCATTGAGCGATGTGGCTGACGAAGTTCTGTCTCTGCCGCTCCACTCTACTGGCGGCTACGGCATCGACTCGGTTCATTTCATCCGTCAGGACGGGAACAATGTTTTTCTCATCAGCAAAGGGATCATCTATCGCTTCAACCGTCATGGCGACCTGGTCTGCCGTATCACCGATCCGAAGATGATTCATGTGGCGGGCTACGTGCTCGATCCGGCTCACAAACGCGTCGTCGTGCTGGGCAATGTGGATGATGTCTTCTACTACAGCTACGACGGAAGACTCATCGTCCGCAAGAAGCTCAAGAGCAACCTCGGACGTACGAACGTCCATTCCATGGCGCTCAGCGGGCAGCATCTCGTCGCCACAGTCAGACAAATCGATGATCAGAGGAATATAGAAGAGCGCGTCGTAGAATATGATGCTAATCTGGATGAGGTCTGTTCCTACCGTCTTGCCCATTTTCCGAACGATGACAACACCGTCGGATGCATCGCCCCGCAGGTGGCTTTCACGCCGGATTCCGGAGAACTCTACGCCTGGTCGGCTTTCAATCGTCCCGAACAGCTGGTGGAAGATACCTTGATGTTGAGGAATGCACTCTCTCAAGAATCGCTCGACACCTTGGCCGGCAATGACATCCCGCTGCTCTCCGTCCGTATGGGCAGCCGCATCTGGCTCTCTTCGAACGATCGCAACGAAAAGCCCTATATCTTCTGCTTCGACAACCGCACCAACCAATGCTGGCAGGTCGAATCACTGGAAGACGATTTCTTCCACACCGGTCGCGTCACAGCCCTCGAACCTGCCGACGACTCCGGCCAATGCTACACCTTCGTCCGCAACCATCATCATCAGACCGTTATCTATCTGGTCAAGATGATGGCGTAAAGAGTGGAAAAAACATCCGTGTCATAAATCATTGATATCAATCTTCTTTTCTCCACACACAGCGACGACCATCTCCGATGATGCTCTACATGGTTCGCATTGTCGATGCAGCAGTCTCGAAGAGTCAAGATTATGCAAAAGTCTCGAAAGGTGGCAAAGCTGCGCCATGCCGGATTTCGTGTGTG
>CAZIVE010000057.1:0-17684 GCA_964542435.1 uncultured Parabacteroides sp.
GGACGTATGCAAGGCTTTTGGAGGGAGAAAAGGGGAGGAAAAAGAGGCGGGCAAGCTATTTATAGGCCGTGGCGATGGTAAAGAAGCTGATGCGAAGTCCTTCGACGGAGCCTGCGAGCGTTTCGGCGCAGGAGAGAAGCGTCGCGCCGGTCGTGACGACGTCATCCACGAGCAAAAGATGTTGATTGCGGAGCTCTTCGGGATGCTTTACGCCGAAGATATCCTTTACGTTGAGCCAACGTTCCTGTTGCTCGAGTTGAGTTTGCGTTCGGTTGCTGACTTTTCGGAACAGATGCGTCGTGTCAAGCGGAATGTGGAGCTCGGATTGCATGCCTTGGGCTATGATTTCGGCTTGGTTGTAGCCGCGAAGGAACTGCCGGCGTCTGTGCAGCGGAACGGGAATGATGCGATCGACCTTACATAGCGGACTGTCAGCTTCTGCCAGTTGTTGCGCCGCTACTTGGCCCAGCCAGAATCCTATTTGGCGGTTGCCGTGGTATTTCAGAGCGTGGATCATCCGTTGCGTGCGGTTGTCTTTCTCGAAATGGAGGCAGGACGATGCGTGTTCGAAGCGTATCTTTCCGGCGAAGAGCTGTTCGATCGGGTTTTCGGGAATGAGATGATAGCGGGTGAAGGGAAGATCGCAGAAACAATGCAGGCAGATCTGCTCTTCGCCGGTCGTCAGCAGGCGTCCGCAGCAGAGGCATCGCTTGGGAAAGAACAGGTTGACAAGGTCGTTGAGGCTATTCTTCCAGGTCGTCAAAATGCAGGTCTCTTTTCTCATGGTCGGTCGGGTTAAGTAGTTCGTGCAGGCAATTTAGGGTGATGCCGCTTTCAAATCCTCGGGAGGCGGCGAAGCGCAGCAGCGAAGCCATCAGTTTCTGTCCGTCGTCGGTTGGTGTGCTCTTCAGTTTGGCAAGCAGAAGCGACTTCAAGGTCTGGCGATATTCCTCTTCGTTGAGGTTCCCGAGCGCTTCGTCGATGTATCGGTCTGCAATCTCCTTCTGACGAAGAGCCGCGCGCAGTTTCATCTTCCCCCATTTATTAAAGCGGAAGCGGTCGTTGACAAAGCTCTGCGCGTAGCGCGACGCATCGATGAACTTCTCCTTCTCAAGCTGTGCGATGATTCTTTCGGCAGCCACTTCGTCAAGACCGGCGTTGAGAATTTTCTCCTTCACTTCGGCACGGCAATGCTCGCCACTCGAACAGAGGGCGGCGGCGCGTTGCAGCATCTGTTGTTCTGTTACTTTTTTCATATTTCGGCTTTTAGCATTCTTTCTTTTCCTGAGAGGTCTTTCATTACTTCTATATTCTTATAATCGAGTTTTCGGAGCATCTCGACCGTTGCATCCGCTTTCAGAGGATTGATCTCGAAGAAGAGCGAACCGCCCGACGTCAGTCTTCGACAGGCAAAACGTGCGATCGCGCGGTAGAACAGGAGCGGATCGTCGTCGGGGACAAAGAGTGCGATGTGAGGTTCATGATCGAGAACGTTTTCCGACATGGTCTCCTTCTCCTTTTCCATGACATACGGCGGATTGCTGACGATGCCATCGAAAGTCTCGTTCGGCAGCAGTTCGTCCGCTTGGAGAATGTCAGCATGGAGAAAGCGAACATCGGTATGGTTGCGCCGGTTGTTTTTCTGCGCCACTTCGAGCGCTTCTTGAGAAACGTCGAGCGCTGTCACGGTAGCATCAGAAAGCAGATGGCTGAGCGCGATGGCGATGCATCCGCTGCCGGTGCCGATGTCGAGTATGCGGCTTTTCATTCCTTGGAAATGCGCGACGATCTTTTCCACCAGCTCTTCGGTTTCCGGCCGCGGAATCAGTACGGCAGGCGAGACCTCCAGTTCCATTCCGCAGAAAACGGAATGTCCCAGAATGTATTGCAAAGGTTCCATCTCATGGAGTCGATCGACCACTTCATGGATTCTATGAAACAGTGTATCGGATATTTCTCTATCTTTGCCGAGCAGAATTTGATAAGGTTCCAATCCGCCTATTTCCTCCAGGATGACGCGTATAAGCGCGTTGATCTCTCCTTCGGGATAGATGCCCGTGAGTGAGGTGCGGATGAATGCTCTGGTCTGTTCTATGGAATGTTGCATCTGATAATAGCTGTGGATGCAAAAGTAGCGTAAAAACAGCTTTCTTGCAAGGTGGATGATCGAAGTAGAGGATAAATATATGACACGTTGCCTTCAGCTTGCGCGAGGCGGCGAAGGTTTTGTGGCGCCCAATCCGATGGTAGGAGCTGTCGTCGTTCATGACGGACAGATCATCGGCGAAGGCTATCATCGTCAGTTTGGCGGACCTCATGCCGAGGTGAATGCCATCGCTTCCGTGTCACATCCCGAACTTCTTTCCGATTCCACGCTTTATGTCAGTCTTGAGCCCTGTTCCCATTATGGAAAGACGCCGCCCTGCGCGGAACTGATCATCAAGAAACACATTCCGCGTGTTGTGGTGGCTTGCATGGATCCGTTTCCTCAGGTTTCCGGTCGCGGAGTCGAGATGCTGCGTAATGCAGGCGTTGAGGTGGTGACAGGCGTCCTCGAATCCGAAGCCAAGAAACTCAACAAAGCTTTCATGACCTTTCAGGAGAAGCATCGTCCATACATCATTCTCAAATGGGCGCAGAGTGCCGACGGATTTATCGACAAACTCCGCAACGAAGCCACCGATCCCAAAGCTGTCATTTCTACAGATGCAACCCGACGTCATGTCCACAAACTTCGTACGGAAGTGACTGCGATTCTCGTAGGTACGCGTACCGCGCTGCTCGACGATCCCTCTCTGACGGTCCGTCATTGGATAGGAAAGAATCCGGTTCGTCTGGCTGTCGATCGTACGCTGAAGATTCCCGAAAACTATCATCTGCTGGACGGCACGGTCCCGACGATTCTCTTCACCGAGAAGGCGGGTAAAACCATCCCGGGCGTCGAATATGAACAGGTGGACTTCGCACAGCCGTTGGTTCCGCAGATTCTGGATTCGCTCTATCGCCGCAAGCTCAATTCGCTGCTCGTAGAGGGCGGAACGATGTTGCTGAATCAGTTTATCGAGATGCATCTCTGGGACGAAGCGCGCGTTGAGACGGGAAAGATGAAACTCGGACGAGGTGTAAAAGCACCTAAAATAATATAAATAATGGTTTGTAAAGGGAATAAAGAAAAAATAGTTTCTACTTTTGTACCTTTAATATTACTAACTAAAAGTATTGAATGAAAAATAGCATCATATTGTTCTTGATGGGTTGCCTGAGTGCGACGCTTTTTTCTTGTCTCGGCAGTTCGGGCAGTGATGAGGTATCCAATTCCCCCAATTGCCAGATCCAGACGTTTACACTCTCCAGCGATTCTGTCAGCGGACTCAGTTCGGTCAAGTTTACGATCGATCAGCTCAGTGGTGAGATCTATAATCTGGATTCCATGCCTTATGGAACCACTTTCAAACATAAGATCGTCTGCAAGATTACTTATGCCAGTGCTACGGTCAGCGGCATCCAGGCTACCTATATCGCTAAAGATTCTACCTTCTGGTGGAACGGTTCCGACTCTCTTGACTTCACCCAGCCGGTGAAGTTCGTAGTCCATTCACACGACGGTGTCTCCACAAAGGCGTATGTAGCTCATGTCAATATCCATCAGGTGCAGCCGGATACGTTGATCTGGTCGCAGCGTGCGGAGAATATTGTCAGTGAAGCCGTCAGTTCGCAGAAGGTGATGGTTGCTCAATATGAAGGAGCCGAACATTATTTCATGTATGTCACGCCTGCTACAGGTTCCGGATATCATCTCTATCATTCGTTGGTGAGTGCTCCCGACAGCTGGCAGCAGATCACCTTGAGTGGCCTTCCCACAAGTGGCGTCCGTATGTCACAGATTACAGAATTCCGCGGAGCTTTTTACGTTCCGACCACATCAGGCATTCTGTATCGTTCGACTGACGGCATCAACTGGTCGAAGGTTGACGGAGCACCTTCCGTGAAGTATATTCTCGGATGTCTGGCTGAAACGCCCTCCGCTTCAACCACCCTCGCTGCCATAGCCGACGTAAACGGTACGTTGACCTTCTGTTCGATGAACAGTTCGTCAGCCTGGACAACCGGAGAAGCAGTCCCGGACGGTTTCCCGATTGTCGGATTCGGCACGAAAGGTTATACGGCCATGTATCACGATTATCTGATGGTCGTTGCCGGGAAAGACAAGAGCAGTCAGCTGCTCAATACGACGTGGGGCACCAACGACGGTCGTGAGTGGATCAAATATACCGACGATAAGCTCACCTTCTTCACTGTACGTGAAGGTGTGACGGTTGCCCGCTATGACAGTATGCTGTATATGATCGGTGGATTTCTGTCTGACGGAACGGCGGACAAGAAAATCTATACGTCGCATGACAACGGTGTGAATTGGGCTGTGATTGATTCGATGGTGGTCCTCCCGGACGCATACAAAGCGAGAGCTTATGCATCTGTCAAGGTGGATCCTTCTCAATACATATATATCATTGGAGGTAAAACGAGCAGCAGTGCCAACGACCTGAAGGATATCTGGTACGGCCGCATCAATCGTCTTGGCTTCAAGAAATAAGGAATGAGGTGTTATTTATAATTTTATGAGCAGTTTAGCGTTAGAAAGTAAGGTGTTGAAATATGACAATCAGACTTATGACTACAACTTATTTTCATCGTATAATACTCATTCTCCTCATTTCGGCAACGAGCGGAGTGCTCTTTGCTCAGGAATACAAGTTTGAAATAGGAGGAATGCTCGGAGGAGCTTCCTATATGGGAGATGCCAATAAAACCAATCCTTTCAGCAAGATGGGTCTTGCAGGAGGTGCGGTTTTCCGGTATAACGTCAACTTGAGATGGGCTCTGAAGAGCAATCTGCTGTTGGCGCGTGTATCCGGAACGACAAAGGGGCTCGACAATGCTTTTCCTGATAACTTCCAGACAGACTTCAACAGGTCTGTGGTAGAGTTGGGTGAGCAGGCAGAGTTCAATTTCTTTCCCTACAGTGACAAGTTTGTCTATGCGGGAACGAAGAAGTTAACGCCTTATGTCCTTGCCGGCATCGGTTTGAGTATAGCACCCGGCGGTGACAAGACGTTCACTAGTTTGAACATCCCTTTAGGCGTCGGTGTGAAATATAAATTGAGGAACAGGTTGGATTTGGGTATGGAGTTCTCGGTCAGAAAGCTTTTCGGAGATGGTCTGGAAGGAAAGAAAGAGCTGGATAACCCGTATCACATTAGCGGCAGCGCATGGAAGAACAAGGATTGGTATTCACTCCTTCTCTTTTCCCTCACGTGGGAATTCGGACTGCATGACTGCGACTGTAACAATTCGAACAGTGTTCCTTGAGGTAAACATAATGAGTAACGAATGTCATTGATCGACGAAATAGACAAGAAACGGTTGCCGCAGCATGTGGCAATCATCATGGACGGCAACGGACGTTGGGCGAAGGAGCGGGGCAAAGACCGCTGTTTCGGTCATCAGGAAGGTGTCGTCTCTGTTCGTAAGATCATGGAGGCCGCTTCCAAGGTCGGATTGAGATATGTAACGCTATATACCTTCTCTACAGAAAACTGGAATCGTCCGGTAGAAGAGGTCCATGCACTTATGGAACTGCTCGTTTCTGCCATCAAGAAGGAGACGCCTGACCTGATGAAGAATCAGATCCGTCTGCTTACGATCGGTGATCTTTCCCGGCTTCCCGAGGTGACACGTCAGTCGTTGCTCGAATGTGTGCAGATGACTTCTGCCAACACAGGTACGGCTTTGGTTCTGGCACTCAGTTATTCCTCCCGTTGGGAGATAATGAATGCGGTCAAAGAACTTGTGGCTGAGGCAAACGACAAAAAGATTTCTCCTGAGGATGTGAACGAAGAGCTTATATCCAGCAGACTCACTACGAAAGGCATTCCCGATCCGGATCTCTTGATTCGCACGGGAGGAGAGAAACGGATCAGTAACTTCCTGCTTTGGCAGTTGTCCTATTCGGAGCTCTATTTCACAGATACGTACTGGCCTGATTTCAGAGAAGAAGAACTGTATGGTGCTTTATTGTACTACCAGCAGCGCGAACGTCGCTATGGCAGGACAAGTGAACAACTAATATAATAATTGACTGATATATGTACAAAGGATTGGTGTTGATGATCGTTTTCCTGGGTTATGCATTAGGTGCATTTGCTCAGGTAAAGGACACTACAGAGGTTGATGCGACAGATACGACAGCAAAGGTGCCGACTATTTCCTATTCGTTGGCTCCCAAGAAGTACAAGATTGCTAATATCAAGGTTTCTGGAGCAAAGAATTATGATGATTTTGTGCTGATTGGTTTTTCCGGACTTTCCGTTGGCGACGAGATTACAGTCCCCGGCGAGCAGGTGACGTCAGCTGTCAAACGTTTTTGGAAACATGGTCTGTTTTCCGATGTGAAGATCCTTGCCGACAAGGTCGAAGGTGATTCTATCTGGCTGTCCATTCAACTGAAACAACGCCCGCGTATCTCTCAGATTAATTATATTGGCATCAAGAAGGGTGAACGTCAGGACCTGGAAAACAAACTGGGTCTAAAGAAAGGATATCAGGTGACGCCGAATGTCATCGACCGTACCCGGACGCTCATCAAAAACTATTACGACGGCAAAGGCTATAAGAATGTCAAGATTGATATCGATCAGAAAGATGATGTCTCGAACGATGGCGAGGTGATTGTAGATATCAACATCGACAAGAATAAGAAGACGAGGATCCACCGTATTTACTTCGAAGGCAATGAGGCTTTGCCGGCTCTCACCTTAAAGAAGGCGATGAAGAAGACCAACGAGAAGTTTAGTTTGAAGAACGACTGGAAGGCCAGTATCCTAGAGATGTTCAGTACAAAGAAATTTACCAGTGAGGAATATAAGAAAGATAAGGACAATCTGATCAGTAAATACAACGAGTATGGTTATCGTGATGCTGCATTGCTTTCAGATACCGTCGTTCCTTTTAATGACAAGAAAGTCGATATCCATTTGAAGATAAGCGAAGGAGACAAGTACTATCTGAGAAGCATCAACTTTGTCGGCAATACCAAATATGCAACCGATTATCTGTCGGCCGTTTTGGGCATGAAGGCAGGTGATGTTTACAACCAGAAGAAACTCGGTGAACGTTTGACCTCTGATGACGATGCCGTTTCCAATGTTTATTTCAACAACGGTTATCTGTTCTTTAATGCCGATCCTGTTGAGGTGGATGTCGATAACGATTCCATCAATCTCGAGATTCGTATTCAGGAAGGACCTCAGGCAACTATCAATCGTATCATCATCAATGGTAATGACCGACTCTATGAAGACATCGTTCGTCGTGAGCTGCGTACCAAACCTGGAGAGTTGTTCAGTCGTGAAGATTTGATGCGTTCTATCCGTGAGTTGGCTCAGATGGGACACTTCGATCCGGAGAAAATGGATCCGAAGCCGATTCCCGATGCCGAGAACGGAACGGTTGATATCCAGTACAACCTTACATCCAAGGCCAACGATCAGGTCGAGCTTTCAGCAGGCTGGGGACAGACAGGTGTAATTGGACGATTGAGCTTTAAGTTCACCAACTTCTCCATGAAGAACTTCCTCCATCCGAAGACGTACAAAGGCATCATTCCTCAGGGCGAAGGCCAGACATTGACCGTGAGTGCACAGACCAATGGTCGCTACTATCAGTCATATAGTATCTCCTTCCTTGATCCGTGGTTCGGTGGCAAACGTCCGAACAGCTTCAATGTAAGTGCATACTTCTCTAAGATGACGGACGTCAGCAGCAACTATCTGAGCAACTATTCCAACTATTATAACCCATACAGTTATTATGGTTCTTATGGTGGCTATGGAAGTTATGGCTATGGTAACTACGGCTATGGTAACAGCTATGCAGCTGCGTACGATGCCAGCAAGTATATGATCATGTTCGGAGCATCGGTAGGCTATGGCAAACGACTCAACTGGCCGGATGACTATTTCTCATTCATGGCAACGTTCAACTATCAGCTCTATAAGATGCAGGATTGGGATTACTTCCTGGTCAACAACGGAACCAGCCACAGCTTGAACCTCGAACTTGTATTGGAACGTAACTCCATAGATAACCCTCTGTACACACGTCGTGGATCAACCTTCGACTTATCCGTAGCCGCTACGCCTCCTTATTCATCGTGGGACGGAAAGGACTATAAGAATATGACGAGCACCGATCCGGACAAGTATCACATGATCGAGTATCACAAATGGAAGTTCAAGGCAAAGATCTTCTCTCCGTTGGCACCTCTTACGGTGAAACGTACGCCGGTGTTGATGACGCGTGTGGAATATGGATTCCTCGGTTCGTATAACAAATATAAGAAATCTCCATTCGAGACCTATTATATGGGTGGTGATGGTATGACCGGTTATTCCGGCGCTTATGCACAGGAGACCATCGGACTCCGCGGATATGAAAACGGTAGTATCGCAGGTAATGGCGGTTACAACTCTTACGGTTATGCATATTCCCGTTTGTCCATGGAACTTCGTTATCCGTTCATCATGGAAACCTCTTCTACCATCTACGGATTGGTATTTGCTGAGGCCGGAAATGCATGGACGACTCTCAAGGACTTCAGCCCGTTCGATCTGAAACGTTCGGCCGGTGTCGGCGTACGTATCTATCTGCCAATGATTGGTCTGATGGGTATCGACTGGGGCTATGGATTTGATGCTCCGAATTACGGATCCACAGAAAAACGAAGCGGAAGCAATTTCCACTTCATCATCGGTCAGGAATTCTAATTACTAAATAATATGAATAAATGGAGGATGATTTAACCTTGCGGTTATATTTGCGTCTGATATTATAAAATCACAAAAGTATATGAAAAGAATTATTGCCATTAGCTGTTTTATGTTGCTCTGCTCGCTCTCTGGGTTTGCCCAGAAGTATGCCCTTATTGACATGGAATATATTCTCAAGAATATTCCGGCTTATGAAATGACAAATGAGCAACTCACGCAAGTCTCCAAAAAATGGCAAAGCGAAGTCGAAGCCATTCAGCAAGAGGCTCAGAACATGTACAAGACCTATCAGAGCGATCTCGTTTTCCTCTCAGCCGAGATGAAGACCAAACGCGAAGAGGAGATTGTAAAGAAGGAACAGGAAGCCACAGATCTTAAACGTAAGTATTTTGGCTCCGAAGGAGAACTTTTCAAGAAACGTGAGAGCCTTATGAAACCTATCCAGGACGAGATTTACAATGCCGTGAAGGAGTTATCGGAGGAAAAAGGCTATCAGTTGGTCATTGATAGAGCCTCAGCCATGAGCATCATCTTCGCTTCACCGAAGATCGATATCAGCGATGAAGTTCTTATCAAGTTAGGTTATTCAAAATAATTGCTTACATTTGTGCGCTTTAGAAAGAGCGCCAAAGACACGGATTAATAACATGTAATTATAAAAAGTAAAATGAAGAGACTAATTATCTTATTGTTCATGATTCTCCCGTTGGGAGTTTTTGCTCAAGATCTGAGTAAAATTGCTTACGTCAATACGCAGGAAGTATTCAATGCGATGCCCGAAGTTGCTGCTATGCAGAAACAGTTGAATGATTTGAATACGAATTATCAGACGGAGCTGAAAAAGATGCAGGACGAATATCAGAAGAAATATTCTGATTATGTTCAGCAGCAAGATTCTCTTACTGAGAATATCAAATTGAGACGCCAACAGGAAATTCAGGACATTCAGAGCCGTATCGATAACTTTATCCAGGTCGCTCAGCAGGATGTTCAGAAGAAACAGCAGGAACTGCTCCAGCCTATTCAGACAAAGATTCAGACCGCTATCAAATCTGTTGGTGACGAGAAGGGTTATACCTATATCATTGATCCCGCAGCTTTGCTTTTCACCGCTCCATCAGCTGTTAATGCTACAGCCTTTGTCAAGACGAAGCTTGGATTGAAATAGCAAATTTCTCTATTGAAATAATAGTTTTAAGTTGTCCCTTATCAATTCAATCGTTGATAAGGGACAGTTTTAATTTTTATACATACGATGGCAAACGAGAAGTTTTCAGCAGCTCCCGGACCGATTGGTATCTTTGATTCAGGTTACGGCGGCCTTACGATATTCGACAAGATCCGTTCTTTGATGCCCGATTACGATTATGTCTATCTGGGCGATAATGCACGTGCTCCTTATGGACCTCGTTCGTTCGAGATTGTCTATGAATTTACACGTGAAGCTGTGAAATGGCTTTTCCATTCGGGTTGTCAACTTGTCATCCTCGCTTGCAATACGGCGTCGGCTAAAGCACTTCGTTCCCTTCAGCAGAACGATCTCCCCGATTGGGATCCGCAGCGCCGTGTTTTGGGCGTGATCCGCCCGACCGTTGAGGTGGTTGATCAGCTTAGCCGGACGAAGCACGTCGGCGTGCTTGGTACAGCTGGAACAATTGCCTCTCATTCTTATGAACTCGAAATCGGGAAGCTTTTTCCCAATATCCGTGTGACGGGCAAGGCTTGTCCGATGTGGGTTCCGCTCGTCGAATACAATGAATATGCCTCTGACGGTGCTGATTATTTCATTCAGAAATATATCAACGAACTGATGAACATGGATCCGAAAATCGACACCATCATTCTGGGTTGTACGCATTATCCTTTGCTGATGAATAAAATCCGCAAATACTTACCTGAAGGTGTAAATATGTTTTCTCAAGGCGAGTATGTCGCTACCAGTTTGGTCGATTATCTGAAACGCCATTCTGATCTTGAAAGTCGTTTGACACGCGGTGGACGTCAGTTCTTCTTTACAACAGAGTCAGCGGAGAAGTTCTCATCCACAGCTTCTGTTTTCTTGAGTAATCCAATTCACGTGCAGCAAGTCTCCATTGATGAATGAACGGTTGTTTTGAAATGACGATAGAAGTAAGAAAATTCCGCAAAGAAGATTTACCGCAAATGGTATTTATCTGGAACGAAGTGGTGGAAGAAGGAATCGCCTTCCCGCAGCTTGATCTTTTGGATAATGTTACGGGCGAATCATTCTTCGCCGCACAAACCTATTCGGGTGTCGCCGTTGATGCAGACACAAATAAAATTTACGGACTTTATATCCTGCATCCCAACAATATCGGACGTGTCGGCCATATCGCAAATGCAAGTTATGCAGTCAGCTCGGAGAGCCGAGGACTTCATGTGGGTGAAAAACTGGTAAAAGACTGTCTGCTTCAGGCCAAGCTTGCTGGTTTCACTTTGATGCAGTTCAATGCTGTGGTTGCTACCAACATTCACGCTCGTCATCTTTACGAGCGTTTAGGCTTCCATCAGCTAGGCATCATTCCCGGAGGTTTCTTGATGAAAGACGGGCATTATGAAGATATTTGCCTTTATTATATAGAGCTTTAAAGCAATTCTAAAAGCCGACAATAATTCATACTTCTTTGATATACGGATTACTCCTCTGAGCAAAACGAGTAGGGGAAAGACTCTCGTAAAGGACTTTTGTGTGTGCTTAGTTCAAAAAAAGGTCTCTGAAAGCAGTTTGGCTCAGAGCAAGAAAAAGGAAGAGAACGGATTTTTACAGCATCACTAGTCCTCTGACTTACGTCAATCGCTTCATTCCAAACTTTAATTGATATTCTTTCCGAATGGAGTCAAGGCCAGGCCGGCCAATTTGAAGTGCTGCATGCCGAACGGTATTCCAATAATCGTGATGCAAAAGAGAACACCGAAGGCAAGGTGCGTCAGGCAAATCCAGATGCCTCCGATGCAAATCCAGATCACATTCATGATGACATTGAGGCACCCGCCACTGCTGCCGTCGTCTGTGACTGTCGTTCCAAACGGCCACAAGGCGACCATCGCAAGCTTCAAAGTCTGAAACCCGAAGGGAATTCCGATGATTGTGCAACAGAGCAGAAAACTCGATATGACATATTCCACGCAGGTGATGATGCCTCCGAAGAGCATCCATATAATGTTCCCTATCAGTTTCATGGCTTTATATTATTTATGATTCTTCAGATAGTCGCGATGCAGAGTCTCAAATTCTTTCAGAACACGGTTCTTTGTGATTTTGAAACTGTCTAGTTCTGCTCGACTTATAGGAGTCGAAGGCGGAGCTTGGATATGCAGCGGATTGATGGCTGTACCGTTTTTATAAACGCGGAAGTCGAGGTGCGGACCTGTAGCAAGTCCGGTAGCGCCAACATAGCCGATGATTTGGCCTTGTGACACGTGACTGCCTTTGCGGATGCCTTTGGCATAACGGCTCATGTGCATGTATGAAGTCTCGTACGAGCCGCTGTGACGTATGCGCAGGGAATTACCTCCGCCGTTCATCCACCCTTTGAAGGTGATGGTTCCATCGCCGATGCTCTTGATGGGCGTCCCTTTTGGAGCGGCATAATCCACGCCATGATGAGGACGATAGATTTTCAGAATCGGGTGGAATCGGGCATTGGTGAAGCGAGACGTAATGCGGAAGTAGTCGAGAGGAGCTTTGAGAAATGCTTTTCGAAGTGCTTGTCCATTCTCGTCGTAGAATACCTGTTCCCCGTTTTGCATGAACGGAATAGCCACATATCGTTTTCCGTCGTGGTTGAATATAGCCCCTTCGATGGATGAAATATCCAATTCGGTCGTATCATCGATGCAAGCTTGATTGTAGATCACCTGGAAAGAATCGCCCTCCTTGATGTCGAAGAAATCGATCTGCCATGCGAAGACTTCACTTAGTTTGATGGCCAGCAGCGGATCGGCACCGCTCTCGTTGATGACGTCCCACAGCGTGCTGCTGATAGTACCTTCTGCATAATTGCGGTGCAGGTTGATGAATTTGCTGTATTCGTAGGCGTATAGTGTGTCACGTGTGAAGTCGATGACGGCGAAGTCGGTTACGGATTTGGCAAAGGCAATGAATCGGATTTCCGGATCGTCACCGGTTGTCTCGAAAGTGTAGTATTTCATTCCTGCTTGTAACTTACGCGGATCCAGAATGTCTTTCGTTACATTTTTGATGCTGTCTGTCATCTGAGGAGAGAATCCGAGGTCAGCAAAGATAGTGGCTGGGCTGTCTCCACGTTCCAGCGTGTTTTCGTTGACGTTGAATGTATCGATATTAATTCCGAACGCATAGATGTGTCGTGCTGTATCTACCCATTGGACGTTGATGTCTTCGTCGTTTGCATGCTGTGTTTTCTTGCAAGAAAAGCATGTGAGTAATGAGAAAAAGAGGATGACAAAAGGGATAGTCCTCTGTATGTTTTGCTTTGTGTAATTCATGATTTTGATAATAACGGTGACGAAGATAGTATAAACCGAAAGCAAAGGAAAAATCTCCCCTCTGCTTTTAGCTTTTTTTATGCTGAACCGCGTCGTTTCTAACATTTTGCAGGATTTCAAGTTGCCTTAGAAAATCTTTCCCTATCTTTACCCGACAATTGACTATATAGCCGATCTCGATGGTAGGATTTATTAATTGAAGCGTATGGATGTATTGGAAAGGATGCCTTTCAAGGCACGGAAAGGGGCATTCGAGAAGTTGCTCTCCATAGGTTACATCGAAAATCTGAAACAGCAGGGACTGGAGATCGCCTTGGCCAGACAAACTACTGGATTGTCTGATGATGAGATCAAAGTGTTAGGATCACAACTGGAATTTTCTTTGTTTTATTTAGTTTATAAATATGGATTTTGCAGCCATCGATTTTGAAACAGCCAATGAACAACGGACCAGCGTCTGCAGTGTGGGACTGGTCGTGGTCCGCAATGGAAAACTAGTAGAACATTTCTATAGTCTGATACATCCGGAACCTGACTATTACACCTATTGGTGCACGCGTGTTCATGGATTGAGAGACTGTGACACGGCTTCCGCTCCACTATTCCCGGATGTATGGAAACAAATCGTTCCGATTGTGGGTGATTTGCCACTGGTCGCACACAACAAAGCTTTCGATGAGTCGTGTTTGAGGGCGGTCTTCCGTGTCTATCAGCTCGACTATCCGGAATATACGTTCCATTGTACATTGCAAAGCTCAAGAAGAATGGTTAAAGGACTTCCCAATTACCAGCTTCAGACCGTCGCGTCCTATTTCGGTTATGACCTTCGTAAACATCACGATGCATTGGCTGATGCTGAAGCGTGTGCATGGATCGGAAAGTACCTCTTCCGCGATTGATTGTCATCTGTTACATTAATGATTCAGATTGAAACATTTTGAAAGCATAAAGTTATTTTTTTTGTCTTTATATACTTTTTAAGAGATCTATTGCGTACTTTTGTGCGAACATAAATAATTATTGGTCCTATGAAGACACTCGAAAGACTTGTAGCTGAAAAATTATTAAAAATAAAAGCAGTCAAATTGCAACCCGCCAATCCTTTTACATGGGCATCGGGTTGGAAATCGCCTATCTATTGTGATAACCGCAAAACTTTGTCTTATCCAGAGATTAGAACATTTATCAAACTCGAACTTACTCGTGTTATCAGTGAAAAATATGAAGATGTAGATGCCATTGCCGGTGTTGCTACTGGAGCTATCGCACAAGGTGCTCTTGTTGCCGATTTGCTTGGCCTTCCGTTCGTTTATATCCGCTCTACGCCA
This sequence comes from uncultured Parabacteroides sp., assembly GCA_964542435.1. Lineage (GTDB taxonomy): Bacteria > Bacteroidota > Bacteroidia > Bacteroidales > Tannerellaceae > CAZIVE01. The sequence continues at coordinate 14,645 of CAZIVE010000057.1, forward strand.
AAAGATCATGGCTTGGAAAACCTGATTGAAGGAGAGCTGAAACCGGGATCTAAGGTCGTCATCATTGAAGATCTTGTATCAACGGGCATGAGCAGTCTCAAGGCTGTGCAGGCTGTACGCGATTTCGGATGTGATGTTATCGGCATGGTCGCTATCTTTACTCACAACTTCCCCGTCGCTACACAGCAGTTTAAGGATGCCAAAGTAGAACTTACAACACTAAGCAACTACGATGCAGTCATCGAAGAGGCTGTTCGTACCGATTATATCGATCAGTCCGAGATCAAGACACTTCAAGAATGGCGTAAGGATCCTGCACATTGGTCACCTAAAGAATCTGCATTCTGATATGGCATCTGCAACCGATTTCGTGGGACCTCAGAAGACGATCGCACAAAACGACGATCGCATTTTTGCGTTGTTGTCCGATCTCTCCAACTTGGAAAAGGTGAAAGACCGTATTCCTCAAGATAAAGTGAAAGACTTGACTTTCGACAGCGACTCTTGTTCTGTCTCCGTCGATCCGGTAGGAAAGGTTACCTTCCGTATCGTAGAACGTGAGCCCAATAAGACCATTAAGTTCGTTTCTGAAAACTCACCTGTGCCTGTCACATTGTGGGTGCAGCTTAAACAAATGGATGTGATGGATACGCGCCTGCGTCTTACGCTGCGTGCCGATCTCAATCCTTTCATTAAACCGATGCTTACGAAACCATTGCAACAGGCAGTGGATCGTCTGTCTGAGGTGCTCGCTTCTCTTCCGTATGAATAAACATTCCTTATATATCTGATGAAACTCTGGGAAAAGAATGTCAGGGAAAACCCTGAAGTGGATCGTTTTACGGTCGGAAAAGATCGTGAGATGGATCTCTATCTTTCCAAGTATGACGTGCTCGGATCGATGGCTCATATCACTATGCTGGAACATATCGGACTTCTTACGAACGACGAATTGCAACTGCTGCTCGCCGAGCTACGTAAGATCTACAAGATGGCTGATGAGGGCAAATTTGTCATAGAGGAGGGTATCGAGGATGTTCATTCGCAGGTGGAACTGATGCTCACCCGTACTTTGGGAGACGTCGGTAAGAAGATTCACAGCGGACGTTCACGCAACGATCAAGTGCTGCTCGATCTCAAACTTTTTACCCGCGATGAGATGCAGCAGGTTGTGATGTGTGTCAAACAGCTCTTTGACGTTCTCATTGCGCAGAGCGAACGGTACAAGTCGGTCGTCATGCCCGGATATACGCATCTGCAGGTGGCAATGCCTTCCTCTTTTGGACTTTGGTTCGGCGCGTATGCGGAAAGCCTCGTTGATGACCTGGCTCTTTTCGAAGCTGCTTATCGTATCTGCAACCGCAATCCGCTTGGCTCTGCTGCCGGATATGGTTCTTCGTTTCCTCTTGACCGATCCATGACAACGCGTCTTCTCGGATTCGATTCGATGGACTATAACGTTGTCTATGCGCAGATGGGACGAGGTAAAATGGAACGTATCGTCTCCTTTGCTATAGCAAACATAGCTTCTACATTATCGAAGCTGGCGTTTGATGCCTGCCTTTTCAACAGTCAGAACTTCGGTTTCATCAAACTGCCTGATCAGTTTACTACGGGATCCAGCATCATGCCGCATAAGAAAAACCCCGATGTGTTTGAACTGACTCGTGCCAAATGTAATCTGCTCCAAGGTCTTCCTCAGCAGATTACACTCATCTCCAACAATCTTCCATGCGGCTATTCGCGCGACATGCAGGTCATCAAGGAACTCTTCTTGCCGTCGTTTGACGAACTGAAAGACTGTCTCCAGATCGTTGCCATGATGATGCGCGAGATCCAGGTCAATGAACATCTGCTAGATGACAGCCGCTACGATCTTATGTTCAGTGTCGAAGAGGTCAACCGTCGTGTGCTTGCAGGTGTTCCGTTCCGCGATGCCTACAAACAGGTGGGACTCGAGATCGAAGCCGGTAAATTTACGCCCGACAAGAATGTCCGTCATACGCACGAAGGCAGTGCCGGTAACTTATGCAACGATAAGATCAGTGTGATGATGAGCAATATCCTCGCCTCTTTTCCGTTTGATAAGGTGAATCAGGCTGAAAAAATGCTGGTCGAAGGATAAATCATGAAAATGCATCGTCTCTTTGCCGCGGCAGCCATCCTGCTCGCGCTTATTCCTGTGGCTTGTTCTAAATATGAAACGAATATCCCATCGCTTCCTGTCAGACTTACGCTCAACTTGAGCTATGCCGATAAGGATCTGGTGCCGCTTTATGCCTATAAGGTATTTACCAAGGCACGTTATGCCGGAGAATATGTTGGCTATGCTGGAGTGCTCGTGGTGCATGGGAACAACGATACCTATTATGCATACGATCTCTGCTGTCCTTATGAGGGAAAGAAATCCACTGTCGTCACACCTTCAGACGATGGCACGGCTACCTGCGCCACTTGCGGTAGTAAGTTCGATATTGCAAGCGGTGGCTTCCGCATTGATGGCCCCGAACTGGCAAAAGGTGATTCATATAGAGCTTACTTGCGTACCTATACCGTTGTCAAATCAGGCATGGAGATCCTGATTGAGAATTGAAATTGGAATTTTTCAACTAAATCATTGGCTAAAAGAAAACAATTCTCTACTTTTGTGCCGCGTCTATGCATGCACTTGCGGAAGTAGCTCAGTTGGTAGAGCACGACCTTGCCAAGGTCGGGGTCGCGGATTCGAGTTCCGTCTTCCGCTCTCCTTTTAAGGATGCTCGAATGGTGGAATGGTAGACACGAGGGACTTAAAATCCCTTGGCCATTGCGGCTGTGCGGGTTCGACTCCCGCTTCGAGCACACCTAACGAAATGCGGCTTCATCTATTAAAGATGGTGCCGCGTTTTTCGTTTTTCCCCTTTCCCTTTTCCCTTTTCTGAACTCCTATTAGATAGTATCTAAGTAGCATTCTTAGGCCTAATTCTCTTATGGTGTGACTAACCTAGTACCATTCTTAGAGCTAATTAACCTATTGTGTGATTATCAAAGTATCTTTCTT
>CAZIVE010000058.1:0-16594 GCA_964542435.1 uncultured Parabacteroides sp.
TTGTCATAACCATGATTGCCCTTATTATTGGAGCGATGTCCTTTGTGAAATTCCAACTGAACACCAACATCCGGTAGAACAATCAAATCTGCATCGCACGAATTCTTACCGTACTTGTATTGAGCAGGAACTTCATCGTGTTTCCAAACTGAAATATTCGGAATGGTCTTCAATATGCGATACGCCGTTTCCAGATATCCAGGTTTCGGATAAAGCATGGTCGGTACGCCATCGAATGCATAGAGAAAACTATCAAGCGGCATGTAATCGCTCAGATTGATGTATTTGTCGTACGTTGCCATGCCATGATCGGAGACAATAACAAAATCGATCTTCTTGAATTGTTTCAATTTGCGTGCTTTAGAAAAGAAATAGTTGAGCACGGAATCCTGCATCTCAATCTCGCTGATCACTTTAGGTGAATCCGGTGAAAATTTGTGACCATAAGAATCCGGTTGTTCCTGATACCACATGATCAGATGCGGACGAATCTTTTTCGGCAACTGCAGCCAAGCGATGACAGAGTCTGCACGATCATAGAAAGGAACAGAACTATTGTATTTCTTCCAAATCGAAGGCTGCATGCCTCCGACGGCCGTTTCACTTCCCACCCAGAAAAAGGCAGCCGAACGGACGCCCTGCTTCTCGGCAGTGTTCCAAATGGGTTCACCTTTGTAGAACGAAGGGTCGGTCACAGCTGTGTAGTTGGACATGCTATAGGTCTTGTTTCGATTCGCATCATAAAAAAAGTTAGCGACGATTCCGCTATGATCAGGATACAATCCCGTAGCCATAGCGTAATGATTGACAAAGGTCACACTAGGGAAACAGGGACGGAATGAAGCGGTCACTCCCACTTTACCTAAAGAATCAAGAGTCGGGATGTGTGCACGCTCACGATACTCTGTGCGGAAACCATCCATGGAAAGTGCCACGACATAATGTTCCGTCGTACATCCTACCATAAGAAATACGGCCAGAAGCGAAAACACCCATCCTACAATCTTATTCTTTTTCATCTTTTTATAAACGTTTATCGAAAAGAAGAGCGGGCATTCAACCCGCTCTTCCTATATAAAAAACCGATTATCAGAAAATATACTTGATACCGAACTGCATCTGCCAACGAGAATCTGTTCCAATGTTATCCTGGAAAGTCTCGTCAAGACTTGTACGCATCTTATACTTCAAAGTATAATTGTTCTTTGCAGAAGGTTTCTGTGTAACTGTCAAGAACTGATACTGCTGGCTTCCGAGAACGGTTGTTCTTTGAACGCCCCAATCTTTATTCAACAAATTCAAGAAGTTAGAAACGTTGAAGCTGAAACGAAGGGTATGGAAGCGACCGTTGTTCTGGAACACCTTGATATCATGAGAAAGACTCAGATCAAGCTGATTGGCAAAAGGAGCCAAAGCGCCGTTACGTTCTGCATATTCACCACGATGGTTCTTCAAATAAGGATCTTGAGAGATGAACTGATCCATAGCTGCCCAGGCAGCATCCTGAGAAGCGAAACCGGTTGCATCCAGATGATCTTTCACTTCACTGAAATCCTTCGGAATATACATCAAGTCGTTTGAAGTCTGCGTGTCGCCGTTTGCATCGCCGCTATAGCAATAAGAATAGCGGAATGGACGGAAACGTTCGTAGATAAGACCGATGCTTGTTGCAGCATATTTACTCCAGTTGGCTGTATAAGAAGCAGAGAAGAGGAAACGTCCGTCGAATGAACCAGCACTGTAACCAAGCTCTTCAGCATTGGAATTGAGTGCAGGACGATACTTCCAAGCAGACGTTGCTACAGAAGAAGAACCATCAGATACAGACTTTGACTGACCGAATGAATAAGATCCATTCAGATAGAGGCCTTTCAGAATACCATCGTTGAAAGTCTTCTGCAACTGCAGTGTGGTATAAAGTGAATGACCCTTGTTGGTATTACGCAGCATGACTACGTTGTTAGCAGCCTTCTGATTGCCGGGTTGATCACTGTAATAACCGTTATAGAACGGACGAGCCTGAGCATTGCTGCCACCATCATTAACATAGCTGTCTGTCATATAAAGACCGATGTTGTCATGATAGATAGAGTTCAGATCTTTTGAATAAAGCAACTCAGCTGTAGCGATCCATCCGTCACCGAATTTATAATCGACAGCGAAATTGGTCTTCAGCAAATTCGGATATTTGAAATCAGGATCTGTGACTGCAATGTCGGCACGAGAAGCAGAACCTGTAGCCGGTTTGTAGGTATTCAGATCACCCGTGAAACCGAGAGTCTTCAAAGCATCACCACGCATATTGATATCTCCGAAGAGAACACCGTTGTTACCAGCCTGGTTGCTCAACCATACATAAGGAGGCGTACCTGAGAAGATACCAACACCACCACGGAACTGCAAGCTACCATCTTCAAGAGGCTTGTAGTTGAAGCCTAAACGCGGAGAGAACTGCGGTTTTGCATTCGGATACTTGGAAACATCAATCTTGATGCCGTCGCGATAGGTTTCAGCTGCTACTGCGTCGTTCTTTGCCAAGTCTGTGGTGAAGATAGGAACATCGACACGAAGACCGAGCGTTACATTCAACTTGTCACTGATCGTCCATTTGTCCTGAGCATAGAGACCCAGCTGGAATACATTGACCTTGGCATAGGGGAAGTTATCCGTCATGGAATATTTCTGTGCATAGTAAGAATAACCTGTTCCGGCAGAGTTCGTGATACCGGTTACAGCAGAAGAAAAGCCGTAAGCAGTCGGATCATATTTCGTGATATCGAATCCGCCCATGCTTCCATGAGAAGAAAGATAATCTTTCGTTGCAAGTACATTGAACTTGAAATCGTCGAATGAACTGAATACCCAAGATCCCGGATAGTTCTGAGCAAAACCGTTTTTGAATGAACGATAATCACTCTGAGTACCAAACGTGAGCTGATGGTTGCCAAGTGTGAAAACCAAGTTATCCTGAAGTTGCCAGATATCGGTATTCAATTTATTATTGTATGAGTTGGCCTCTGTACCAAAAGTTGTGTAAGCCTGAAGAGTACCTGTGCGGTCGCCATTCAGAATATCGACCTGTGGGAAATATCCACCGTCCATATCACGGAAGTCGCGCAGACGAGAATAACCCAACTTCAAGTAGTTCGTAGTATGGTCGTTGATTGTCGTATTCAAATCGGCCATGAAGATGTTGAAGTTATTATTGGTACGATAGTAGCTCGAAGAGAACGGGATAGCATACTGGTTCGGTCCACGTCCGTTGAGAGGAGCACCTGAAGAAGAAGGATTGTTCGTATTATAAGACTTCAAATAGAAATATTTAAAACTCAAGGTATTCTTGGAATTAATATTCCAATCCAAACGAGCTGTCAAACGATCAGCCTGCGTCTTCATCTTGGTTACATTATAGCTTCCCGGATTATAGTTGAAGTTCTGCTGCAGGAAATCTGAAATACCCTGCAGAACATCTGCGCTGGCAGCTGAGTTAGCTGTTGTATAGGTAACAGGATTCTCCTGACGATCAAGTTCACCATTGATGAAGAAGAACAATTTGTTCTTGATGATCGGGCCGGAAAGGCTAAGTCCATACTGATGATTAGAGAATTCAGAAACATTGATGATCTGATCTTTTACGCGGTAACCCATCATATCAGGGCTCTTAATGAATTCGTAAGCAGAAGCATGGAATTCATTCGTACCGGATTTGGTAACGGAGTTGATTCCGGCACCTGTGAAACCACCGTTACGGACATCGAAAGGAGCGATCATGACCTGCACCTGTTCAAGGGCTTCGAGAGAGATTGGTTCAACACCAGAAGCACCCAGCTTCGAACCTAAACCAAATGAATTGTTGAAAGAAGCACCATCGACAGTGACATTGTTGAAACGATAAGAAACACCGCCGAAGTTACTACCACTACTCATAGGAGCCAATTTGGTAAAGTCGGTCAGCGCACGGCTGAAAGTAGGAAGTTTCTCCATCTTTTCACGTGTGATGATTTCCTGAGCACCTGTACGGCTGTTCGACATGATTCCGGTACGGTCAGCCACAACGACAACCTCATCGAGGGTCTGCGTGTCTTCCTTCATCTGAACATTCAGTTTCATATCCTCACCCAATGAGAGTGTGATACCTGAACGAGATTCCGTATTAAAACCTACGTAAGTGTAATCAACGGTGTAAGGTCCGCCGATTCGAAGGTTAGTAAAGGAGTAAGTACCGTTGTTCTGGGTTACAGTGTAATAAACTGTTCCCGTAGGCGTGTGAGTGGCCTTGATATTCACCCCAATCATAGGTTCACCCGATTTCTCGGTGACCTTACCGCTCAATCCTGCGGTAGTTACCTGTGCATTTACCAGCGATACAAACATGCACGCGGCAAACACTAAGAAGAGTAATCTTTTGCTCATACTAATTGTTTTATTAATGAGTTTATTATAAATAGTACTTTAACACTCTTGAAGGGATTACAATCCCTTTTTTCATCAATTCAACCACAAAGGTAAAAATAGAATATTATATTTTTGTTACAATTGGAAATAAAATTTCAGAAAAAGAGAGCCTCAACATCAAGCTTATGTTGTTCTACGGTTAGCCTTACTTAAGGATTAAAATATATTTCATGGAAAGCCCGCCTATTCGAAACGAATCGAACGTGCAGGGTTAATTTTTGTAATCAGATAGGATGGTGCCAACATCATCAGCATAGAGATGAGGAGCGTTCCAATGTTCAGTAATATCCAAGCTACAACATTCAGATCAATAGGAACCGCATCAAGATAATATACAGAGGAATCAAGTTTGACAACATGAAACAGAGACTGAAGCACACAAAGAGAAACGCCAATAATATTACCCCATATCATTCCCTTCCCAATAAGGAACGAGGCAACATAAAGGAACACCTTCCGGATACTTCGATTACTCTCTCCCATCGACTTCAGGATGCCAATCATACGCGTACGCTCAAGAATGATGATCAAGAGTCCTGAGATCATCGTGAAACCTGCGACGGCCAACATCAGTGCCAAAATGATCACGACATTGATATCCAACACATCGAGCCAACTGAAGATCATCGGATTGAGTTCTTTGATGGAACGGACATAATAGGTATTTCCCAATCGGTCCTGTTTCTCGGCATACCTTGAATAGAGTTTCTGTGCCGTGATGTCAAGATGATCGTAATCTTTGACGAGCAATTCCACACCGCTAGCCTGATCTTCATCCCAGCCGTTGAGTTTGCGAACTTGCTTGATATCCGAAATAACAAACAGCTTGTCATAGTCGATAAAACCTGATTCATAAATTCCAGAGACAACGAACTTGCGGGCTCGCACCTGGTCTTGCACAAAATAGGTGAGAAATGAATCACCGGCTTTAAGCCCGAGCAGGTCTGACAAATAACGAGAAATGAGAACCTGATGAGAACCTTCTGCCGTATTCATCTGCGGAATCTTTCCCGATTTGAGATTGCTTCTGAAAAAACTCCAGTCATAATCTTTATCAACACCTTTCAGCACAACACCTTGAAAATCACTTTTGGTCTTAAGAATTCCGGGCTTCGTAGCAAACACCTCCGCATGTCGAATGCCCGGAAATGCACGAAGCTGATGCATCATGTTGCCGCTAATAGCAATAGGCGTCGATTCATAAGATGAATTATTGTCGAAGTTTGTGATCTGTATATGTGATCCGAAACCAATGACTTTGTTACGAACCTCTTTCTTGAACCCGATAACGATGGCTACGGAAAGAATCATGACAGTCAATCCCAACGCAATGCCAGTAATTGCAATGCGAATGGCTGGAGGCGTCACTTTTCGTCCCTCTTCAGAACCGAAATTGATCCTCCTTGCTAAGAAAAGTTCAAGATTCATGATTGACGTAGCCGCATCTAACGGTCTCAGATAGTCCTTCCAGGATAGGCTTCCAAAGCCTTTTCCAAAACGATCAGAGCCTTTTCCAATTCCGTTTTCTTCAGGACATAAGCCATACGCACTTGATTGTAGCCAAGACCCGGCGTTGTATAGAATCCGGAAGCCGGTGCCATCATGATAGTTTGTCCTTCATATTGGAAATCACTCAAGCACCATGCACAGAACTTGTCTGCGTCATCCACTGGAAGCTGGGCGACAGTATAGAATGCACCCATCGGAATTGGTGAATAGACGCCTGGAATCCGATTTAATCCGTCGATAAGAAATTTCCTTCGCTCTACATATTCGTTATATACATCTAACATATAGTCTTCGGGCGTATCAAGTGAAGCTTCGGCGATGATCTGTCCAATCAAAGGTGGACTCAGTCGTGCCTGACACCATTTCATCACGTTCTTTCGAATCGATTCATTCTTTGTGATCAACGCACCGATACGAATACCACACTCACTGTAGCGTTTAGAAACCGAATCGACCAAGACCACATTATTTTCTATTCCTTGCAGATGGAAAGCTGAGATATAGGGTGCTCCTGTGTAGCAGAACTCACGATAGACCTCATCGGAGAACAAGAAGAGATCGTTCTTCTTAACAATGTCACGGATCTGGTTCATCTCTTTCTGTGTATAGAGATATCCTGTAGGATTGTTTGGATTACAGATTAAAATCGCTTTGGTGTGGACCGTGATCAGCTTCTCAAACTCTTCAATAGGTGGTAGAGCAAAGCCTTGTTCTATCGTAGAAGAGATAGTTTTGATGACAGCACCGCACGAAATGGCGAACGCCATATAGTTGGCATAAGCCGGTTCTGGAACGATAATCTCATCACCCGGATCGAGACAAGCCATGAAAGAGAAGAAGACAGCTTCTGAACCACCAGTCGTGATGATGATATCATCTGCTGTGACATTGATGTTAAACTTTGCATAATATTTCACCAGTTTCTCACGAAACGAACGAATACCTTCGCTGGGGGAATATTCCAGTATCTTCCGATCGAGATGGCGCGCCGCATCCAAACCGCATTCGGGTGTTAAAATATCGGGCTGGCCAATATTGAGATGGTAAACCTTGATTCCTCTTGCTTTTGCTGCATTGGCAAAAGGCACCAGCTTACGGATAGGTGAAGCCGGCATGTTCAATCCTCGATTTGAGATACTTGGCATTTTAATGAATGTTTCTTTAAATTTATATTTTTACAATCCATCGTTTGCACGAATGAATCATGCAAAGATAGAAATAATATCGCGGTTTTATGTAGAGCTAAAAATCTTTCCCTCTCACAGAAAGCAGGATCACATATCCATGCCTGGCGTATCCTTACTAGCATGCATGGATGAGATGAATGCATTCGGATCAACCTTTTTCACCTCATTCTTCAACTGATGCAGTTTATTGCGATCGGCGATGGTAAAGATGATCTCCTCTTCTCTACCTTCATACATACCACGTCCATGCAGATAAGTACCACCCATATCCATCTTTTTCAAGATGACATTTTCTAGATCCTTGGGCTTTTTGGATACGATAAACACGGCACGGTTTGGATTCTCTTGCTGGAACATCTCTACGATCTTGCCATAAACAAAAATGGTAAACCATGAATAGAGCGGAACAGCCCAATCTTTGAATACAATCAAACCAAGTACGACAACGCACGAATCGATAATGATGATTAGATTGCTCACTTTTGCACCTGTACTACGTGCAACGACACGAGCCAACACATCCGTACCAGCACTTGTACTCTGAGCACGGAAGATACAGGTTACGCCCACACCAAGAATGGCTCCACCGTAAAAACTTGCTATGAAGCGATCATTCTCTACCAAAGGCGTTGAACCTACAATGTATGTGATGGAATCCGTAAAGATGGAGATCAAGAGAAAGGTGACAATCGTCTTCGGACCGGAAGCCAGACCTAGTTTCTTCATAGCTAGAAGTAACAACGGTACATTAAAGCACAAGGCTGTCAAACCCATGGGTAAACCTCCAGGAAGCCAAGAGAAGACGCCTTGAGAAAGATAATGCAGCACGATGGATATACCATAGACGCCACCAGGAACGATTTTATAAGGTGCCAAGAAGAGAACATAACTCAATGCTTGCAGGAAGGCACCGATTACAATCAGTGAATAATCACCGATTGCTCTCTTTGCAGAAGGACTTTTCAAGTCAAGAGAATTCGTCTTAATCATGTAATATCAGTAGTTTGTTTGTTGAGTAGTATTCGTTAGAGCAACATACCGGCTGCCACCTCTTCAGCAACCGCTTTGCCGCGAACTGCAGTGACGATAGCCAATGCGAAATCGAAGACAAATCCCGGACCTTTTCCTGTGATCACATTTCCGTCCGTTTCCGTTGCTTTACCTGTGGCTTTGGCTCCAATCAGGAAATCTTCAAATCCCGGATAACATGTAGCACGATGACCTTTAAGCAAGCCCATCGTACCCAGCACCATTGGCGCTGCACAGATAGCAGCAACGATTCTGTCCGAGCGATACTGGTCAAGAAGCAGCTCTTTCAGAGGCTCACACTCCTTGAGATTCTTTGCTCCGGGCATTCCACCAGGAAGTATCAAGGCATCAGGGATACGGATGTCTGCCTCTTTCAGCAGTTGATCTGCATGGATCTTGATGCCATGCGCACCAGTAACATCCAGACTATTGCTGATGGACACTGTCTCCGCGTCTATTCCTGCACGACGAAGCACATCTACTGTGCCAATGGCTTCTGTTTCCTCAAAACCTTCAGCCAAAAACAAAAAGACTCTTTTCATAACGCTGGTTTATTTTAATTTATAAACGTAAGTAATGGTTCCACTTTGATTGTTGGAAGATTGTATGGAGTTGAAGCGAGCACGTTTTGCAGCATCGATGGCACTTCTGCGCATCGTGGCATTATCGATGTTCGTTCCTCTGCCTATTTCTGCAAAGATGACACTGCCTTTGGGATCAACAGTGATGTTGATAACGATACGTCCCTCCTCTTGAATCGTGTAGGCAGGACGAGGCAGACCACCTTGTCCTATCGAACGACCATTGAGGTTAAACGAGCCATAACCACCAACGCCCGTATTGGCACCGTGATCAGAATTACCGAAAGGACTTCCCTGATTACCGACTCCAGAAGCTGCGCTACCTTGGCTGTTTCCAGCGCCGCCACCAATGCCAAAAGCTCCAGCCACTTTATTGCTGATTGCCTGCTGTTTGCGTCTTTGTTCATCGGCTACGCGCTGCCGTTCAGCTGTAGCTTTATTGATGCGCTCCTGTTCGGCATTCTGCTGTTTGACAGCCTCCTCCTTACGGCGTTTGTCCTCTTTTTTCTTGGCATCTATGGCTACACTTTCCTCTTGATCCTGTGTAATGAGATTTTCCTTAGGAGTGACCTGTTGAGTGGACGCGGGAGGTGGTGTGACAGTCGTCTCTTCTGGAGGCGTCTCGCCTGTATAGGCAGGTTCGAACATACCAGAGGCTTCGTCAACATTACCAAAGTTGACAACGACACCTCCATCCTCTTCCGGAACGACCGAATGCAACACGGTGAACCAAAGAATCAAAAGTATGGCCGCATGAAAGACAAGCGTTCCAACAAGACCATATATGTTTGCCTTCTTCAAGTTCATCGCTGGGGTTTAGTAGCCAATACCATCTTGAATTTGTTTTCGTTGGCTATGTTCAATATTTTGACAATCTCTTTATAAGGTACAGTTTCATCGGCATAGAGCGCGACGAACATATCGGGTTCCTTCTGGCTGCATTCCTGCAGGAAAGGTGTGATCTGATCAAAAGAGACCTGCATCTCTTTCTGCGTACCGAAAGCCACATAATAATTCAGATTCTGATCGATGGTCACGCGCGTCAACGGTTTAGCAGCCGTCTGCTGCTTCGACTGAGGCAGCGTTACCTTGATGGCATTGGGCACAACAACCGTGGACGAGATCATGAAGAAAATCAGCAGCAGGAAGATGACATCGGTCATCGACGCCATACTGAATCCGGCTTTCACTTTTGTTCTTCTCTTCAGTGACATGATTTATTTGGCTGGTTCGTTGAGTAAATCCATAAATTCCATTGTACGGGCTTCCATCTTGTTCACCACTCCATCGACCTGTGAGACCAAATAGTTGTAGGCGAAAAGAGCGATGATGCCGACGACCAGACCACCAACGGTCGTCACCAAGGCTTCATAGATACCGCTGGAGAGCAGCGTCACATCGACATTGCTTCCTGCATTGGCCATATCGTAAAAGGCACGAACCATACCTGTTACCGTTCCAAGGAAACCGATCATCGGCGCACCACTTGCCGTGGTGGCAACAACAGGGAATCCCTTTTCCAATTTGGCAACTTCGAGGTTACCGACATTTTCGATGGCCACCAGAACGTCGTTCATCGGCCTTCCCAAACGAGTGATACCTGTCTCGATCATACGAGCCGAAGGCGTATTGGTGGAATGGCAGAGGTTGAGTGCAGAATCGATTTTTCCTTCATGGATATAATCCTTAATACGATTCATGAAAGATTCGTCCTCTTTCCCTGCACGTTTGATAACGATGATGCGCTGGATAAAAATATAGATGGCAAGGAGTGACAGGATCAGCAGTACGATCATGATCCATCCGCCTTTGACGGCCAGATCCATAATATTAATTTCTGCTTCGGTCGGGACTGTGTTTGCAGTGAGGTCTGGCATCGCTGCCGTGGACTGTGCTAATAATAACATACTCATGGTGATTACTTATTGTTAGTGTTGAAATTCGTTATCTGTCAAAATCTCTTTTAGGCTGCAGGCAAGCTTTATATCGGGCCACCGTCTCACGGAAGCCGAGATAGAGCGCGTCGCAGATCAGTGCGTGACCAATGGATACTTCGTCGAGCCAAGGAATCTGTTGCCAGAAATAGGCCAAATTTTCGAGACTCAAGTCATGACCGGCATTGACACCCAATCCAAGGCTCTTTGCCAAACGTGCTGCTTCTGAAAAAGGAGCAATAGCTTTCTCCCTATCGGAGGCATAAGCAGATGCATAAGGCTCGGTGTAGAGTTCTACGCGATCAGCACCTGTCTTGGCGGCAAGACGGATATTGTTCTCGTCGGTACCAACAAAGATAGAGGTGCGAACTCCCGCTTCACTAAAGGTATCCACCAATCTTGAAAGGAGATCAAAGTTACTCTTCACATCCCAACCTGCACTACTTGTCAAGGCATCCGGAGCATCAGGCACCAAAGTCACCTGAGTGGGCTTGATGGTCTGGATAAGCTGTACGAAGCGATCGCTGGGATAACCCTCTATATTGAATTCAGTGTGAAGCACTGGCTTCAGATCAAAGACATCTTTATATCGTATGTGACGTTCGTCAGGTCTTGGGTGAACAGTGATGCCATCGGCTCCGAAGATCTCGAGGTCTTTCGCAACCTGCACGACATCGGGATTGTTCCCGCCTCTCGCATTGCGGATGGTGGCAACCTTGTTAATATTCACACTTAAATTTGTCATTGTTTAGCGGATTGTTGTTATTTCTTTTTTACTTTTGCTGCTGTAGAACAAAGAAAGGTGATTCGCTGATCTTATCAGACGCAACAGTTTCCAACTGCGACACACTTCTCTCTCTACTTAAAGTTTCGGCAAATTTAGCAGGATTTGATGAATAACGGAAGAATGTTGATAAAAGATTTCATGACTAAAGAGATTCCGGTGCTGAAAAAAGGCGATACGGTCTCTTATGTGTTACAGCTGATGGATGAGTTCAAAGTTCGTCATCTGCCTATGGTTGACAACGGCATGTTTGAATGCCTCATCGATGAGAAGTCTCTCCTTTCCCGTACCAATGTCAATGAGGTGATCGGCTCGACGGTGATCAGTTCACCAAGCGTGGATCCTGTGACACACATTCTCGATGCGCTCTCCTATTTCACCCGTTTCAAGGTTACGGTTCTGCCTGTCGTAAGCAAAGACAAGAGCTATCTCGGCAGCATCACACGCAATTCACTTGTGGATGCTCTTTCCGAAACGCTCGGCAGCGAGCAACCCGGAAGTATCATCGTGCTTGAGATTCGTCCGACAGACTATTCGCTCACCGACATCGCCCGCATCGTGGAGGGAAACAATGCACATGTACTGACGCTCATCTCTACGATTGCACCTGACACCGGACTGATCCATGTCTCTCTCAAGATTGACTTGGAAGATGCTTCGCCCGTCATTCGAAGCTTCGAACGATTCAACTACACCATTCTCTTCCATTTCATGAATCATGGTGTGGTGTTCGACATCTTGCAGCAGCGCGTGGATGAACTTATACATTATATAAATATGTAATCTTGATGGATCATGAAGAAAATTGGAGTGTTCGGCAGTACTTGCCAAGAAGATAAGATTGTCCTTATCAAACATCTCTTTGACAAACTCGCAGAACTGGATTGTGAAACGTATATAGACAGCGACTTCTTTCTTTTCATGAAAGAGAAACTCCAGTATAATCCAAAGAAGAACGGACTGATCACAGGCGACATCTTCACCATAGACCTTGCTCTGAGCATCGGTGGCGACGGGACTTTCCTCCGCACCGCAGCTCGTGTCAACAAACAGAACATACCGATTCTTGGCATCAATACGGGACGACTCGGCTTTCTGGCCGATGTCAAGGAGACAGAGGTTGAGGATACATTGACTGAGATCCTCCATGACGAATATCATATCGAGGAGCGCAGCCAGCTTCGCCTCTTCACCGATGAACGGGCTTTTCTCGGCTATAACTATGCACTCAACGAAATTGCCATTCTCAAACGCGACAGTTCGTCTATGATCACCATCCATACTTCTATCGACGGAGAATATCTCACCTCTTATGAAGCTGATGGATTGGTCATCTCCACTCCTACCGGTTCCACAGCCTATTCGATGAGTGTGAACGGACCGATTATCGTGCCACAAAGCAACAGTCTTGTACTGAGTCCTGTGGCGCCGCACTCGCTCAATGTCCGTCCGCTTGTCATTCCTGATACCTGCATCATCTCTCTTCGTGTGGAAAGCCGCAGTCAGTATTTTCTGATTGCACTCGACGGACGTTCGGAAGTTTTTCCTTCAGGCATTCATCTCCGCGTCTCCAAGGCCGACCATACGACCAAGGTAATCAAACGCAAGGATCACACCTTCTTCCGCACACTCAGAGAGAAACTCATGTGGGGCGCCGATCCGAGAATGATGATATAAACAATCGCTTTCCTACTTTTCCTTGATCACGACAGGTCCGATCAATCCTGAAGACATCAGACCTCGATTCGTTTTGAAGGAATCGTAACGTTTGTCTCCGGCAACAGACTTTCCTACCATTCCGTTGAGTTGCGCAGGAATAACACGTACTTCGACTGTGTTATTTCCCTTCTGAAGATAGTTCGTAACGTCGAAGCTGTAAGGCGCATTGATGCGATGACCTACGGATTTTCCATTGACTGTCAACTCAGCCGTAAAGCAGACTTTACCAAGGTCTATAAAATAATGTTTGCCGGCAGACAGATTATCCAAAGTAAATGTAGCCTGATAATTGCCTTGCTCGGATGAGTACTTGAAACTGTCATTGTCTTTCCAATCGAACAGTGCGGCATCCGAAGCGGAAGCCTTTCCCGAAGTGATATTCCATTTGTCGAGAGCCAGCACATCACGTCCCTGATATTCGTCTTGAGCCGGAGATTGAAGCAATGCCTTTGCAATTTTGGCCTTTGTCGTGGCGTAAAGCATGCGCGTGCCGTACGGCGGCAGCACGATAGAAACCTTGCGGGCATTGGCTGAAGTAACCGTTCCATTCTCGGCATCGAGCCACTGCGCTCCGGTATATTTCGCGTCCAAGACAAGGCGGATCGGCTGCCACTGATTCGTTTTATTCCAAAAAAAACGGATCGTGCTTCCGTCACTCATTTCGCGATCCACCTGGCGAAGGAATGTATATTCTCCACCAAAACGAACCGGCTGTTTGAGCGTGGCTATCCATTTTCCACAAGTCTCACCGGATGCGATATGCGTAGCGCTTTTCTGTCCGGCCGCATTCTTCATGGCGGCAGCCGTCAATTTGTCATTCTCTACATAATTCAAGAACGAAGGCTGCTTGGCAGGAATTTCGCCAACGAGAAGTAGTTTCATTCCGGCTTTCGAAAGGGCTTCGATTTTCTTGGCCGTAGCCAGTTCGAGATAAGGTCTGTCTGCCACGACAAGAGCCTGATATCTATTGCCACGGATAGTGAGATCGCCACTCTTTCTATCTACAGAAGCAGCGAGAACGGATTCATCGTTCACCCAATCCCAGGTAATGCCGTTGGACTGAAGTTTATTGATGAATTTGTAGGCTTTGAGCATCCAATCCTTCACCTCGTTAGGAGTTTGATTATCGGCAGCAGTGTTATTCTGTGCCGGAACAGGATCGACATCCGGAAGAATGCCGTTGGTCAGAATCTCTTCGGGATTGGCCGGAATCTGATCGGCTTGTGCAAACGGGAAATAGATCAGCACATCGGCATGCGGTTTGCCGGAACGGAGTGCATATTGCGTGCGGCCTACATATTCATTGACCTCTTTCTGATAATCCTTGTAAAGATACCCTTCGCCAAAGTCGGAAGAGAAGTTGACTCCTCCCGAAAGAAATGTGTACCAGCCTTCATCACGCGTATCCTTTGTCAAGAGCCGGTAGGGAAAGCCATGATAGATAATTTGGTTGACACCGTTTGAAAAGAGCTTGTCCACGGCAATGCGCGTCTTCTGAGGCGTCGTCGTATAGGCACGGCCGCTGAAGACCACCGATTCGGCTGAAAGCACGGGACGATTATAAAGATGTGCACCCGAAGCCATCACCTTCATCGCGGCGTCCATTCCGAGCATACTCTCCGTTTCGGGCTGCGTGGCATAACCGGCACAAGCAATCATGTCGATGTTCATGCCGTAAGCCTGCGTTCTGAAGACCAGTCCGCGCTGTTCAGCCCAATGGGAACTGTGCTTGATGAAATTATCGAGAAACTCCTCACTGACCGTCTTGTCGTAATCATAACGAAGACGCCAATCGATATCGCCAAACGTGTATTCAGGCGTGCTCGAAGTTTTCTTCCAAGAAGTAAAATTGTATTGTTTCTGCATGTTGGCAGCCAGCCAAGGCGTCGCATCATATCCGCGATGCTGTTTGAAATGGCTCATGAAAGCATTATTAAAATGACGATCGACCGCGAACTCGTAGCTGTCGGTGAAGATGGAACGCATCGGCTTGCCGTAGTATTTCTCCAGACCGGTACGTTTTCCGAACAGATATTCGTTACTCTTCTCCACCTTGGCAGAATCGAGAAGGTCGAGCACCGGACCTTGCTTCGACGAGGCTGTCATGCTGCCTGCCTTCTCTTGCGGACGACTCCAGAAAGCAATGATCCGCCATGTCCCGGAAGGAGCATTCCACGAAAGACTGTTGCCCGAAACGGCCGAGGTGAGAACGACAGTCGATGAGGGATCAAGTTTCACGGTCTTATTCTTCTCAACATCACCTGACAACGGCTTGACCGCAACCACAGCAACCAGATTGGGCGACACGCCGGTCTTGTTGTTTTTCAGTTCCGGCAATTTCATCTGAATCAGTTTGCCACCTTCCACATCAGCAGAAGAGCAGTCGAGTGTCGTCATGCCATCGGTCACATCGAGATAGGCGCCGCCTGTCGGCCATCCGCTTCCGTTGGTCATGTCAACGGTCAGTCCCAGTTTCTGCGCTTCGTCCATGACGGTATTAAGATGTTCGTAATAGGAAGGCGTATCCCAGCTGAGCACCTTTTCACGCGTCTCCTTATCAGGCATCGGGACGAAAAGACTCATAGTCTGAACCTCCACGCCGCCATACGCATTGGCTGCGAAGTTATTGAGTTCCCGTTTCAGCTCTTCGTTAGTCACATCGTTTCCCGGCCACCACCAGCGTGCAAAGGGAAAGAATATCCGCGCCGGATGGGCAAACTGGCTCGCATTGAAATCATATTTGGGATAACTGGACATGAGTGGCGAACTTTTCGTCTGTGCGACCATCATTGTCGATGCGAAAAAGCAGACAAAGAGGGACGAGGCTGCATTTTTTAAGACTTTATTCATTGACGGATCTTTTTGAGGTGTAAAGTGCAGCAAATGTAGGCAGATAATCGGATTGAAGAACTATGAAAAATGATGTATGAACTTTCTAAAATGACAGAAAACAGATTTCAGGAGAGAAAATCAATGGCTGCATCATTGCAGAACCATCCCAATTCAAAAATCAACGAACTCCCGAAATGGGGAATGCTCATTTTCTTCATTTTGCGGTTTCCCAATTTGGGGAATGCACGTTTTCTTTATTTTGTAAATTCCCGTTTTGGGATTCGGCTTTTCCACTTGGAAAAATGACTTTGCAACTTTGCATTTCGACTTTTCCACTTGGAAAAATGACTTTGCAGCTTTACATTTCGACTTTTCCACTTGGAAAAATGACTTTGCAACTTTGCATTTCGGCTTTTCCACTTGGAAAAATGACTTTGCAACTTTACATTTCGATTTTTCCACTTGGAAAAATGGCTTTGCAACTTTGCATTTCGATTTTTCCACTTGGGAAAATGGTTCCCCGATTTGGGATGAACTTTTCAACGTGTATGAGCTATTCCGAAA
>CAZIVE010000059.1:0-16201 GCA_964542435.1 uncultured Parabacteroides sp.
GATATTTCAAGTTTGGCGGAAGGCAGCCATACTTTTTGTATCTTTGTGTACGTTCTATAGGTGAAACAGAAAAATCAAATATATGGCAATCAAAAAAGACAGAATACTTTGGGCGGATGACGAGATCGATCTGCTGAAGCCGCATATCCTGTTCCTGCAGGATAAAGGGTATGAGGTCATGCCCGTGATTAGCGGACAGGATGCAATAGACTGCTGCAAGGATCAGAACTTCGATATCATCTTCCTCGATGAAAATATGCCGGGATTGACCGGCCTGGAAACGCTGACGCAGATCAAGGAGCTGGCTCCGAACACACCGGTCGTCATGGTGACCAAAAGCGAGGAGGAGAGCATCATGAACCAGGCCATTGGCAATAAGATCTCCGACTATCTGATCAAGCCTGTCAATCCTAACCAGCTGCTGCTTTCCATCAAGAAGAATGTGCATAAAGAGGTGATTATCTCCGAGACGACTACCTCCAGTTATCAGCAGGAGTTCGGAAAGCTTTCGATGCAGATTACAATGGCCGCTACGACCAATGACTGGATGGAAGTCTATCGCAAACTGGTTTATTGGGAATTGGAACTGGAGAACGGGCAGCCGCAGATGTCCGAGATGCTTCAGATGCAGAAACGCGAGGCTAATAGTGCTTTCGGGAAGTTTATCCGCAAGAACTACGAACAGTGGATTCTGGATCCACAGAGCCGCCCGCTGATGAGTCCTGATCTTTTCAAGAAGAAGGTCTTCCCCAAGCTGGACGAAGGGGAGAAGTATTTCTTTATCCTGATCGATAACTTCCGACTCGACCAGTGGCGCACCGTGAAGAATCTGCTGGCAGATTACTTCAATATCGACGAAGGTCTTTATTACAGCATCCTTCCTACGGCTACGCAATATGCGCGTAATGCCATTTTCAGCGGACTGATGCCGGCGCAGATCGAGAAAATGTTTCCCGATCTTTGGGTGGATGAGGAAAGCGAAGAGGGAAAGAACCTCAATGAGGAACCGCTTATCCAGACGCAGATCGAACGTTTCCGCAAGAAATATACCTTTTCGTATAACAAAGTGCACGACTCGCAATATGGTGAGAAGCTGTTGGGCATGATCCCGTCTCTGACGCATAATCAGCTGAATGTGGTTGTCCTGAACTTCGTGGATATGCTGTCACATGCACGTACGGAGAGCAAGATGATTCGCGAACTGGCACAGACCGAAGCGGCCTATCGCAGTCTGACACGCTCCTGGTTCCAGCACTCGACAACGTTGGAGCTGTTCCGCCGCATTGCCGACAAAGGTTATAAGGTGATTGTCACCACTGATCACGGTACGATCCGTGTGGATGACCCGATCAAGGTGATTGGCGACAAGAACACCAATACGAATCTGCGTTATAAGGTGGGAAAGAATCTCAACTACAATCCCAAGGAGGTTTTTGAGATTCGCAACCCTGAAAAAGTGGGACTTCCTTCGCCTAATTTGAGCAGTCGTTATATCTTTGCACTCAACGAAGGCTTCTTCGCCTATCCGAACAATTACAACTATTACGTCTCCTATTATCGCAACACCTTCCAGCATGGAGGTATCTCGATGGAGGAGATGATGATTCCGTTCATTACGATGGAGCCGAAATAACATATACGAACAATTTATACCTATATATATAAATGAAAACGATCACAATCAAGAATCTCGAGACGATTGGAGAAGCAGCTAAAGAGTTTGTCGCCAATATGGACGACCGTACGGTTTTTGCCTTCTACGGAAAGATGGGTGCCGGTAAGACCACGCTGATCAAAGCCATTTGTGAAGAGTTGGGCGTTCAGGATACCATCAACAGCCCGACGTTTGCCATCATCAACGAATACCGTAGTGAAACGACAGCCGAGCTGATTTACCATTTCGATTTCTACCGCATCAACAAATTGAGCGAAGCTGAGGATATCGGTACAGAAGATTATTTCTATAGTGGTGCACTCTGCTTTATCGAATGGCCGGAGAAGATCGAAGAGATGCTTCCGGGCGATGTGGTCAAAGTCACCATCACGGAGAACGAAGACGGATCGCGCACCGTAGAGGTAGACTGATCGATGGATGTCTCCGAGTATTTCATACTCTCGCTCTTCCTGTTGCTTGGGCTGCTCTCGCTGATCGCGTCGCTGCTCAATTTCCATTGGTTTTTCCACACAGGCAGTGCGCTCTTCTTTGTCGAGAAGATCGGCCTCAAAGGCGCTCGCCTTTTCTATGGTGTCTTAGGTCTTATCTTGATTTCCTGTAGTGTGATGGGCTATCTGTCGTGGCGCTGAGGTAGAACTTATCCGCATCGCGTTCCAGCGATTGCACATGATTTCTACCTGGAAGAATATCCTCATACAAAATTCCAGGACCATCGCTTCTTATCCGTACATTTTAGGTTTTGCTGAGCCAAAGGGAAAAAACCACAGACAGCAATTATCTTTAACAGTGCAAAGACTATTCGTGAGCCACGATGATGCCGCTCGAATTAGGAAGGCAACATTCGGGACCTTAAATGATGCCGCTCAAATTAGCGAGGCAACATTTTGAGACCCCAAATCATGCCGCTTATCGGACAGCAATAATTATTTGTACGAAACGGAAAAGCGTTTTACACAAATACAATAGAAGAATCGTTACCAATACAAAATCAGACCTGCAATGCCGGCAAGGAAGATCATGAGAATGGGATGAATGTGGAAACGGAGCGTAAGGATGAAGGCTGCACCGAAGATGACGAAACTTTTCCAGTCGATGAAGTTCTCGCTGTTCATCAACAAGAGTGCGGCAGCAGCGATTAATCCTACGGTTGCAGGACGAAGGCCGAGAAATGCTGCAGCGACATAGCGGTTGTTCCGAAAGCGGTTGAAATAATAGGAGATAAGAAGCACGAGGATGAACGACGGCAGACAGACTGCGAAAGTCGTAAGCGTAGAGCCGAGGATGGCCATCTGCGGTGAATACCCGGCATTGTGAATGGCTGAATAGCCGATATATGTAGCGCTATTGATGCCGATGGGTCCGGGCGTCATCTGAGAAATGGCGACGATGTCGGTGAATTCCTTGAGGGAGATCCAATGATAACGGTTTACCACGTCGTTTTGGATGAGCGAGAGCATGGCATATCCGCCACCGAATCCGAAGATCCCGATCTTGAAATAGACGTATAGAAGTTGCAGCCAGATCATCTCAATATCCTTTTATTCGTGTCCCGTAAATGATTCCACCTGCAGCTGCTGCGACAATGATCCAGACAGGAGAGATGCCACCAAGCCAGATGAGTAGTGCAGCCACGATTGGAATGATGTAGGTGGCGGTTTTCATCTTGATCTTCTTTGCCGTCGTCAGACACGGTACGGCAATCAGAGCCACAACCGCAGGGCGTAATCCTTTGAAGATCTTTTCTACCCAGACATTATCCTTTACGTGCGTAAAGAACAGTGCGATGGCGAGGATGATGATAAAGGAAGGGAGAATGGAACCGAGTGCGCAGACGATGCTTCCTTTCGTCTTCTTCAGTTTGTAGCCGACGAAGATGGCAATGTTGACAGCAAAGATGCCGGGTAGAGATTGTGCTACAGCAAACAGATCGATAAAATCCTCTTTCGTCATCCAACCTCTGTCCACCACTTCCCGCTCAATGAGCGGAAGCATGGCGTATCCGCCTCCAATGGTGAAGGCGCCGATCTTGAGGAAGGATAGAAAGAGCGTCAGATACATATATCCTAAATCTTACCTAATTTCTTGTTGTAGAGGTTGTCTTCATTGATGATGCGGAGCGCCTCTTTGAAGCTGTCGTTTTCATCGTTGATCACTTGATAATATTCACTCATGTCATACAGATCACGGGCAATGAGTGCTTTGATTTGTAGCTTGATGATTGATTTCACTTTTTCAAACTGGTCCGGTTTATAAGTGATCTTCTCCTTCGTTCCCATGTCGATGAGTTCGGTCAGGAGATTTTCAGTGACTTCAAAGCCGGCTTTATAATGTTTGATATCGGGATAGTTCTTCATGAGCTGCTTGCGATTTTTGTCGAGATAGTTCATGGCAACACGATTGACCAATCCGGCAGCCACGAGGTCGCGATGATAGGCAGAATAATGCGTTGTATCAACTGGAACAAATTGATCTGGCATGATACCACCGCCTCCGTAAACCGTGCGGTGAGTGACCAGAGTCTTATATTTCAGAGAATCGGGGAAGTGAATGCTGTCGGCACTCATCAGTTCGCCATGGTTGTAACGGTCGATGAGGTCACGTTCATAGTCGCCGAGATCCCCTTTTGTGTAGGGCTTTTGTACACAACGTCCCGTAGGCGTATAATAGCGGGCTACGGTGAGTCGTATCATGGATTGGTCGGGCAGTGGAATCGGTTTCTGTACGAGACCTTTTCCAAAAGTCCTTCTTCCTACGATCAATCCGCGATCCCAATCTTGAATGGCACCCGAAAGAATTTCACTGGCCGAAGCCGATGATTCGTCCACTAGAATAATGAGTTTGCCCTCTTCGAAGTTGCCGCTGGCTGTGGATTTAGCCTCTTCACGAGGCTGTTTGCTGCCCTGTGTATAGACCACGAGACGATCTTTGGTCAGGAACTCGTCAGCTAGATCGATGGCGACATTCATATAGCCGCCGCCGTTGCCTTGCAGATCGAGAATCAGATTTTTCATCCCCTGTTTCTTGAGCTTCTCAAGAGCTTTGACAAATTCGTCTCTTGAAGTGGCTGCGAAACGGTTGAGCTTGATGTAGCCGGTGTTTTTGTCGGCCATATAAGCTGCATCGAGACTATATACCGGAATTTTTCCGCGAATAATCTGGAAGTCGATCAGTTTCGGATTGCTATCACGCAAGACTTTGATGTTCACCTTTGTTCCCTTTGGTCCACGCAGACGGCGCATCACTTCAGAGTTACGCATCTTGACGCCGGCAATCAGTGTGTCGTCAACCATGATGATACGGTCTCCGGCCATCAGTCCGACCTTTTCCGAAGGACCTCCGGGAATGACCTGGATGACGTAGAGCGTATCGGTGAGCATATTGAATTGGATGCCGATGCCGTCGAAATTTCCTTGCAGCGGTTCCGTCATTTGTTTAGTTTCTTCCGGATCTGTATAGGTGGAATGCGGGTCGAGCTTCTCAAGCATTCCAGTGATAGCATCTTCCGTCAGCTTATTGTCGTCGGTGTTATCTACATAGAGATTTTCTATGGCATACACAGCCAGTTGGAGCTTCCGCATGTTCATATCTTCTCTACGTTGTGCCGAGGCAGAGATGAAAAGAGAAGAGAGAAGTACGATAGCAGCGATTCGATTCATTAGTGAGGTACGTTTCATTGTGTCTAATATAATTCTGTTCCTTTGGGTACAAATTGAGAAATATCTTTTCCGTAGCGCAGCATTTCGCGGACGATGCTCGAACTGATGTGCGTATGTTCTGGAAGTGTAAAGAGGATAAAGGTCTCGATGCCGGTCAGTTCACGGTTGACATCGGCAATGCTCTTCTCATATTCGAAGTCATTGACAGTTCGGATACCGCGGAGGATGAACTGTGCGCCCATCTTGATGGCAAAATCCACCGTGAGAGAATCGTAAGACATCACCTTGACGCGTGGCTCATTCTTATAGAGTTTCTGGATGGCTTCAATACGTTTCTCGAGGGAAAAATGGGTGTTCTTCGCATCGTTCCGACCGATGGAGATGATGATTTCATCCACAAGCGTCAGTCCACGAGTGACCAGTGATTCGTGACCGATGGTAAAAGGATCGAAAGTGCCAGGAAACAATGCGATGCGTTTGGTGGAAGCAGTGGTCTTATTCTCTTTATCTTCGTTGTTCATTTTTTTCTTTTTATGATGTCAATTGACGAGATCCTCTTCAATGACCAGATTGTCGATGATGAAATTCTGTCGTTCCATAGTGTTCTTTCCCATATAGAATTCCAGCATATCTTTGACCAGATCCTCCTTCTTCATGGTTACCTGATCGAGACGCATATCTTTCCCGATGAATTTACGGAATTCGTCCGGTGAAATCTCGCCGAGACCTTTGAATCGGGTGATCTCCGGATTGGTCCCGGCGTCGATGATGGCGCGTTGTCTTTCTGTTTCGGTGTAGCAGTACCATGTCTTCTGCTTGTTACGTACGCGGAAGAGTGGTGTCTGGAGTACGAAGACATGTCCACTTCGGATCAGATCAGGGAAGAATTGCAGGAAGAAGGTGATGAGCAGCAGACGGATGTGCATTCCGTCCACATCAGCATCGGTCGCAATGATCACCTTGTTATAGCGTAATGTGTCCAGACCGTCTTCGATGTCGAGGGCAGCTTGGAGCAGATTGAACTCTTCGTTCTCATAAACTACCCGTTTAGTTAGTCCGTAGCTATTGAGAGGCTTGCCTCTGAGACTGAACACTGCTTGCAGGTTTGGATCGCGGCTCTTTGTGATACTTCCGCTGGCAGAGTCGCCCTCGGTGATGAAGATGCAGCTCTCTTCTTTGTTGTCGCCTTTCACATCGTTGAGATGGACTCGGCAGTCGCGGAGTTTTTTGTTGTGGAGATTAGCTTTCTTGGCACGCTCGCGAGCCAGCTTTGTAACGCCGGCAATGGCTTTGCGCTCCTTTTCGGATTCCTGTATCTTCTTCATCAGGATATCAGAAGTCTCCGTGTTCTTGTGCAGATAGTTATCCAGCTCTTTTTTGAGGAAATCTCCTACGAACTTAGCAACAGAAGGACCGTCTGGTCCCATATCTTTCGAGCCGAGTTTCGTCTTTGTCTGGCTCTCGAATACAGGCTCCTGCACCTTGATGCTGATGGCAGCCACAATGCCGGCACGAATATCCGAATAGTCGAGATTCTTATTATAGTGTTCCTTGACGACACGTCCGACAGCCTCTTTGAATGCAGAAAGATGTGTGCCGCCTTGCGTGGTATGTTGTCCGTTGACAAAAGCATAATATTCTTCGCCGTACTGGTTGCAATGCGTGATGACCACTTCGATATCCTCTCCGGTTAGATGAATGATAGGATAAAGTGGCTCGGCTGTCATGTTCTCGTTGAGTAGGTCGGCAAGTCCGTTGCGGGAGAAGAATTTCTTACCATTATATATAATAGTGAGTCCGGAGTTGAGGAAAACATAGTTTTTTAGAAGTGCTTCCACGAATTCCTCTTTATAATGATATTCTCCAAAGATCTCTTCATCGGGAACGAAGCAGACGCGCGTTCCGTTATCTTCAGCTGTTGGACAGATATCGTCTTCGCGGGTGACCTGTGCACGACAGAACAGAATCTCCTTGTTTTCCCCGTCTCGGAAACTGTCAATGCAGAAGTAGCTGCTGAGTGCATTGACGGCTTTGATGCCGACGCCGTTCAGTCCGACAGATTTCTTGAAAGCTTTGCTGTCGTATTTGGCTCCGGTATTCATGCGGCTGGCACAATCCTTCACCTTTTCGAGAGGAATGCCACGGCCGTGGTCGCGCACGGTGACAGTGCCGTCCTCCTCGGTCACTTCGATGGTCTTGCCGAATCCCATGATATATTCGTCAATGGAATTGTCGAGTACCTCTTTCAAAAGGACGTAGATGCCATCGTCGGCAAAACTCCCGTCTCCCAATTTCCCGATGTACATACCGGGACGGAGGCGGATGTGTTCCATCCATTCGAGGGTCTTGATATCTCGTGAACCGTAGTTGTCTTCTATGATCTGATCCATTCCTCTGTTACTTCTCTGTCTGTTGGTTATCGTCGTTAATCAGTTTCTTGATATAAGAACGACGTGTCTTGTGATGCTCGCGGTGGAAGTATTCCCATTGCGACTGTACGGACACATTAGTCTCCAGTTCCACGTTGCTCTCGGCATATTCCACGCCTAGTTGTTGATAAACCGGGATGAGGTCGTTGAAGAGAAGTGCATTGACTCCTTTGTGACTGTATTCGGGAAGAACGCCCATGAGATAGAGATCTACCACTTTGGGTTTGCTCTTAAGCTCGTTCAACAGCCAGAACCAGCCGAAGGGGAACAGACTGCCATTGGCTTTCTGCATGGAGTGGGAGAGGTTGGGCAGTGTGATGCCGAATCCTGCTACCGCATCATCCGCTTCGCGGACGATGAGCGTTACGAGCTTGAGGTTCAGTAACGGGAAATACATATTTATATAGTAATCAATCTGTCGTTTTGTCAACGGAGCGAATCCGAACAGCGGAGCGTAGGCAGCGTTGAGTGTCTCGAACACTTTGTGGGCGTAGGGCATCACCTCTTTCAGTGAATTAAATTTCACCACCTTCAGCCCATATTTCTTTTTAACAATCTCTCCGATACGGATATGTTTTTCAGGCACACTGTCGGGAATATAGATCTTGAACTCCAACCAGTCGGCATCCTTTACGAATCCCATGCGTTCCATGTGTTTCGGATAATAAGGATGGTTGTAGATGGTAGCGATAGTTCCAAGCTGGTCAAAACCTTCGATCAGCATGCCCTCTTTATCCATATCGGTGAAGCCGAGCGGACCTTGCAATGCTACCATACCTTTTCCAATAGCCCATTTCTCGACGGCGTCGAAGAGTGCGTCGCAAACCTCTGCATCATCGATGAATTCAAGGAATCCAAAGCGGGCGTTCTTTTCTTTCCAAACTTCGTTGGCGCGGTTGTTGATGATGCCAGCAATGCGACCGACAATCTTCCCATCGCGGAGAGCAAGAAAATAGATGGACTCGCAGACTTCGAAAGCGGGGTTTGCCTCGCGGTCGAGAGTCTTCATATCATCGTTTATCAGAGAAGGAACATAATAAGAATTGCCTTTATATATTTCGTTTCCGAACTTGACGAAACGCTTCAGATCGCTTTTCGTGGTTACTTCTTTTATTATTACCATGGAACTTGTTGATTAGGCAGCAAATTTACAATAAAACTCTGGAATAAAATAAATGAAACGGGGAAATGATGTTGAATGGTTCTGGTGTAAACTGTTGCAGGAGCAGAAGGCTTCATGCTTCTTTGGAATCACTTTTCTCATGTCAATGCCCCATCTAAATATCTTTGATGTCAAGTATCCTTCCTTTTTACGAGGTCTTTATACTAAGACAAAAGAAAATCCCCTCAAATGATCGCATATAATCGATTCTCTTTTTACTTTTGTAAAGTCTTACAAGGACTATTGAACTAATTCAATCATCATGAAAAAGAATCGTATTTTCTTCTTATGCGCTGCACTCGCATTCTGTATGGCCGGATTCGCCCAGGCTCCGAAGCAAATCCAGGCTCAGGTCGTTTTTAAAGCAAAGGCATCCACGGGCGAAGGCTCGATATGGAACTCACAGCGCAACTCTCTTTTCTGGGTGGATATCGAAGGCAAGACGCTCTACGAATTCCTGCCGGAGAAAAAGACCTGTCGTCATTGGTCGTTCGATCGTATGATTACAACGGTCGTGCCCGAAACTCCGAATACAGTGGTCGTGGCTTTGCAAAATGAAGTGACTCGTGTCAATCTTGACAACGGTTCTACGGAAACCATCAGTCCGATCTTCGATGATAACGGCAAGCTGCGTACCAACGATGGCAAATGTGATCCCGAAGGACGTCTTTGGGTTGGTACGATGGGCTTCGGAGCGCCTCACGGACAGGCTTCTCTCTATTGTGTGCTTTCCGATGGCTCCCAGACAACCAAACTGATCGGCGTAACCATCTCTAATGGTCTGGTTTGGACGAAGGACAAGAAATATATGTACTATAACGATACGCCAACCGGAAAGATCGCCCGTTATCGCTATGACGCGGAGTCCGGAGACATCACGTGGGATGGTATTGCTGTGCAGATGAAACCGGGTGAAGGTTCGCCCGACGGCATGACCATCGACAATGAAGACCATCTTTGGGTGGCTCAATGGGGTGGATTTGGCGTCTATTGTTATGATCCGATGACAGGACAGCAGCTTGCAAAGGTCAATGTGCCTGCGCCCAACGTAGCTTCCTGTGCTTTCGGAGGCGCAAATTTGGATGAACTTTATATCACTACGGCACGTTCGAGTCTGAAGCCAGAGCAGTTGAAGAAATATCCGCTCAGTGGTAGTCTCTTTATTTGTCGTCCTGGAGCGAAGGGCGTCGATGCCAACCGTTTTGGCGCCGATCATTGATCAGATCATCTGTCACCTTTATTCTATGTATCGCGTCTTCTTGGGTAATGGCCTGGGAAGACGCGATTCATTTTTCCCATTCGTCGATCATTTTCGTCGATTTCGTCGATGTAATTATGCGGTTATCTATTGTTTCATGGCTTTAGTCGATAAAAAAAGGCTCTCTTTCGAAATGATTTGTGTCTGTTTTGTTGTGTGTTTAGTTTTGCATTCGTAAAAGCTAAGAAGAACAACATGAAAAGATTCTTTTATATCCTACTCTCAGTATTGATACTTCTTCCGGCAGGAATGAAGGCACAGACTGATACGACTACAGTGAAGGTGTGGACGCTTAAAGACTGTCTGAATTATGCACTGGAACACAACATCCAGGTTCAGAAGAGCAAGGTGTCACTTCTCTCCGGGAAAGAGGATTACGAACAGGCAAAAGCCAAGCTCTTCCCGTCACTCTCTGGAAGCGTTACGCAAGGTGTGACCAATTATCCATCTAGTAATGTAAAAAATAACAATACCTATACAGGAAACTACGGACTGAATGCCAATCTGACACTCTTCGACGGCGGACAGCGTCTGAACGCCATCAAGCAGCAGGCCATCCAGAACGATGTGAACCAGTTGGGCATCACTCAGAGTGAGAACGATATCCGCATTTCTCTCGTTCAAACCTACATGCAGGTCCTTTATGCCATTGAGGCTGTCCGCATCAACAAGAATACTGTTGAGGTTGATTCCGCTCAGGTGGCTCGTTCCCGTCAGCTTCTCAAAGCCGGTTCCATCTCCCGCGTGGATGTGGCACAGCTCGAGAGCCAGTTGAGTACCGACAAATACCAGTTGGTATCCGCTCAGACGAATCTTGACAACTATAAACTCCAGCTCAAACAACTCCTCGAACTCGACATCAATCAGGACATCGCAGTAGCCGTTCCTGAGATTCCCGAGTCAGAGGTCCTGACACTCCTCCCAAGCAAACAGAGCATTTATGCCACAGCTCTCGCCACCATGCCTGAGATCCAGAGCAGCAAGCTGGCCGTTGACATCGCTCAGCTCGACAAGAAGAATGCTAAGGCAGGTTTCCTTCCGACGCTCTCATTGAGTGGAAGTCTCGGAACAGGACATGCCTCCGGAACAGGTAGCTCTTTCAGCAGTCAGGTTTGGGATCGTTATAACGAAGCTCTCGGATTGACATTGAGTATTCCGATTTTCAGTCAGCGTCAGCATAAGACTGCTTACAACAAAGCACAATATGCCATCACGACCAGCGAGCTGAATCGACTGAATGCCGAGAAGACACTGTTGAAGACTGTTGAAGGTTATTATCTCGATGCCACCTCTGCTCAGAACCAGTTCACGGCAGCTACCGAGAAACTGAGATACGTGAATGAAAGTTATACACTGACGGAAGAACAGTTCTTCCTCGGTATGAAAAATACAGTGGAACTCCTCACCCAGAAGAACAGTCTTCTCTCGGCACAGCAACAGGTGCTGCAGGCCAAATACATGGCGCTGATGGATATCCAACTTCTCAATATCTATCAAAATAAATCGATCGATGTAAACTATTAAAACTACTAATGTAACCACTGATGAATGTTTTATTCACTTCACTCTCTTTTTAGTTCAAGAGGCAACGTCCGGGTTTGAGTAGCCCGGACGGCCTCTGAAAAAAGAAGCGGTTACTTAGAACAAGAAAAAATAAAATCGTTCAAGATATGAAAAAGAAAAAGTTGATTATTGGAATTATCGTTGCCGTCGTAGTGATCCTCGGCATATTCCTTGTCACACACAAATCTTCCGATAGTAAGATGGATGTGGAAATGGGTAAGGTGGAACACGGAACCATCACCAATTCTGTAACGGCTACAGGAACCATCGAGGCTGTGACAGAAGTCACGGTCGGTACGCAGGTATCCGGTATCATCGACAAAATTTATGTCGATTACAACAGTACCGTCAAGAAAGGTGAAGTCATCGCATTGATGGATAAGGTGAATCTGGAAGCAGAACTCCGCTCATCGGAGGCTCAACTTGCAAGCTCTAAGTCTGAATATGAGTATCAATTGAAGACTTACAATCGTAATAAGGCTTTGCATGAGAAAAAACTTATCAGCGATTCCGATTACGATCAGACCACTTATAATTATCAGTCGGCCAAGGCTGCTTACAACCAGGCTCAGGCTAATATCATCAAGGTTCGTCGTAACTTGGGTTATGCAACGATTACCAGCCCTATCGATGGTGTCGTCATCAATCGTGCGGTTGAGGAAGGCCAGACGGTTGCTGCCGGATTTAGTACGCCTACCTTGTTCACCATCGCAGCCGATCTTACCGATATGCGCGTGATCGCCAATGTCGATGAAGCCGATATAGGCCAGGTTAAAGAGGGACAGGATGTATCTTTTACGGTTGATGCGTATCCCGATGATACTTTCCATGGTAAAGTAACGCAGGTCCGTCTGGAAGCAACTACTACCTCTAATGTCACCACGTATGAGGTTGTTATCAGTGCTCCGAACCCTGATCTGAAACTGAAACCAGGATTGACAGCCAATGTCACCATTCAGACACTCGAACGCGACAACGTTCTGACGGTTCCTTCAAAGGCTCTCCGCTTTGTTCCGGATGAAACGGTTCTGACACCGCTGGGCATCTCTATTGCAAGTCATCAGGAAGCACCGCAGGGCAAGAAGCTTGTATGGTTCAAGAATGGTAATGTACTAACATCGAAAGCTATCACCGTCGGTGAAGCCAGCAACAATCATACGGAAGTCCTCGAAGGTTTGAACGAGGGTGATCAGGTAGTCATTTCCATCACGGCTATCAAGGCAGATACAAGTAGCAATCCGTTCATGCCAGGCCCTCCAGGACGAAACAGAAATAAGAAGTCAACGGACTCCACAGCCACGTCAACCTCTTCAACATCGTCAACAACAACGTCATCTTCAAAGGCAAAATAATTTCTGAATCATGAAAGAGATTATTCGTTTGGAAAATATAAAACGAAACTTCATAGTAGGTGATGAAGTGGTACACGCCTTGCGTGGTGTCAACTTCACCATCTACGAAGGAGAGTTCGTCACCATCATGGGCACCTCAGGCTCCGGCAAGAGTACGCTGCTGAACACGCTCGGATGTCTCGACACTCCTTCTGAAGGCGAATACTATCTCGACGGTGTCTCTGTACGTACGATGAACAAACGGGCTCGTGCCACATTGCGCAACCGTAAGATTGGCTTCGTATTCCAGAGTTACAATCTGCTGGCTAAGACAACAGCCATCGAGAATGTAGAGCTTCCGTTAATGTACAACCCCAGTGTGAGTGCAGCCGAACGCCGCAAGCGTGCCATCGATGCACTGATGGCTGTAGGCCTTGGTGATCGACTCAACCATAAGAGCAACCAGATGTCCGGTGGTCAGATGCAGCGTGTGGCCATTGCACGTGCCTTGGTCAACAATCCTGCAGTGATCCTCGCCGATGAGGCAACCGGTAACTTGGATACACGTACCAGTTTCGAGATCCTGGTGCTCTTCCAAAAGCTTCATGCCGAAGGGCGCACCATTATCTTTGTAACGCATAACCCTGATATCGCCCATTACAGTACACGTACCATCACCCTGCGCGATGGTCATGTCACAGGCGACGAGGTGAACAACAATATTCTTGATGCAGCAGCGGCTTTGGCCAATCTGCCGAAAGAAGACAATTAAAGAGTAACGGAAATGAATCTGACGAATTTATTCAAAATAGCACTTCGCGCTTTGTCCAACAACAAGATGCGCGGATTCCTCACGATGCTCGGTATCATCATCGGTATCGCCTCTGTCATCACCATGCTGGCGTTGGGACAAGGTTCTAAGCGTAGCATTAAGAATCAGATCGGTGAGATGGGTTCGAACATGATCATGATTCAGCCGGGTGCTGATATGCGAGGCGGTGTACGTCAGGATGCCTCTGCCATGGAGACGTTGAAGCTGAAAGATTACGAGGATATCCGGGATAACACCAGTTATCTCTCGGCTGTCTCTCCGACAGTGAACAGCTCCGGACAGGTCATCTTCGGTTCCAACAATGCTCCGACGACTGCCTATGGCGGATCTCCCGACTATATGACGATCCAGAAGTATGAGGTTTCCGAGGGCGAAATGTTTACCGATCAGGATGTCAAGACAGCTGCTAAAGTCTGTCTCGTAGGAAAGACCGTTGTAGACAACCTCTTCACCAATGGTGAGGATCCGGTCGGCAAGGTGATCCGTTTCAAGAATATTCCGTTCCGTATCATAGGTGTGATCAAGAGCAAAGGCTACAACACCATGGGAATGGACCAGGACGATATGATCATCGCGCCTTACACGACAATTCAGAAACGTGTGCTGGCCATCACCTATCTGCAAGGTATTACCTGCTCCGCCATCAAGGAGGAGTATTCGGACAAGGCGATTGCAGAGATAACGGATATTCTGCGTACCAACCATAAACTGAAAGCTACCGATGATGATGACTTCAACGTTCGTAGTATGGAAGAGATCATGGAGACGATGAATACCGTCATGGATACATTGACGATCTTGTTGGCTGCCGTTGCCGGAATCTCACTGATCGTAGGTGGTATCGGTATTATGAATATTATGTATGTGTCTGTCACGGAACGTACACGAGAGATAGGTCTTCGTATGAGTATCGGCGCGAAAGGCATTGATATCTTGACGCAGTTCCTTATCGAATCGATCCTGCTCAGTGTCACGGGAGGTGTGATCGGTGTGATATTGGGTGTGGCTCTGTCGTTAGGAGTTTCCGCACTGTTCCCGAGCTTCAGCGCATACATACAGCCTTGGAGTGTCATCCTCTCCTTCCTCGTTTGTACCTTCACCGGAGTATTCTTCGGATGGTATCCTGCAAAGAAGGCTGCCAAGCTTGACCCGATCGATGCATTGAGATATGAATAAAAAGAATATTCTTATAGACTGGTAAATATATAGTATGACCTTGAACGATTCCATGAAAGCACATGTGCCGACTCCCAAGAAATGGTGGGAGTCGGCCATTCACATTGTTGGATGGTGCATCTTGATCGGCGCCCCCTTCTTCTTTACGGGCCACAATGACGAGATGCATGCGGATGTCGATTTTTATTTCCGTCATTTTATCGGACTGCTTTCATTCATCGCTGTCTTCTATCTGAATTACTTTTTGTTGATCCCGAAGCTGCTGTTCTCGAAACGTACGGGACAGTTCTTCGTCTCCAACTTCCTCCTGATCATGCTGGCCATGTTGTTTGTCCATGTCATGATGCTGATTCTGCCGCAGCCTCCCAAGCCTTTCTGGCATCATGCGCGGGAGATATTTGACGTCATCGGCTTTATCCTCTATAATGTCTTTCTTTATATTCTGGTGATTGGCATGAGCGTCGCCATCAAGATGACTGCCGGATGGTATCAGGTAGAAACAATCCGCCGCGAACTGGAACAGAAGAACACCGAAGCAGAACTGCAGAATCTCAAGAGTCAGCTCAATCCGCATTTCTTGTTCAATACGCTCAATAATATCTATAGCCTTATCGACATTGACAGTGCACAGGCTCAGAAGGCTGTTCACGGTCTGAGCCATCTGCTGCGATATGTGCTTTATGAAAGCTCTCAACCGACGGTACCTCTCGAGAAAGAGATCGACTTTGTACGCAACTATGTCGAGCTGATGCGCCTTCGCCTCACTGAACAGGTAACGCTGACAACCGACTATTCGATTGAGAATAATTCTCTTCCCGTTGCTCCGCTCATTTTCATCACGCTTATCGAGAATGCCTTCAAACATGGAGTGAGCAATGACGAGCCTTCGTTTATCAATCTCAGCATTCATCAACAGGAAGGTAGAATCTCCTGCCGGATTTCCAACAGCTATTTTCCCAAAGACAAGGAACAGGACAAGAGCGGATCGGGCATCGGAATCCCCAATCTTTCCCGTCGCCTCGAACTTCTCTATCCTTCGCGCCATATCTTTACCTACGGCAAAGAGGGCAACGAATACCGTACGGTCCTCGATTTACAAACGAAATAGCACATTCCAAA
>CAZIVE010000060.1:0-16139 GCA_964542435.1 uncultured Parabacteroides sp.
GTGACTGTGTCAACGAGTCTGGCGTTATCATTTTCAAAAACAGCATAGATTGTCTGATCACTCAGATTGGTCAGTTCCCCTTCAATCTTATACGTGTAATCCGATTTGCATGAGGCAAAGCAGACTATTACTAATATGAGCAGAGCAATTCTCTTGATCATGCTGTCGTTCCCTCTTGAACTTTTCTGATTAAATAGATTTTGGCATAAAGGTATATAATATTTTTAAGATATTTCACATTTCTCTCTAATATTTTCCATAAATATTAAAAAAAAGCGCAGAGATGTAAAAATCCCTGCGCTTTATGTTATGGAGTTGGAAATAGATTACAACTTCGGACCAGCTGCTACGAGAGCCTTACCAGCGGCATTGTTCTCATATTTTGCAAAGTTCTTGATGAAGCGTGCTGCCAAATCCTTAGCTTTCTCGTCCCATTCGCTTGCACTCTTATAAGTGTCTCTTGGATCGAGGATAGCAGGATCAACTCCTGGAAGAGCTGTCGGAACTTCGAAATCGAAGAACGGGATCTTCTTCGTAGGAGCCTTGTTGATAGAACCGTCAAGGATAGCATCGATGATGCCACGTGTATCGCGGATAGAGATACGCTTGCCTGTTCCGTTCCAACCTGTGTTAACCAGATAAGCCTTAGCACCTGATTTCTCCATTTTCTTAACCAGTTCCTCAGCATACTTTGTAGGATGCAGTTCAAGGAATGCCTGGCCGAAGCAAGCAGAGAAAGTAGGAGTCGGTTCCGTGATGCCACGTTCTGTACCAGCCAACTTAGCCGTGAAACCAGAGAGGAAGTAGTACTTCGTCTGTTCCGGTGTCAGGATAGATACTGGAGGAAGAACGCCGAATGCATCAGCTGACAGGAAGATAACCTGCTTTGCTGCGGGTCCGTGAGAAATCGGCTTAACGATGTTTTTGATATGATAGATAGGATAAGAAACACGGGTGTTCTCCGTTACGCTCTTATCATTGAAATCGATCTTACCAGCTGCATCAACGGTTACGTTCTCAAGAAGAGCGTCACGTTTGATAGCGTTGTAGATATCAGGTTCAGAATCCTTATCCAGCTTGATAACCTTTGCATAGCAACCACCTTCGTAGTTGAATACGCCATTGTCATCCCATCCGTGTTCGTCATCACCGATCAGCTTGCGTTTCGGGTCGGTAGAAAGAGTAGTCTTTCCTGTTCCAGACAGACCGAAGAAGATAGCTGTGTTCTTGCCGTTCATGTCGGTGTTAGCAGAGCAGTGCATAGAAGCGATGCCCTTCAACGGAAGGAAGTAGTTCATCATAGAGAACATACCTTTCTTCATTTCGCCGCCGTACCATGTGTTGATGATAACCTGCTCGCGAGAAGTCAAGTTGAACATAGCGGTTGTTTCGCTGTTCAGACCCAGTTCCTTAAAGTTCTCAATCTTAGCCTTTGAAGCGTTATAGATTACGAAGTTGGGCTTGAAATCTTTCAGCTCTTCTTCTGACGGACGGATAAACATATTCTTTACGAAATGAGCCTGCCAAGCAACTTCCATGATGAAGCGGATGCACATACGTGTGTCAGGATTGGCACCGCAGTAACCATCAACTACATAAAGTTTCTTGTTAGAGAGCTCCTTGATGGCGATCTTCTTGCAAGCGTCCCAAGCTTCCTTAGAAGCGGGCTTATTATCATTCTTATAATCAGGAGTTGTCCACCAAACAGTGTCCTTGGATGTTTCATCCATTACGATGAATTTGTCCTTAGGTGAACGTCCGGTATAGATACCGGTCATTACATTGATAGCGCCCAGTTCAGTTAACTGACCTTTGTCAAAACCTTCCAAACCCGGTTTTGTCTCTTCTGCAAACAACTCTTCATAAGAAGGATTGTAAACAATCTCGGTCGTTCCCGTAATGCCATACTTAGTTAAATCTAATTTTTGCATTTTGAATTGATTTTTAAGTGATTGAATTATACTATTTTATACTCTTTTGCTTTTGGATGGACACATTGAGCTTTTCCGTTGCTTTCTCAAATGCCAGACAAAAGTACAATAAAAATCCGTTCAAGATTTCTTATTAAATATATTTTTCAGTAATGGCGTCTTTTTTCTATGCTATTAACACAAACGGCCACCAAAAAGGTTGCCGTTTGTAAGATCTATGATAATTTTGTCTATTCTCTGATCCTTGTCAGACTGGACGATCCGGAATTGTGTGAGTCGATTTTGGGAGATCCTTTGTAACGGATGTCGCCGCTTCCGCTTGTACCGGAATTCAGCGTGTCGGTTGCATATACGGAGATGTCACCGCTTCCGCTGCTATGGCATTCTGCATTCTTGACCATCAGTCCGGATGCATTAATGTCGCCGCTGCCGCTTGTGGAATAATGACCCTGATTGGCTCTGCCGCTCAATGCGATGTCTCCGCTGCCGGTGATAGATGCTTCCACGGAGTTGGCTGAAACTCCTGCAAAGTTCATGTCGCCGCTTCCGGAAATATGGGAGTTAAAGCCATTGCACTGCATTCCTTTTACTGCTTTGATGTCGCCACTGCCTGTTATTGATGCTTCGAAATTCGTTGCTTTGACAGCTCCATTCAGTGCGATGTCGCCACTACCGGTGATCACACATTTTAGAGCATTGCCGTTTAAGGGTGTCGTGGCAATGAAGTTCACGTTTCCTGAGACATCCACATAACTCAATCCCTGTGACGATCCGCTGACCTCCAACCGTGTTGTGCTGATGCTCACATTCTTTTCATTCTTGATCGTCAGTTGGCCATTCTTGCAAAACACTTCGATGTACTCGAACAGATTTCTGTCTGTCGTGATTTTTAAAGAAACGGCGTTGCTTTGCGCATAATAGAACTTGGGCGTGGTTTTGTTGTCTGATCTGAAATTGAAGTTGAAAAATCCGCTGTTTGAACCGAATGCGATGTTAATCTTGTCATAGTTCTCAACATTATAACTTCTGGTTACAATCTGCCCGTTCCCTTTAACGCTCTTGGCGTTGACACATGTAAAAATGGCGAGAAGCGCCATCAGCATACATACTTTACTTTTCATATCCTCATTAATTTTTGTTTGTCTGTCGTGAGCGGAGCTTTTTGCTCCTGTTTATGAATAAGACGTATGAAGTCTTGTTTTGGTTACATGATCAGACATATATTTTTTCTTTTTTTCAATAACCTGCCTTATCCATCATCTTCGTGAAAGAATAATGTTTCGCCCCATGGTCGATACTATTTCATTCGCAGTGATATTTTCCCTTGTCTATGGTCCTAAAAAAACTTTGCCAATCATCCTCAAAAAGAATCATTGGCAAAGTCTGTATAGTAGATACTATTAAAAGTCCTTCTTCCTTCCTCCACGGCCGAAGCTTTTTCCTCGATGCGAATTGTCACGATGGAAGCTGTCGCGGTCTGAACGTCTGGGACGATCGTAGCTGCCAGAACGGAAACTCTCTTTGCGATCGCTGTGGAATCTGCCGCCACTTCGTCCCCCTTTGCGTTCGCCTTTCGAATCGCCTTCAGCCGAAGCCGGTTCTACTGAAAGACGACGTCCGTCCACTTCGAATCCGTTCATGCATTTCATCAGACGATCGGCTTCGTTCTCGTCCACTTCAAAGAAGCTGAAGTTATCACGCAGGTCGATGCGTCCCACTTTGACCTTCTTGCCGGGAACACAATGGTTGATGAGTTCGATCAGTTGGTTCGGGAACAATCCATCGGCCTTGCCGAAGTTGAAGAAGAAACGGGTGTAGCCCTTTTCAGCTTCGTGACTTCTGCTGCGACGATCGCCTTTGTCTCCTCGGTCGCCTCTTTCTCCTCTTTCGCGTTTCGGTGGATTCTCGTCCACGACTTCGATCTCTTCGGCATCTTTATAGTAGTCGATCATCCTGTTGAACTCGAGAGATACGACGCGTTTGATGATGTCTTCCTTTTCGAGCCATTCCAGCTTGCGGAAGATGGATGGCATCAGTGGAGCGATTTCGTCTTCGTCCACCTTGACCTTCTCGATCTGGTCCACGAGGTTGAACAGCTGCTTTTCGCAGATGTCGTGACCGCTTGGCATTTCACCCTTTTCGAAGCTCTTGTTGATGGTGCGTTCGATCTGTCTGATCTTGCCTTTTTCCTTTACATGGCAGATGGAGATGGCGATGCCGGTTTTGCCTGCACGTCCTGTTCGTCCACTGCGGTGCGTATATTGTTCTACTTCGTCCGGAAGACCGTAGTTAATGACATGCGTCAGATCGTCCACATCAAGTCCGCGTGCTGCGACATCAGTTGCGACCAGCAGCTGCAGGTTCTTGATGCGGAATTTCTGCATCACATAATCGCGCTGAGCCTGACTCAGTTCACCATGAAGTGAATCTGCGTTATAACCATCCTGGATGAGTTTGTCGGCGATCTCCTGCGTTTCGTTTCTCGTGCGGCAGAAGATGATGCCATAGATATTGGGATAGAAATCGACGATACGTTTCAGAGCAAGATATTTATCCTGCGCGCGAACCATATAATAGATGTGTCGAATGTTTTCGTTACCTTCGTTCTTGCGACCGATGACGATCTCCTTCGGCTCTTTCATATATTTGCGTGTGATCTTCTCAATCTCCTGCGGCATCGTGGCCGAGAAGAGCAGCATGTTTCTGTCAGCAGGAACGGCCGCAAGAATATCGTTGATGTCATCGGTGAAACCCATGTCGAGCATCTCGTCCGCTTCATCCAGAATGACGTTGCGTACTTTAGCGAGATCCACTGTCTTGCGTTTCATCAAGTCGAGCAAACGTCCCGGAGTAGCCACTACTACATGAACGCCGCGTTTTAATGTACGGATCTGACTTTCTATACTGGAGCCGCCATAAACGGGAAGCACCATCAGTCCGTCGAGATATTTCGAATAATCGTTCAGATCATCGGCGATCTGAAGGCAGAGTTCACGTGTCGGACAAAGTACCAGCGCTTGCGGA
Organism: uncultured Parabacteroides sp.; assembly: GCA_964542435.1. Classification (GTDB taxonomy): domain Bacteria; phylum Bacteroidota; class Bacteroidia; order Bacteroidales; family Tannerellaceae; genus CAZIVE01. The sequence goes on from CAZIVE010000060.1 coordinate 4,956, forward strand.
TAGTTGTCTGAGATATTGATATTCTGCAAAATGGGCAAACCGTAAGCGGCTGTCTTTCCTGTTCCTGTCTGTGCAAGAGCAATAACATCATTGTCTTCGCCCAAAAGCAGAGGAATAACTTCCTCCTGAACGGGCATGGGCTGTTCATAACCTAATTCTTTGATTGCCTTCAACAATGGTGCGGCAACCCCTAATTCTTCAAATGTTTTCAATATGTGTTGTATATATCGGGTGAGTTATCAGGCTGCAAAGATACATATAATTAACGACACCGTATTTGTTTGCCGTTAATTTTTGAATAAGAGCCTGTTGCGGTAAAATTAATAAAGCAGTGCGCGCTTGATGTGATTCGTTTTCTTTTCGTTCATCCCCAATTCCTTCTTCAGATAGGAATCCATTGAACCATATTCTTTCTTGATCTTTTGCAAGCAGATCTTCATCAACGACTCGTTGGCCGTGAGTAAGATGGTGACAGCTTCCTGAACATTCGTACTCATTGTGTCGGCATCGCTGGCATAGCGAAGAATGTCGATATCGTCATTGGATGCCATATAATCGCTCATCATTGTCTCTTCCGGAATGCCAAGCAATGAGAGAAGAAGAGCTGACGCATAACCTGAGCGGTCTTTTCCTTCTGAACAGGTCAGAAGAATCGGATAGCTGTCTTGATCTTGGAAGATGCTGAGCACTTTATTCCATTGCGCGTTGTCATTGGCAACGAACTGCAGATAGCAGTCTTCGAGATAGACATTGACATCTCCTTTCAGCATCCGTTCTTCACGGATCAGCGTCGGAACGTCTTCGATATGGCCCATCGGAATCGGAATATGAATGACGTTGGCTTTTTTGTAGTGGATCGGTTCGCGGCTCACCTCACTGTCGGTTCGCAGATCGATGATCGTATGGATATGGAGATTATCGAGCCGCTTGATATCGTCCTTGCTCAGATTGCTGAGATCTCCGGAGCGATAAACCTTCCCCCAACGTGTCATTTTTCCGTCCGGATCGAAATAACCGCCGAGGTCGCGCATATTCTGCACGCTGTCCATGCTGATGGATCGTGATGCAGTGATCTGCGAATATTGGTTGTTGAAGACGAGCTTGAAATAGGGTCGTGAATTGTTGTCGTCAGAAATATAGGTTGCGACCCCATCGCTGATATTAGCAGTTGTCACGGGTTGGTCCATGACAAAAGAGTCAGGAGTGGCGGAAACATAAATGTTCACCGTCCCTTCTAATTCCGGCACTGTCTCCCATTTGATCTGATAATTCCCTACGTCGTCTTGCTGACAGATCGTATGAATTTCAGGCTTACCGTAATCAATACATGAGGTAAGCGAACACAGCCCGATTAGAATGTAGGTTATATTCTTGAACATCTTCAACTATATCATTGGCATGCAAAGATACAAAACGTCGTGTTTTCAGTGTTTGCGCTTAATGATATTTAAGACTGGCTAACATACTGTTGCGCAAACTCCTTTGGAATGTAATTCTCATTGGTCTTGCATGTTTCTGTTGCTAAGTTGATCCCGTGGCGGATGATTCGTCCCCACTGATCGAAAGAGATATCGTTGAGGTCTTCACGCAGAATGTTTTCCTGAAGCATTCCGTAGATGATGCCCGCATTGAAGTTGTCGCCGGCACCGATGGTGCTGACCGGTTGTATCTGTTGCACTTCGTAGTGCTCGTTCTCACCTCCTTGATAAAGATCGATGCCTTTGCCGCCGTGCGTACAGATGAAACGGTCGCAGTGGTATTGAATGTGTTCGGAATAGAGATGAGCAATGTCATCATCGCGAAACAGATTGGCAAAGTCTTCATCCGATCCACGTACGATATCGGCTAATTCAAGATTCTCGAGGGCCGTCGGCGTCAGGAATATGGCTTCATCTGCATGCGCTTTGCGGAAGTTCAGATCGTAATAAATGATGGCCTTCCTCTCTTTTGCATACTTCAGAATCTCCAGAATCTTCGGACGCAACACAGGATTGAGGGCGTAATAGGAACCGAAGACCAAAATGTCGTTTTCGTTGATGTCTGGAAGCGGAAGTTCCAGTCTTTCCTTGGGGAAATCGTGGTAGAATGAGTAAAGCGCATCGTTTTGTTCATTGAGAAAGGCGAGAGAGACAGGCGTCTTTCCATCCGGGAAACGGTCGATATAATGCGTGGCTATGTGATTTTCCTCCATAAAATGGATGATCAGGTCGCCAATATGATCTGTTGCCAATTCACTGATGAATGAAACCGGGACGTTCAAACGAGCCAATGCGACCATTGCATTGAAAGTAGAACCGCCGGGTACGGCAGCATACGGTTTGTCATTCTTAAAGATCAGGTCGAGAATCGTCTCACCTATTCCAAATACTTTTCTCATTTTAATTCCTTTTCGCTTTGTTCCCGGCTTTTCGAACCGAGATAACCGCCGTGATGACGCTTGGCGTAGTCGGCATTGGTGAAATGAATCTTCTTCATCGTACCCACTACAAGAATGTCACCGATAACGGTCATTGCCGTTGTGGATGTCGTAGGCGTAAGACCTAACGGACAGACTTCCGGCGGATTGCCTGTGGAGAGACAGACGGTGGCTTCTGCAGCCAAAGGACTGTCCGGATTACCTGTGATGACGATGAACTCCATGTTCGGAACCAGTCCGCGTGTGAGTTCTACCAGTTCGATCAGTTCTCGCGTCTTGCCCGAGTTGGAGATCAGAAGCATCACGTCGTTGTCGCGTACGATGCCTAAGTCGCCGTGCTGCGCTTCGCTGGGATGAAGGAAGAACGCCGGCGTCCCGGTCGAACTGAAGGTTGTCGCTATGTTCATAGCGATCTGCCCGGCTTTTCCCATGCCGCTCGTGATAAGTTTACCTTTCTTGTCATGCACGTAGCTGACGATTAAATTCACTGCCTCATCGAATCCCGGTGTTACCGGAATAGCTCGAACTGCATCGGCTTCCTTGTTCAGGATATCCGTGATTTCTTCAATCTTCATCACTGTAAGTTTTTTTCCACTTTGCAAAAGTATGACTTTTTAATCCACTTGTCTTAAATGTATGACAAAAACTTTCCGAAGGATGTATCTTATTATCGTTTTTGTCCTCTCTCTGTCAAGAATGGAGATTTGTATCTCTTCTTGTTCCCGTCAGCGTAAAACGGATGCCTTCTTCGGCACTCGTTGGCAGATGTTGTATGCCTAAAGCCTTGAGGATTTTCGCATTCGACGCCACATAATTCTGTGTCAGCTTGCGGAGACGCTTGGGCGTGAAAGGCAGATGTAGCCATCCGCAGAAGCAGGCCAGGAGCTGAAGCATCGGCTTGGGAAGGTTGAAGATGTGCGGTGAATGGCCTGTGGCTTCGCCTACCAGCTGGATCAGTTTGCTGTTGCGAATCGGTGTGTCGTCCGCCATCTGATACACTCCCGAAGGAACGTCTTTGACCAGCAGTTCTTTTACGACGTAACAGAGATTGTCGATGCTCGTGTAGGAGCGGTTGCTGTCATACGCGCCCAAAAGCCAGGGAAAACCGCGACTGATGATGCGATAGACAAATCCCATGTTGCCCATATTTCCGGGTGCATGGATCAGGCAAGGACGCAGAATATAGACTTTCTGCGGCTGATCGTCGTGTGTGAGTGCTGTCACATATCGCTCGGCGCGTATCTTGCTTTCTCCGTAAGGACCGACAGGCTGGGGTTCCACCTCTTCGGTGAGTACTTCGCCATTCACGGAGTCTGCGGCGGCCTTTACAGAGCTGAAGAAGATGAAGCGGTTCGCTGACGAGAGACGGAAGTAATCGAAGATGCGTTCTGTCAGTCGTGTGTTGGAGTCCAGATAGTCTTGTTTGTTGCCTATGTTCGTACGGTCGTCACCTTTCTCGGCCAGATGGATGATGGAGTCCACGTCGGGAATCTTTCCTTCGTTCAGATCTTTCCAGGTGAAAATCTGTTCCACGCCATCCACCGGTGTGTCAATCATGTCAAGTCCATAAATTTCATTGCCTTTTAATTCCTTGACCAGATAGAGTGCTACAAAACCGTGTATTCCTGATATCAGTATTTTCATATTCACAAAGGTAAAAACTTCTGATTGGAATATACTTTTTTTAATAAGAGATTTAAAAGATGATTCAAATTTGTTTGTCCGCTCTTCTGAGAAAAGCTTGGTAAAAGCAGGGTATTTCTTTTGACTTGATGCAAAAGAACTACCCTAAAGAATAAGATGTTATTCCATCTTCACCGGAAGCTTCTGATATTGTTCGGTGCGAAGGATGCCTTTGGCGTTGACCCAACTCTTGTTCAACTTGAGAAGGCTGACGCGTGACGAGCTCTTGGTCGTGGCGGATGTGCCGGTGATCTTGGCAAGCGCTACGCTGAGAAGTCCGTCGGATTCATCGCCGACAGGAACGGTCTCAATGTCCTGATCGACAGAGAGGGTCGGTGTAATGCCGTCGTAGAAGTCGGTGTAGCCGCTGGCATTGGCTGTCTTGTAGCCGATGCAGTAGAGCATCCAGCAGTCCAGACTGCTCCAGCTCGATTTGTAGTCGCTCGGATTGAATATCGGACCGCCGTAACATTTGCCGTAAGTTGTCGCGCCGATGGTGGTTACGGTCATATAGGGCTGTAAACCGATGATGGTGGATTCAGATGCGGAAGCCGTCATGTAACCTGTGAGGATATAGACATGATCCATGTTGAGGTTGAGCGTGACCGTCGGATCGAAGTAGTTGTTGAGGCTTTTCTCCTTACCGGCCTTTTTGATGGCTGCCATGTAGGTGTCGTTCCATGTGTTCTGCAGAAGCAGTGCGCCGCTCTTTACCGATGTCGAAGGAGCCAGTTCACTGCACAGATGTACGAAGCTCGACACTTCGCCGCCGGAATTGTAACGCAGATCGAGTATCACATCCGTAACGTTGGCATCTTTGAACTTCTGGAGCACGGCGTCCATTTCGTCGTCAGCGGCAGAGGCAAAGTCGGTGTACATCAGATAACCGATTTTTTTGCTGCCTTTCGTGATGATGGAATAGTAATTTACCGGATCGCCCCAGTATGTGGCGTTCGACAAGGTAAGCGGACTGCCTGTGGAGGCGCTGATGGATCCGGAAGTTTTATCGTAGGTGCCCATTGTCAGTGTGAGGCTGGTGGCATTGTAGAGTTTCATGTAATTGGATGTAGTGATGGCGCTGCCGTCGATCTTGATGATGATGTCGCCGCGTTTGATGCCTGCCGTTTCTGCCGGTGTGCCTTTGTAAACGAAGTTGACGAAGGCGAAATATTCGCTGGTGTTGGTAAACGAGCCGAAGGAGATGTCGAATCCGAAGCCCGTGGTGTAGATCTTATCACCTGTCGAGAAGGCCTTCGTCGTTGAGGATGAAGTCTCCTCCTTTTCGATGTACGACCATTTGTCGTCTTTGTAGCGAAGCGAGTCGAGCCAAGTGGCCGGTTCTTCGTCGGGGAAACTCTTGACGCTGCTGGGCAGACTGGTCGTCCAGTAGTAATAATCTTTCAGCATTTCGTAAGTGAAAGTGTTCAGTTTCTGATTGTCCGTCAATGTCGTCTCCGTCGTTGTGTTGGTCGTAGGCGTGGTCGTTGTATTTGTTGAGTCGTCATCATCGGAAGAACATCCGGTGAAACAGAGAATGGCGAGTACCGGAAGAAATATCAGCAAACTCTTTCTTTTCATGTCGTTTTGTTTTATGGATTGTTGGGCAAATGTACGGACTTAATCAATCGTTTGAAAAAAAGTGTGGTGGAAGCGACCGGATTGGTCTGTCAAACGCCTCGTTTGTACGTTGAAATGACTTGACGCTTCTCTTTTCCCCTTGTCTTTCTCTTTCTCGATATTCATGATGGAACAAAGATATCTTTTTTAGAATTATTTGTGGGGAAACGAAATCTTTTTATGCCATTTATCTTACATTTGCCAAGACGAAAGACCAATTATTAAAATAAAATGAACAAAAACATTCTCTTCTGCATCGCCGGTGCAGCTCTTTTGCTCGCCGGATCAAGTAATGCATTTGCCAAACGTCCTGTCTCTGCCGTGAAAACACACGTTCCTCAGATGGCCCAGTTAGTTGACACTCCCAAGATCACAGCGCCGCCCGACAGCCTCAAGCTGGATCCGTTCTACAAGAAATACATGAACGTCAACGGCATTCATGTGTGCAGTTCGTGGCGTGTGCCCGATTCCTGCTTTTATGCGGCGTACGTTTCCATCAAAGGGGAAACGGATGCTTTGCCAAAGGAGGTTCTGGAAACGCTCAAGCATTATAAGACCCGTATCGGAATCATGGCACGCTATGAAGGTACGACCGATATTCCCGAACATCACGAACTGGTCAACGACACAACCATCAACTGGGATGTACGTGCTCGCGGATTGGGTTCCGGTGGCATCGAAGAGCCTTTCTCTACCTGTGCTGAAGAGAATATCCTGGCCTATCAGATCGACAAGTATCATGCCGAGGATATCCTGATTCATGAGTTTGCCCATACAATTCACAACGTCGGCATTCGACCCAATCATCCAAATTTCAACGATGAACTGCAGAAGTCTTTGGACGCTGCTGTGGCTAAAGGACGTTGGAGAAATACGTATGCGGCTACCAATGTCGAGGAATATTTTGCTGAAGGTGTGCAGGATTGGTTCAATGTGAACGCTGAAGTCGATAATGACAATGGCGACGGCAAGCATAACAAAGTCAATACGCGTGAAGAACTTCGCCGTTACGATCCGGGGCTTTATGCCATCCTTTCAAAGTATTTCACTCCGGTCAACAAGCAGTTCAGCAAACATAAATACGTCAACGAGTTCGATTGGGACGGAAAATAAACGGTTCCGAACACGTTTGAGATTATAAAGATGCTTCCCCGGATTTGCGGCGATGGCTTTCATCCTTTCGATGGGCCTCCGTAAATCCGGGGAAGTTGTTTTTATCGCTTAATGTTGTCTCAAACCGGAGAGATAAGTCATTACTTGTGAGAAAGGCGCCGTCCAGATTTCGTTTTCATGAGCCTTCAGATAGGAGAGAAGCTTGCGATGGTCGGCGGCAGAGAAGGTAAGGTAATCGCCGCCTACACCGTGGAAGATGATGACGATGGCGCCATGTGCTTTGACGGTGCGCTCGATTTGTGCAATGATCCAGTCGGCGTTGGCATGGTCGTTCATGGCGGCGATGGTGGGCACGTTGGCAAAGTCGAGTGAATCAACCGAAGTGATGATGCGCTCGCCGCCTCCGCGGGAATATTTCGCCAGACCTTTTTCTACGATCGGCTTCGAATAATCCTCACCGCCGGCTTTCGTCAGGCAGCAGGGAAAGGCGAAGGAATGTTCCGAGCGCCCGTCAATGGCTACGAGCCATTTGTTCATCTGGGCGATCTCGTTGAGAATGTCCTTCACCGTGTAGCAATCCAGCGCGTGGCAGTCCGTCGAGTCTGCGTCGGAACGTCCGCATGGATGATAAATGGTGTGATTGCCCAGTTCGTGACCTTCAGCCGCTGCGCGTCTCCAAGCCTCCGTCTCTTCCGCCTTTAATCCGGCTCCGAACAGATAAAACGTACCTCTGAATCCGACCGAGTCCAGTTCGGGGATGGCATATTGCAGTTGCGACGTCAGTCCGTCGTCATACGTCAGTACGACTGCCGCCTTCTTCCCGTTCTTCCAGGGAATCTGAGCCTGGACGAATGAAAACGAGAGCAGCGCGATGAAAAGGATGAAGATGCGTTTCATGATAAATGTTGTTTGATTCTATTTTTTTAGATTATCATACGATGTATTATTTCTTTCCAAACAGCTTCTTCACCTCTCTGAAATCACTTCCTTTCGGAATGAAGTCGGTGATCTTGGCGTGGGTGATGCGGATGAAGACGATGAGGGAGAAAAGCAGCATGGCGGTGAAGGCGATGCTGGTGGTGATGGCCGATCCGAAGATGCCGAAGGCCGGGATGAACAGATAACCGGCTATGAGCAGCGTGACGAAGCCGACGCACGAACTGGCTGTACTCAGTTTGATGCGGCCGCTGCCGATGAAGTAATGGCTGAGGATGCTGTTGCAGCCGAGTGCAACGATGCCGACTGCCAGTCCGATGATGACCTTGCGCATTCCGACAAATTCAGCGGTGAAGAGATAATCGGTGTAAACCCATTCGGGAATGCAGAGGATGCAGAGCATCACAGCAGCCATGGCGCAGAGCGTGACGCGGAAGAGGCGGAGCGTGATCTCCTTCTGACGTTCGGCCTCGTTGGTGCGAGCCACCTCTTCATATTCGATGAAGCTGACGCTGCGGCTGATGTGCCAGACACTTTCCGAAATCTTCGTGCCCGCATCGAGCAAACCGACGCTGCCCAATCCTCCCCAGCGACGGATAAAGTAATAGTTGAGTCGTGTGGTGAAGACCTCCGCAAGATTGTCGGCTCCGGCCCAGAGTCCGTAGGCGAACATCTCCTTGAGTAACGGAACGAGGGCAATCTGTGGTCGCTCCTTCTCCTTGTCCAGAAGCGGCATCACCAACAGCAGACTGACGATGAAAGCTACCAGATTGGTGATGTACATTCCGTTGACGTACGAGCGGACGTCGCCTTTATCCATTACATAATAGAGGACGAGCAGTACAAAAAATAGCAGTCCGCCTTGCAGTACGAAGGTGAGGTTGAATCCGGCGATGCGGTCTTTACCCAGCAGAAAACGGGCGTTGGCCGTGACGAGCGAACTGATCAGCGAGAGCCAGACAATGTCCCAGCCATATTCTGCCGGAACCATATCGAACAGCATCATGACGCCGCCGGCGAAAAGCGAGCCGATCAGTGCCCAGGCGTATGCCGGAAGGATGATGGCGCGCATCGAATAGCGGTTCATGAAATAGACGATGGTGTTGCCGGCAAGAATGCCGTTGAAGATGGTCACGATATTCACCGAGGCGACGATGATCCCGGCCAATCCCACACCTTCCACGCCCAGCACACGGGCGTTGACGAAGATGAGCAGCAGATTGAGGAGGGCAATCATGTAGCGCGTCCCGATGGTTCCGAGGATCTTCTTCAGCATAGATGGAGTCCGTCGAGCAGACTGATATAGGTGTCGATGGCTTCGCGTATTTCAGCTCCGCAGATGAATTCGTCGGCAGAGTGGGAGCGAGAGGATTCGCCCGGTCCGATCTTTACGGATGGGAAATGTATCAGCGCCTGATCGCTCAGCGTGGGTGATCCGAATGGCGTCTTCCCCAGCATCAGCGCACGCTGCACGAACGGATGATTCGGGTCGGTGCGTGAAGAGCTGAGCCGCGTGCTGCGGGCCTTCACGTCGCAATGAACCTGCTCCTTGATTCGTGCGAGCAGCGTTTCGTTGTCATAACATTCGTTGGTACGGACATCGACGGTGAAGTCGCAGCAGTCCGGGATGACGTTGTGCTGTGTTCCCGCACGAATGATCGTGACGCTCATCTTCACCGGACCGAGCAGCGGACTCTCTTCGGGGAAATGATAGGTGGAGAACCATTCGATCTCCTTCATGGCAAGCAGAATGGCATTGATGCCTTCGTTGCGTGCGGCATGTCCCGCCTTTCCGTGTGTCGTGCAGTCGAGCACCATCAGTCCCTTCTCGGCAACGGCCGGTTGCAGTCCTGTCGGTTCGCCGACTACGGCGAAGGTGATGGGCGGAAGCTTTGGCAGAACACTTTCTATGCCGTTTTTTCCGGAAACCTCCTCTTCGCACGACGCGAGGAAGATGAGGTTGTAGGGCTGCGGACGCTGTGAGAGCTGCGTGAAGGCGGCGAAGAGCGAGACTACACTGCCTCCGTCGTCATTACTGCCAAGTCCGTAGATGCGGTCGTCCTCTTCAAGAGGCGTGAAGGGATCTTTGGTCCAGCCTGAAGCCGGTTTCACCGTGTCGATATGAGCGTTGAGCAGAAGCGTCGGTTTCGAGAGGTCGAAATCCGGAGCGGATGTCCAAAGGTTGTTGCCTGAGCGCAGCATCTTGTAGCCCGCCTTGCTCCAGGTTTGTTCCAGAAAGTCGGCGACCTCTTTCTCCTCGCGGCTCACTGACGGATGCGAAATCATCCCCTTCAATGTGTCGATGGCATCATAATAACATTCCATTTACGCTCCTCCTGTCTTTTTCAAGTTGTTCTTTCAGTTTCTCCACCGATTCGAAGCGGATATCTTCACGAACCCAATGGATGAATTCCACGACGATCTTGTCGGTATAGATGTCTCTCGAGAAATCAAAGATATTGACCTCCATCGAAACGGCTCGTCCGTCGTCCAGCGTGGGGCGGCTTCCGATATAGAGCATGCCTTTATGCGTTTCTCCGCAGATGGTGACGCGCACGGCATAGACGCCGATCTTGGGGACGATCTTCGTCGGGTCGTCAACCGCAATATTGGCTGTGGGGAAACCGATGGTTCTGCCCACTTGTGCGCCGCTTACGATATGTCCTTCTATAGAATACGGGGTGCAAAGCATTTCGTTGGCTTCGTCAATCTTTCCCCATTCGAGCAGCCTTCGGATCTCCGACGAGCTGACAGGACGATCTCCTTCGGAAAGCGGAGCAGCTTTGAGCACTTCCATTCCGCAGGCAGAACCATAGTGCACATATTGTTCAAAACCATCCGTGCGGTTGTGTCCGAAACGATGGTCATAACCCACGAGAAGCATCTTTACATGGAATCGCTTGCAGAGAATGTCGCGGATAAAGGCTTCCGCAGAGAGCTCGGACAGCTCCTTGGTGAATTCAAGAACGATGCAATAGTCAACACCGGTCGTTTCCAGCCTTGCCATCTTTTCCTCGAAGGTGTTGAGAAGCTGCGGACGGTAATCATTGTTCAGGACGAAGCGTGGATGCTGCACGAAGGTGACGACAGCCGAAGGAAGGTGGCGCGCCTTTGCCCGCTGCTTCAGTTCCTCGATGAGAAACCGATGGCCACGATGAACGCCGTCGAAGAATCCCGCCGTGGCCGCTATCTCCGTCACGTCAATCTTGTCCGTTTCTCTGATTATCTTCATGATCTATTTTTATTCGCTACAAAAGTAAAGCAAACAGAGCGAAATGTCAAGTCCGACCTCGTATTTCCTTTTTCGAATAACGGTTCGTATAGGCATTGTCGCGACAGGTGGCAAGGCTGCGCCATGCCGGATTTTTTGTGTGTGGGTATGCATTTCTACAGATAGTCGCAAGGCTGCGCCATGCGGT